>CASFCW010000013.1 GCA_949293165.1 uncultured bacterium
TGTAGTCGGGCGAGTTTGTTCCCTGTTCGCTGAAGAAGAGTATGCGCTTGGTGCCGTCCTTGTAGAAGTGCGCCGGGTCGAGAATCCAGGCGTTGTTTACTTCGGGGTTGAGGAACGTTACGTATGTGGAGTTGTTGCTGAAAGTGGCGTTTGCCCGGTCGTTTTTCCAGAACTCGGGTCGCGTGAGGTCTATGGGGTAAGGATGATAGGCCACTCCCCAGCGGAAGTCGCCTTCCTTTTCGGAATACTGCACGTTCTGCTCGAGCATCAGGCGGGGCGAGTTTATCTCGGCCTCGAAGTTCCAGTTGTGCGTATATGAGCCGAGTATCGAAGCGTTGGGGTCGTACTGGCGTATGATGTTGTAGCACATGCGCATCGACTTCATGTAGCGGTCGTAGTAGCGCACGTCAATTAGGCCACTATTTACGTAAATAGGGTCGTAGCCCTCGCCAATGCTCCCAGTCCAGTAGGTAGGCTGGCCATTTGTAACGGCAGTCAGCGAGTTTGTAGTCAGGTCAACCACATAGGTGTTGTCATCATCGGCAATGGTGTACTGGGTCACATCCTGGGCCACCGGAGTGGGATTGTAGATGCCGTACTCCCCTTCCCCGTAGATGGCCACATCCACCGGCTCGTCAAACTCCAGCAGGCTGCCCACGGAGAGCAGCTGCACCGGCACATAGCCCTCTCCCTCATCCACCTGTCTGATGGGCTGCACCTGCATTCCCATCCCGTCGCCTTCCGTCCGCCACTGGTATGCGCCAGCGGGGATGGACAGCGAAAGAAGCGCAGCGGACGCGATTGCAGCAGCAGCCATGCGACGATACGTTCTCTTCATTACCCATTCTCCTTTTCGTCCCATCACGGGATTTTTTACAATTGCAGTATAGCATATTGCCTGTTTTTTTCAAGCATTTTCTCACATTTACGTCACATTTTACAAATCACAACATCCTCCCCCCGCACCGCCCCCTCCGCCCGGCAGCGGACGCCCCCGCCTCGCCAGCTTTCCCCTTGTTTTCTGCCCGTGGTTATGGTATACTGAATGTCCCCGAACAAGGGGATTTTCCCACGGGAGGGGGTGCATACAGTGGGAGAGGGCATCAAAATCGTGGCCAAAAACAGCAAGGCCTACCATGATTACTTCATTGAGGAGAAATACGAGGCTGGCATTGAGCTGGCCGGCACCGAGGTAAAGTCCATCCGGCAGGGCCATGTGAACCTGAAGGACTCCTTCTGCCACATCAAGGACGGTCAGATGTTCGTCATCGGTATGCACATCAGCCCCTACGAAAAGGGGAATATTTTCAATAAAGATCCTTTGCGCCAGCGCCGTCTGCTGATGCACAAGCGGGAGATTTTAAAGCTGTTTGCCCACATCAAGCAGGACGGCTATTCCCTGGTGCCCCTGTCCATTTATTTCCGGGGCCCCCGGGTCAAGCTGGAGCTGGGCCTTGCCAAGGGCAAGAAGCTGTACGACAAGCGCGAATCGGCGGCCAAGCGGGACGCCAAGCGGGAAATGGACCGCACCATGAAATCCCGCGGCCGTTTCTGACGTGAATATTGGGGCGTTCCCCATTTACAAAAAGGAGTGATTCCCATGGCACAGAATCCTATCGTGACCATCGAGATGGAGGACGGCGGCATTATCAAGGCCGAGCTCTATCCCCAGGTCGCCCCCAACACGGTAAACAATTTCATCAGCCTGGTCAACAAGGGGTATTATAACGGCCTGATCTTCCATCGGGTCATTCCCGGCTTCATGATCCAGGGCGGCTGCCCCCAGGGCACCGGCATGGGCGGCCCCGGCTACTGCATCAAGGGTGAGTTCACCCAGAACCGGTTCAAAAACGACCTGGAGCACGACCGGGGCGTGCTGTCCATGGCCCGGACCATGGCGCCCGACTCCGCGGGCAGCCAGTTCTTCATCATGGTGGAGAAGGCGCCTCACCTGGATGGTCAGTATGCCTCCTTCGGCAAGGTGATCGAGGGCATGGACGTGGCCGACGCCATCGTCTCCGCCAAGCGGGACTGGAACGACAAGCCCCGCACCCCCCAGCGGATGAAAACGGTTACTGTGGAGACCTTCGGCGTGGAGTATCCCGAGCCTGAGAAGGTCTGAGAAATCTAAAAGGGACTTCTCCTCCCCATAAGAGGGAGGGGAAGTTCCCACCTCATTCTCCCGTATCTCCAAACGGAGCCCGGCGACAGCGGGTTCGTTTGGAAAAGGAGGAGCAGCGGAATGAGCGAGCTTTCGCCCCCCGGCGGAAGCGAGGGATATGACGCTTGCGACGACGCGGGGGCGTACCGGTTTCGACGGGGACACGGAAGTGGAAATAGCGGGCGGTGGCGCCTGGCCACCTTAAAACGGGCATTCTTTATAAATTAAAGAACAACGATAACTACGCTTACGCTGCCTAATTAAAGGCGGCCGTCTGACCCGGAAGGACCACGAGCCGGGATCAGGCGTCGTTTAGTGGTGCACGTGCGCCGGCAAAGCTTTGCGCCGGCCATGAACAATGAAGCTCACCGGAGCCCTGGGCGTGACGGCTTGCCCAGGGTAACGGGAACAGGGCGGTAACGCCGCCCGGAATAACCGTCTGTGCCCGGAGAAGTTTCCATGGAAGGGTTTTCGGACGGGGGTTCAACTCCCCCCGCCTCCACCATATGAAAACACCATTGACATCTGAACCCCCTAAGGTTCGGACATCAATGGTGTTTTTCTTGTTTCCGTTGATTTGCAAGGGATTTAGGACTCCGAGGGACACTCTTCTTTTCGGACATTCTTCAAAAAACATCAAATTTTAAGATGCAAAACAATGAAAACAATCAATCCGAACCCCTTTGTTCAGGACATGTTTCTGTCTCGTTTGGCCCTTCAAAATAGATAGATTCCAGTTTCATTGGTGTCTTGTAACCGTTTTTAGCATGAGGTCTGCGCTCGTTGTAAAACACCATATACGCATCTACTGCCGCTCTGAATTCCGCTTCAGAGCGGTATTTTGTTCGGTACAGTTCTTCTCGTTTCAACGAGGAGAAAAAGGACTCCATTACGGAATTATCATAGGGAACTCCGGCCTTGGAAAACGATTGTATTACGCCCAACTTCTTAAGATACGAGCACATAGCATAAGAGCGATAATTGCTTCCCCGGTCTGTATGGAATAGCAGTTTTGCTGCAGGCTTGCGGGATGCGTATGCTTGCTTGAATGTGCTTTTCACAAGTTGTGTGCTGTTACGCTTTCCAACTCGATAGCCTACAATTCGCCTGGCATACAAATCGATAATGGCACAGATGTAGTACTTGATATCTTTGCAAAGAAAATATGTAACATCACTGACCCATACTTCGTTTGGCCGCGTTACCTCAAATTGCTGGTTTAAATGATTTTTCAAACTGCGGCGCTCTTTGGCATAGACCTTTTTAGCATCCTGTCGAATGCTTAGTAGGCCCATATCCCGCATGAGTTCCCTGATCATTTCCTGACTAACTTTATAACCTTCCTCTTTCATAACTGCGGTAATCTTTCCTGCTCCAAAGATTTGCTTACTTTCATCATAGATTTGTTGAATTCTGATCCGAAGTTCCTCTCTTCGCTTTGCATACCAAGTATTATCCCGTTTGTTCCGGAAGATATAATTGTAGAATGTTCCGCGGGGAACTCTCAGCGCATCGCAGAGCATATGCACATTGTATTGGCCATGGAGCTCTTCTAACGCTTGGAGTTTTTCATTGAGAGGTGCGTTGGCAGTACAGTTTGCGATTTGTAATATCTCCACGATTCCTTCCAGGCGTTTGACCTTTGCTTCCAGCATCCGAAAATTTTTGAGGGTAAAATCTAACATATCCGGCTCAATCCGTGCGGACTTGATCCAAGCATAAAGAGTACTTCTGGAGATACCAGTGTCAGCAGCAATTGTCGATACGGGTTCGCCACCGACCAAGAAGCGTTTAACCACTGCAGATTTTTCAGATTCCGAATAGTTTCTGTTTTTCATCCTTATTATTCCTTCCTAATGGTGTAGTTAAAATGTAGATATTCAACTCCATTATAAAGGATTAGATAATGTAGGGTTATTGGGCAGATATTATCCGTCCTATTCTTGCAAATAGCGGCTTTTTTTGCTAATATATAGGAGGAAATGCTTAGTAAATTATATGGCTTAGAAAGTCGTATTGTGCTTTGTGTTAAACAGAGCCAGAAGAATTGTGAGGATTACAAGCAGTTGCTGCGTCACGCTTGTAATTTCTCATTACAAGCGCGCCGCAGCAACTGCTTAGTTGTAAGTATTTCCATTCTAACAGGGTAGGTGATATTTTTGAAGGCGAAGGCATTTGGAGAGAATCAAATTAAAAGCATTCGCAACCATCTTGATACAAGAGATGCAAAATATATCACCTACCCTAAATTTATCTTTCTTTGTGGAAAAGGTTTTGATAAAAGCGTTGAGGACTCTTATTGGAATACCAACCGTGGAATAATTCACCGATATATGGAAAAATTGTTGCCGGATATAAATGTTGTATTATCAGAACAATTGTGGGAAGATGGATTTGATAGTAAAATCGATCTCTTGACATTTGAAGAGTTCCTTGCTGAAGTTAGTGACGCAATTATTCTTTTTGTGGAAAGCCCCGGATCATTTTGTGAACTTGGAGCATTTGCTTACGCAGATTCACTTTTTAGTGACAAAATGATTGTTGTATTGGATGAGGCATATCGCAATAGCCGATCTTTTATCTCAACAGGTCCCGTTTTAAAAGCCTCAGATAACGGTTCAAAAGTTGTATATGCCGAAATAAAAGACGGGGCGCTATTGGCAAGTGAAGAACTAAGATCGGTTGTGCTTGACTTAACAAGCAGAATGAAAACAAAAATTTCATCTATTAATAAACGAATAATCAATAAAGATACTAATGTATTCATTAGTTCATTTATTCCTGAAGTACTTGAGATTATCAGATTGGCACAACCAATATTGAGTGCTGACTTAATTCAACTTTATAAGGACATCAAGGATATTGACACATTTACATTTATTAAGCGTAATGGTGAAGCTTTTTCACGCGAGATACAAGTGACCTATATATGGAAAATGCTTGAAGTTGCACAGATAGTTCGTATAGATGAAGGATACCTATCTTTGCTGAATTATTCAAAAACGCAAAATTTCATGCTGAGATATTCAGGAAATGCTATGGATCGTGAGCGTAATAGGATTCTATGCAGAAAATATCGTTATGGTGAGAAAGTATGAGTTCATTGATTACTCGAATTTCCTCAGATCTACAATTAAAAGACGATTACATTCGTTCCATTATTCGTCGTAGCAATTGCTATTATAAAGATTATTATATTCCCAAAAGGAACGGCGGACGGAGAAAAATATCTCAGGCAAGTCCTGAATTAAAAACACTGCAGTATTGGGTCAAGACTAATATACTTTCTCTGCTGCCAATTTCTAAAGCAGCTTTCGCTTACAACAAAGGAAACAGCATCAAAAAACACGCCACATTTCATAAAGAGTCTTACTTTATTTTTCATACTGACATAAAAGATTTCTTTCCCAGCATAACCTCAGAACACCTGATCGCTGAGCTTGCTGCAAACCGCGGCATAATCGAAGCAGCAAATCTATGGGATGACGACATACTCGATGTGGTGTCAAGTATTTGTTTCCGGTGCAATCATTTATGTATTGGCACAGTAAGTTCTCCTATCATATGTAATATCGTGATGTATGCATTTGATGAACATTTTACCAATTATTGCAATCTTCGTAATTGGAAGTATTCAAGATACGCGGATGACATTTACATATCTGCGCAAGAATATCTGCCTTCTTCTTTGAAGAGTGAAGTTGATGAAAAATTACACGAGATAGGTTTTTCTTCTAATGCGTATAAATCATGGTTCTGTTCAAAAAAATGCCGGAGAGAGATTACTGGCCTGATATTAACAGAAACCGGAAAAGTTTCGGTCGGTCTGGAAAAGCGATTAGCCATAAAGAAAATGGTATATGAGCGTATTATGCATGGTCGGGGAGATCCAGACACTATTTTAGGAAATTTAGCGTTTTTAAAAGATGTCGAACCAAACTCATACAATAGTCTGCTTATCAAATATGCGGCATATTGTAACGGAGATGTAATTGACGCAATTAAAACCGGGCCTAAACCACACCGCGTAATTACGCTTGATTTACCTGATATCTAAAATCCTCACTCTTCGTCGCTTTTATTGTACATAGGTTCAAGAGAAAGATATGTTTAAACGAAACGATCTTTTGCAGATGTGTACCATCGTGATATCCGGATTTGCTTGGCATCTATAGTGTTGCGATGTTTCAGATGGACATTACATGAACACCTACTTTTTCAAAGGCGGCTTTGCCTTAAGGGTGTGGCTGTGATGTCAAGATAGAAAATAGAGCCCCAAAGTTCACTTTGGCGCCCTATTTTTTCTTAATTGCAGGGTCGAAACATCTTGTAAAAAGGGGTGCTATAATGTTAGAAAGGCAAGTTAACTCATTAAGGACTGTATTGTCAGATAAGGACTTACAACAATATACAGGGGAAGGCTTTTGGAATTTGATTCAGGCTGTTGTATTATCAGATCCATTCTCCGGCATAGCCGCCGGGAAAGACATAAAAGAACTAATTTTTCACTTTCCGACAATTTTGTTTTGGGACAAGATGAAAAGATATTTATTGGGAACTTTTCTATGCTGGGAAGATCAAGTAAAAATGGCTGAAAAGTTTTGTCATGATAATGATAAGTACAATGATTTCGTAAAAAAACAAATACATCTTATTAACGAAATTGATGATGACAAAAAAGTGGATTATTTTGCATCGTTAACGCGTTGTTTTCTTTTGACAGATTTGAATGAAAATTTGTTTTTTAAGCTTAGCAAATATATTATGAATTGTACGCCAGAAGAACTACAGTTTTTATCTGAAATTTCTTTTGACTATCAAAGCAAAAACACAGTTTTTGTGTCGTCTCTCTATCAATACGGACTTTTTGTTCAAAAGGAAAAATCAGATGGCGTCGGCGTTATATATGTTTTATCTGATTTTGGAAAAGCGTTAAAACAGAATAGTCTCAATTTCGATAGTGGATTAAATGGCAAGTCAAGAATAGTCTCTTATGAAGAAGTAACGCCTTTAACTATCACTGAACCTGCCACCGCAGAGGATATTGAAAAAATATTCAGCAATTCCAACTTGATAATTGATGGTGGGGCGTTTGGATAAGAAGATAAAAGGGCCCAGTTGACCATTCCGTTCATATAACCTTACACTGGTCTTGCCTTTTCTTTTGCTTCACAACCCAAGAATAAAGCAATAAGCGAGGTTTGGAAACTCTTCCGGGCTCCAAATCTCGCTCGTTTTTATAGGCCCATTTTGCAACGCGCCCAATACCGTGAGAAATGAAAATGCTCTGGGGCAAAGCGCTGGTACGGCGCAAAAAGGCCTATACAAACCACAGCAGTTTCCCTCTTGGACCTGTCACGGCTTTAGGCTGGTCATGCCATACCTGCGGTTTGACCCGGAAGGGCCGCCTATTCTGGCTGCGGCGGGCTTGTTCGGGCGTTCTTTTTTCTTCCCCTGGACACCCCGCCCGCCCCATGATACAATACCCCTATCCAACCAAGCGGTACTGGAAGGGAGCTTATACATGACCTATCCCAAAAAGCCCTGGATCTATTTTCTCGGCGCTGCCGCACTGATCCTGCTGATTAAATACAGCGACATCATCTTTCACAGCGGGCTGCATCTGATCTCCATTCTGATGCCCCTGCTGCTGGGCGGCATCATCGCCTACGTACTGAACATTCTGGTAGATAAGCTGGAACGGCTGCCCCCCTTCTCCAATCCCGACCATCCGGCCTACCCTTACCGCCGGGCGGTCAGCATCGTCACCTCCCTGGCTGTCATCGCCATCGTGGTGGTGGTGCTGGTCCGGATCATCATTCCCCAGCTCACCGACGCCTTCCGCGTGATTCTGGCGGGCGTGCCGCCCTTGCTGGAGCAGCTGCTGGCCTGGGTTTCCAGCATGGACATTCCCGTGCCCCAGATACAGGAATGGGTGGCCTCATTGAATGTCAACTGGCCCCAGCTGGTACAGAAAGTGGCCAGCTACCTCAGTTCCGGGATGACCAACCTGTTCACCACCACAGTCTCCTTTGTGGGCGCGGTAAGCGGCGTGGTGGTACAGCTCCTCATGTCCTTTATTTTCGCGCTGTACCTGCTGGCGGGGAAAGAGAAGCTGGCCCGGCAGTTCCAGACCCTTGGGCGCACTTATCTGAGCCGGCGGGTATACCAGGGCATCTTCTATGTACTGGACACCGCCCATGACACCTTTACCAAGTTTATCGTAGGGCAGTGTACCGAGGCCGTCATCATCGGCGTTTTGTGTACCCTGGGCATGATGCTGCTGCGCTTCCCCTACGCCACCATGATCGGGACGCTTATCGGCGCCACGGCGCTGCTGCCCATTGTCGGCGCCTACCTGGGCGCGGCTGTGGGCGCGTTCATGATTTTCACGGTCAATCCTGTGCAGTCCGTGGCCTTTTTGGTCTTTATCGTGATCCTCCAGCAGCTGGAGGGCAACCTCATCTATCCCCGGGTGGTGGGCTCCTCCATCGGCCTGCCCGGCATCTGGGTGCTGACCGCCGTGACCGTGGGCGGCGGAATTGCCGGGATCGCTGGAATGCTGCTGGCCGTCCCCATTACGGCCACGCTGTATAAGCTGCTGCGGCAGGATGTGGCCAAGCGGCAGCGGGCCAAGCCCGTGGAGACTCCCCCCACCCCTCCCCAGCCCTGAGCAAAAGCCATCGCCGCGGCGCAGACGCGCCGCGGCGATTTCCTTTTACTGGGGCAGGTAGAGCAGGGGGTCTGTCTGCTCCCCGTTGGCCGCCATCTCCAGGTGCAGATGGGGAGCGAGGTCGCACTCCGCCATGGCGCTCTCACCCACCTGTCCGATGATCGTCCCGGTGTCCACCTGGTCGCCCACCGCCACCGCAGGGTCGGGCGCCAGGTTGGAATAGGTGGTCACCACCCCATCCGGCTGTTCCACCACAACGGTGACCCCCATCATGGCGTCCTCATAGACCTCCGCCACCTGGCCCTCGCCGGCGGCAATCACATTCCAGCCCAGTTCGGCGGCAATGTCCACCCCGCCGTGGGTGCGCCAGTCCCCCATGGTCACGTCATAGGACAGAGTCTCCACGCTGAAGGGGCGAAGGACGGTCCCTTTTACCGGCCAGGTGTATACCACCTCTTTCGCCGTATCGGCCGGCGCCTGGGTTCCTTCCGTCAGGTCCGGCTCCCCCGCCGCCTGCTGGAGTTCCACCTCATCCTCCACGCCGGAAACCGGCGTCTCCTCTGTCCCCAGAATCCCTGAGGGCAAGGGAATGCTGCTGTCCGGCAGCACGATGGTGGGCTGACCGGACACAGGCTCGTCAGTCTGCCCGGCGTCCGCGGCGGAGCGCACCATCATATAGCCGGAAATTCCAATCGCGGCGACGCACAGGATCAGGACGATGTAAAAGCCCTTTCCCAGCAAAAATTCACCCAATTGTTCCAAACGGCTTCGCTTCATGGAAACCACCTCCAAAGCCTAGTGTGGACAGGCTTTTTTGGTGTTATACCGGAACACAGGGATTATTTTCACAGGGCTGCGGGAAGGGACAGGGAAGAAATCCCCATGGACGGTCTGCGCCCTTCTGTGCTATAATGGCTTGAAAACGGCTGTTTTCCCGCTATTCTGCGCCGGGCCTCCCGCCCCCGCGAGGCAGCCGCGCCTATGAAACGGAAGCCCGCCCTGCCAGGCCCTTTCGGCCGGGGAGCGGGGCAGAAAGGACTTCGCCATGCATCAAATCACCACCCTTCCCAACGGTCTGCGGATCGTCACCCAGCCCATGCAGGGCGTCCGCTCCGCCGCCCTTGGTTTTTTTGTGGGGGCAGGCTCCCGGCATGAGCGGCCCGGTGAAAACGGGGCGGCCCATTTCATCGAGCACATGTCCTTCAAGGGCACCCAGCGCCGCACCGCCGGGGATCTGGCCCGGGAGATGGACGCCATCGGCGGCCAGGTCAACGCCTACACCACCAAGGACAGCACCTGCTACTACGCCCGCTGCCTGGACAGCCATCTGGACCGGGCGGCGGATCTGCTGTGCGACATGCTGTTCCACTCCCGCTTTGCCCAGGAGGACGTGCAGGTGGAGCGGGGCGTGATTCTGGAGGAAATCGGCATGTATGAGGACACGCCGGAGGATCTGTGCGCCGAGCGCCTGGCCATGGCGGTTTACAAGGGGGACGCGCTGGGCCGTCCCATTCTGGGCCGGGCCTCCACCCTGGCCCACCTGTCCGGCCCCCGGCTGCGCCAGTGGCAGCAGAGCCACTACACCCCCGGCCGGATTGTGGTGGCCCTGGCCGGCAGCTTTACCTCCCAGCATGTGGCCGACCTGCAAAGCCGGCTGGCCGCGCTGCCCGCCGGCGCAGCCCCGGCGGAGGAACAGGCGGCCTATCGGCCGGCCGTCACCGTGCGCCGAAAGGCCATTGAGCAGAACCACCTGATTTTGGCCTTCCCCGGCCTGTCCTATCTGGATTCCCGGCGGTATGGGCTGCTGCTGCTCAACGCCATTCTGGGGGGCGGGTGCTCCTCCCGCCTGTTCCAGCAGCTGCGGGAGCAGCGGGGGCTGTGTTACACCGTGTATTCCTACCTCTCTGACCACTCCGACACCGGTTTTTTGGGGATCTATGCCGCCCTGAACCGGGAGCAGGAGGAGGCGGCCCTGGCCGCCATGGCCGGCATCGTGGCAGACCTGGCCCTCCACGGCCCCACCCAGGAGGAGCTGGACCGGGCCAGGGAACAGGCCAAGGCCAACGTGCTGATGGGGCTGGAATCCGTCCAGTCCCGCATGAGCCACCTGGGCGGCTCCACCCTGTTTTACGGCCGGGTGCGCAGCAGCCAGGAAATCCTGGACGCCTATGACCAGGTCACCCGGGAGCAGCTGCGCCAGCTGGCCCAGGAGCTGTTCACCTTTTCCCAGGCCTCCCTGTCCGCAGTGGGGCAGGTGGGCTCCGGCGAACATTATCGCCGCTGGCTCAGCCGCCAGTGCTTCCAATAAAAAAGCGTTCCCGGATGGGGCCTCCCCCATCCGGGAATGTTCTTTTTCAGCGGGGTTCCAGGGAGAGCAGGTACAGCCGGTCCTCCCGGACCTGGAATTTGACCTCCCAGCCTCCGAATGCCATGCCGTACACCCGCTGGGGGTCGTGCTGGTAGGTGGGCCGGGGGTCCTGGGCCAGCACCCCCACCAGGGCGGCCCGTTTTTCCGCCTCCACCCTGCCAAGCAGCCCTTCCGGGTCCTCCACCTGCAGGGTGGGCTCCTTGGGCTGGCCGGCAAACCCGCCCACCGCCTCCGGGCGGCAGTCGGCGTAGGGCAGGTAGGGTTTGATATCATAGATGGGGCTGCCATCCATCAGGTCCGCCCCGGCAATGTGGAGCACCGGCCCCAGCTGGGGATGGAGTTCCACCCCTTCCAGCCGCACACAGGACAGGCCGATGGGGTTGGGACGGAAGGGAGACCGGGTGGCAAACACCCCCATGCGGGTGTTCCCCCCCAGCCTGGGCGGGCGCACAGTGGGTGACCAGCCCTCCCGCACCGCCTGGGAAAACTGCCAGATCAGCCACAGGTGGGAAAATCCTTCCAGCCCCCGGACGGCGTCCGGATTGCGGTACTCCGGCTCAAACACCACGGCGGCTTTCAGCTCCTCCACCAGCCCGCTCTGCCTGGGAATGCCGAATTTGCTGGGAAAATCGCTGCGGATTCGGGCAATCACCTGAATGGTATGGACCTCTGACATAGCGCTCTCCTCTCCTGCCCGGGCCGGCCGGCCCGCGGCACTGGATGATACCTGTATGGTAGCAGATTTTCCCCCCGCTGTCACGGGGAATTCCCGTTTTCCCCTTCCGCCCGGGGTATGGGGAATTCCTCTGTAGCGGTTGTTTTTTCGGGAAACATCTGATATAATGAACTACTGATTGAGTTTTCTATCGGGAAGGGGGCTGCCCTTTGTGAATCGAAAATTTACAAAACTTCTCCAGCCCAGCGTGCAGCTGTACTTCATCTGCCTGATCCTGTTTGCCCTGGCCTCCGCCATGTTCCACCCTGCCCTGGCGGCGGCGGAGCTGCTGGTGGTGGCTATGCTGGGCATCTACAGCCGTGCCACCGGGCACCAGAGGCGGCGGGCCATCAACAAGTACATTGAAAACCTCACCGGGAACGTAGATGTGGCCACTAAGGACACCATGGTCAATTCCCCGCTGCCCATGGTTATCTTCCGTCCGGAGAGCGACGACATCATTTGGAGCAACGACCGCTTTCTCCATCTGGCGGACAACCGGGAGCACCTGTTTGACGCCAAGCTGTCAGCCGTGGTGCCTAACTTTGACGCCCGCTGGCTCCTGGAGGGCAAGTCGGAATGCCCTGAGGAGGTATCCTTCGCTGGGCGGCGGTTCCGGGTGTACGGCCACCTGGTCCGTACCGGCGACCGGGGCAGCGGCTTCCTGGCCACCATCTACTGGGTGGACGTCACCGAGCTGGCCGATGTGCGGGATCGCTTCCAGGCCACCCGCCCCGTGGTGGCGGTGCTGCTGCTGGACAACTATGAGGATCTGATGAAGAACCTGACGGAGAACCAGCGCTCCACCATCTACGCCGAGCTCAACGCCCGCCTTGACCCCTGGGTGGAGCGCACCGGCGGTCTGCTCCGCCGGGTGGAGCGGGACCGGTACCTGTTTATCTTTGAGGAGCAGTATCTGGCCCGGCTTGTGGAGCAGAAATTTGACCTTCTGGACGAGGTTCACCAGGTGGTCAACCCCAGCGGCCTGTCCGCCACCTTCTCCATCGGCGTGGGCAAGGACGGGGACAGCATCCGGGAGCTGATGCAGTTTGCCAACCTGTCCATTGAGATGGCCCTGTCCCGGGGCGGCGACCAGGCGGTCATCCGCAACCGGTTCACCTTTGAGTTCTATGGCGGCCGCTCCAAGGAGACGGAAAAGCGCACCAAGGTAAAAAGCCGGGTCATGGCCAACGCCCTGTCCGCTTTGGTCAACGACTCCTCCCAGATTATCATTATGGGCCACAAAAGCCCGGACAACGACTGCATCGGCGCCGCCGCCGGCGTGGCGGCCATTGCCCGGAAGAAGGGCATCCCCGCCCACATCATTCAGGAGGCCGGCAATCCCCCTGCCAAGCCCCTGTGCGACCGGCTGCGGCAGCTGCCGGAGTACCAGGAGATCTTCCTCTCCCCCCAGGAGGCGCTGCTGGCCGCCGACAACCGCACCCTGGTGGTGGTGGTGGACACCAACCGCCCGGAGCAGGTGCAGTCCCAGGCCATTTTGGAATCCTGCAACCGGGTGGCGGTTATCGACCACCACCGGCGGGCAGCCACCTACATCGAGGGGGCGGCCCTCAACTACCACGAGCCCTACGCCTCCTCCGCTTCGGAGCTGGTGACCGAGCTGCTCCAATACATCGCCGACCCCACCGACCTCAGCCGCACGGAGGCGGAGGCCCTGCTGGCTGGCATTGTGCTGGACACCAAGAACTTTACCATGCGCACCGGCGGGCGGACCTTTGAGGCCGCCGCCTTCCTCCGCCGGGCCGGCGCCGATACCGGCGAGGTGAAGAAGCTGTTCCAGAACGATCTGGACGGCACCATTGCCAAGTATTCCATCATCCAGAACGCCCGGATGTACCGGGACGGGGTGGCCCTGGCGGTGGTGGACCATACGGTGAGCCGCATCACCGCGGCCCAGGCCGCTGACGAGCTGCTGAACATCATCGGCATCAACACCTCCTTTGTGGTTTATCCCGACGGAGACCGGGTGGTAATCTCCGCCCGCTCCATGGGGGACAACAACGTCCAGGTCATCCTGGAGCCCCTGGGAGGCGGCGGAAACGCCGCTGCCGCCGGCGGCCAGATCCCGGACAAGTCCCTGGAGCAGGTGGTGGAGGAGCTTACCCGATCCATTGACCAGTATTTGGAGGGATAAGGGGATTCCTCCCTATTTCCCATTCTTATTTGGATTATTTCTTTGTAATATTACACTTTGTATACGGAGGTAACGGAACATGAAGGTCATTTTGCAGCAGGACGTGAAGGGACAGGGCAAGAAGGGCCAGATGGTGGAGGTATCCGACGGCTTCGCCCGGAACTTCCTCCTGCCCCGGAAGCAGGCTGTCATCGCCACCGCTGAGAACATCAACACCATGAAGCAGCAGGAGAAGGCCCGCAAGGCCCAGGAGGCCGCTGAGAAGGCGGAGGCGGAGGCCCTGTCCAAGCAGCTGGAGAGCCTGACGGTGAAGGTGGCCGCCAAGGCCGGCGAGGGCGGCCGCCTGTTCGGCGCCGTGACTGCCAAGGAAATTTCCGAGTGCCTGGCCGCCCAGCACGGGCTGAACATTGCCAAGGCCAAGCTGGTGCTGGACGAGCCCATCAAGGCCTGCGGCGGCTACAAGATCAAAGCCAAGCTGGGCTATGAGGTCATTGGAACGGTGAATGTAATGGTGGTGGAGGCCTGACCTCCGCCGCGCTGCCCCCATCCCCCGGGTCAGACGGGAGGGATGGGGGCGTCCCCGCTTAGAGAAACGTTTGCCCTCTGGGGCAGGCTGCCGTGAGAAGGGAGGGGTGGACATGCCCTATTCGGAGGAGGAGCTGCTGCTCAAGCAGCTGCCCCACAGTGTGGAGGCGGAGCAGGCGGTGCTGGGCTCCATGCTCATTGACGCCCGGTGCGTGCCGGAGGTCATCGACCAGCTGAAGCCGGATGACTTCTACATCCAGCAGAACCGGGAGATATACGAAACCATCTACTCCATGTTCAACTACTCCCTCACCATCGACCCGGTGACGGTGCTGGAGAACATGAAGCAGAACGGGGTGTACGACGACAACACCTCCCGGGGCTATCTCCTGCAGCTGATGGACACCACCCCCACAGCGGCCAACGTGAAGGAATACATCGGTATTTTGAAGGACAAGGCCCTGCTCCGGCGGGTGGCGGAGACCGCGGGGGAGCTGACCGCCCTGGTGCAGCAGGGCACGGAGACGGGCCAAAACGTCCTGGACACGGCGGAGCAGCGGATTTACGCCATCCGTCAGGGCCGGGCGGCCCGGGGGCTGACCCCCATCTCCGCCATTCTGGTGGACGTCTACGACCGGCTGACCGAGCTGGCCGCCAGCGACACGGAAATCCCCGGCCTGTCCACCGGCCTGTCCGACCTGGACCGGGCCATCTCCGGCCTGAACAAATCGGACCTGATTCTGCTGGCCGCCCGCCCCGGCATGGGCAAAACCTCCATGGCCCTGAACATCCTGTTGAAGGCGGGCAAGGAGTCGGGCAAGACGGTGGCCTTCTTCTCCCTGGAAATGAGCCGGGAGCAGCTGGCCCTGCGCCTGATCTCCGGGGAATGCTTTGTGGACAACAAGAAGCTGGTCACCGGCAAGCTCAGCGAGGACGACTGGGAAAAGGTGGCGGTGGCCGCCGACGCCCTGAACAAGTCCAAAATTCTGATTGACGACGACTCCTCCGTCACCGTGGCCGATATCAGCGCCAAGTGCCGGCGGGTGGACAATCTGGGGCTGGTCATCATCGACTACCTCCAGCTGATGCAGTCGGCGGGGGGGCGCAACTACTCCGGCGAGAACCGCCAGCAGGTGGTCTCCGACATCTCCCGTGCCCTGAAGATCATGGCCAAGGAGCTGAATGTGCCGGTGCTGTGCCTGTCCCAGCTGTCCCGCGCCAACGAAAGCCGCAGCGACAAACGGCCCATGCTGTCCGACCTGCGTGAATCGGGGGCCATTGAGCAGGACGCCGACATCGTCATGTTCCTCTACCGGGAGGGCTACTACGACAAGGAGTGCCCCAACCCCAATGTGGCCGAGTGCATCATCGCCAAAAACCGCCACGGCGAGACCCGCACGGTGGAACTGCAATGGATGCCGGAGTACACCACCTTCAACGACATGGAATGGAAGCACACCGAGTATTGAGAAACGATTCCGGAGGACGTATGAGCGATTCCCTGGTTCAATTCATCACCGCCAACGGGCTGATCCCCCCCGGAAGCACGGTTTTATGCGCTGTGTCGGGGGGGGCAGATTCCGTCTATCTCCTCCACCGGCTCAACGCCCTGCGTCAGGCCATGGGCTTCCGCCTGGTCGCCGCCCATTACAACCACTGCCTGCGGGGGGAGGAGTCGGACGGGGACGAGGCGTTTGTCCGCCAGCTGGTGGAGCTGTGCTGCGGGCCCAGGCGGGTGCCTGGGCCGGACGGCGCGTGGAATAGGCTGCCAGGGGTGGAGCTCCTGGTGGGCCGGGGGGATGTGGCCGGTGAGGCCCGGCGGACCGGCCGGGGATTGGAGGAAACCGCCCGCAGGATGCGGTACGACTTCCTCGCCCGGGCGGCGGAGCAGGCGGGGGCCCAGTGGATTGCCACCGCCCACACCGCCAACGACAACGGCGAGACCCTTCTGCTCCACCTGGTGCGGGGCTCCGGCCTGCGGGGGCTGGGGGGAATCCCGCCCCGGCGGGGCAAGGTGATCCGCCCCATGCTCACCACCACCCGGGCCCAGGTAGAGGAACACCTGCGCTATTACGGCATCCCCTGGCGGGAGGATGTGTCCAACCGGGACATGTCCTACACCAGAAACCGCCTGCGCAGCCAGGTAATCCCCCAGCTGGAGCAGCTCAACCCCAATCTGATGGAGCGGCTGTTCCGGACAACTGCCTCCCTGCGGGAGGACGAGGCCTATCTGACGGAGCAGGCCATGGCGGCGCTGGGCCCGGTCACACAGGGCACCGACTGCGCCGCCGCCTCCGCGGCGGCTTTGGCCGGGCTGCCCCGCCCCCTGGCGCTGCGGGCCGCCCGGGGCCTGATCGCAGCGGTCACCCAGGGGAACGACAACTGCACCGCCGCCCACCTGGAAGGCCTGGTGACTCTGTGCCGGAGCGAGGACCCCTCCGCCCGGATGGACCTGCCCAACGGGCTGACCGCCCAGCGGGTTTATGATGACATCCGGCTCAGCCGGGTCCGCCCCACCCTCCTCTCCCCTGTGCCCCTGGCCATGCCGGGAGAGACCTGGGCAGGGGCGTGGACCATCCAGTGTACGCCGGAGGTCTATGTGGGCCAGAGCCAGCAGGCCATGGAGATGTACCTCTCCCAGACGCTGGCGCCGGCCATCCGCCTGCGCCCCCGGCAGACAGGGGACCGGCTGAAGCGCCCCAAGCGGCCGGAAAAGACGGTAAAAAAATGGTTGATTGAAGAAAAAATCCCGGCGGCGGAGCGGGACTGGCTGCCTGTGTTCGCTGTGGGAGATCAGGTTGCCGGCGTTGCCGGCCTTGGCCCGGACGAGGCCTTTCTTCCCCAGCTGGGCGAGATGGCCTGGCATCTGCGCTGCGTCCCTGACGGGACGCAGGCCATGACAGAAACAGACACCCTTTGACGGGTGATATGTGGTATTTTGAGGCAGTGGGCCGGCACAGCCCGGCGCTGTCCGGAAAGACGAAAGGAACGAATGACCATGTTAGAGCGAGATATCGAATCCGTCCTCTTTACCCAGGAGCAGCTGGCCCAGCGGGTGCAGGAGATTGCCGATCAGATTACCGCCGACTACCAGGGGAAGGAGATCACCCTTGTCAGCGTGCTGCGGGGCTCCTTCGTCTTTATGGCTGATCTGTGCCGCCGCATTGACCTGCCCTGCACCGTGGACTTCATGTCCGTCTCCTCCTACGGCTCCGGCACCTCCTCCACCGGCCAGGTGCAGATCACCAAGGACCTGTCCGGCGACATCTCCGGCCGCCACCTTCTGGTGGTGGAGGACATTCTGGACTCCGGCAACACCCTCAGCTACCTGCTGAAGCTGCTGGAGCAGCGCAAGCCCGCCTCCATCCGCCTGTGCACCCTGCTGGACAAGCCGGACCGCCGGGTGAAGCCGGTGGAGGTCCATTACTCCGGCTTTACCATTCCCGACGCCTTTGTGGTGGGCTACGGACTGGACTATGCCGAGCACTACCGCAACCTGCCCTACATCGGAATCCTCAAGCCGGAGGTATACGGCGGCTGATCCCGCCGCCGGAGCGCCCAGTTGGCGGACTGGCTCTCCCATCTCCTCCGCCCACCGGAAAGGAAGTGAGTCCCATGAGACGTTTCAGTTCCCGGGACATATTTTTGTATGTAATGTTATTGGCCCTGGTACTCTTTGCCGTCAACACCCTGCAGCAAATGGATCGGGCTGACGCCCCCACCTACAACCAGATCCGGGTGCTCTTTGAGCAGGAAAAGGTGAAGTCCTTCTCCGTCAAGGACAATGTCCTCACCCTGGAGCTCCGGGAGGAGGGGGATAAAACCAGCACCCAGCACTATCAGCTGGCGGATTTTGATGTGTTCTATCAGGATCTGTCCCCGCTGATTGAGGAGCAGCGGGCAGAGGGTATCCTGGAGGACTATGACTACACCCCCGGGATTCAGGACTCCTGGTGGTACCAGTTCCTCCCCTACGCCGCCCTGACTTTGGTGGTGCTGGCCTTCTGGTACCTGATGTTCCTGCGCCAGTCCAACGCGGCCTCCGGGGGCGGCGCGGGGCCCAACCGCTTCGGCCACGCCAGAACCCGCACCCTGTCCGACCAGAGCAAGAAGGTCACCTTCCAGGATGTGGCGGGAGCCGACGAGGAGAAGGAGGAGCTGAAGGAGATTGTGGAGTTTCTCCGCGACCCCCAGAAGTTCATCGCCCTGGGGGCCAGAATCCCCAAGGGCGTGCTGCTGGTGGGCCCTCCGGGCACCGGCAAAACCCTCATTGCCAAGGCGGTAGCCGGCGAAGCCGGCGTCCACTTCCTGTCCATTTCCGGCTCCGACTTTGTGGAGCTGTATGTGGGCGTGGGCGCCAGCCGGGTGCGGGACCTGTTTGACCAGGCCAAGAAGGAGGCCCCGGCCATTGTGTTCATCGACGAGATTGACGCGGTGGGCCGCCAGAGAGGCGCCGGACTGGGCGGCGGCCACGACGAGCGGGAGCAGACCCTGAACCAGCTGCTGGTGGAAATGGACGGCTTCGCCTCCAACGACGGGGTCATCGTTATGGCGGCCACCAACCGCCAGGACATCCTGGACCCCGCCCTCCTCCGCCCCGGCCGGTTTGACCGGCAGATCTACGTGGGCCTGCCGGACATCAGGGGCCGGGAGGAGATTTTGAAGGTCCACGCCAGAAGGAAGCCTCTGGGGGAGGATGTCTCCCTCCAGAACATCGCCAAAGCCACCGCCGGCTTTACCGGCGCCGATCTGGAGAACCTGCTCAACGAGGCGGCCCTGCTGGCCGGCCGGGCGGGCCAGCGGTACATCACCAACGCCGACCTCCACGAGGCCATGATGAAGGTCATCGCCGGGCCGGAGAAGAAAAGCCGGGTGGTGACCCCCCACGCCAAGCGTCTGACGGCCTATCACGAGGCGGGGCACGCCGTGGTCATCCACCAGCTGGAGACCCAGGACCCCGTCCATCAGATCACCATTATCCCCCGGGGCCCCGCCGGCGGCATGACCATTTCCCTGCCCCAGGAGGACCGGGCCTACCACTCCAAGCGGGAGCTGGAGGAGCGCATTGCCGTCTGCCTGGGCGGCCGGGTGGCGGAGCAGCTGGTGCTGGGCGATATCTCCACCGGCGCCTCCAGCGACATCCAGCGGGCCTCCGAGATTGCCCGGGCCATGGTGACCAAGTATGGCATGAGCGCCCGCCTGGGCACGGTGGCCTACGGCAATGAAAGCAACGAGATCTTCATCGGCCGCTCCATGGCCCAGGCCCGCACCTATTCGGAGGAAGTGGCCGGCCAGATCGACCAGGAGGTCAAGGATATTGTGGACGCCGCCTACCGCCGGTGCGAGGATATCCTCAGCCAGCATCGGGACGCCCTGGAGCTCACCGCCCGGTACCTGCTGGCCCACGAGGTCATGGACGGGGATGTGTTCCGGAAGGTCTTTACCCAGCCTGACGCCCCGGAGTTCCAGGAGCTGGACGAAGCCCCCTCCCTGGATACGGCAGAATCCAAATAAAAGAACCGCCGGTTGGAGGTGTTCCCTCCAACCGGCGGTTCTTTTATTGGATGGTATTTTTCAGGTACTCCATAGCCCGGAGATAGCCCTCAAAGCCCAGGCCGATGAAGGAGACCTGGCAGGCCATGCCGGCATAGGAAATATGGCGGAAGGCCTCCCGCTGGTTCACGTCGGACAGGTGGACCTCCGCTGCCGGCAGGGCCACCGCCTTCAGGGCGTCCAGGATGGCCACGCTGGTGTGGGTGTAGGCGGCGGGATTGATGACGATTCCGTCCACCCGGCCGTAGGCCCACTGGATCTTGTCCACAAGATCCCCCTCGTGGTTGGACTGGAATATCTCTACCTCCACCCCCAGCTTCTCCGCCCCGACCCGGACACAGGCCTCCAAATCGGAATAGGTCTGCCGGCCGTAGATGTCCGGCTCCCGGATGCCCAGCATGTTCAGGTTGGGCCCGTTGATCACCAATATTTTCACAGCTCCAGCCTCCTGATAATCTCCTCCGCCGTCTCCTCCGGCGTCTTGTTGTTGTCCACCGTCAGGTGGGCCAGGCCCTCGTACAGGGGGGCCCGGCGGCGGTACAGCTCCTCCGGCCCTACCGACTGGGACAGGGGCCGCCCGGCCAGAGGCAGCCGTTCCAGCTCCCGGCGGAGATAGACCACCGTGGAGTTTTGGCGCATGGGCGCCCGGTTTTCCGGCCGGGTGACAATCCCGCCGCCGCAGGCAATCACCAGCCCAGACTGCTTGCCGGCCTGGCACAGGGCCTCATGCTCCCTGGCGCGGAAGCCCTCCTCCCCCTCCTGCTGAAACAGCTGGGGGATGGTGCGGCCCGCCTCCCGCTCCACCTCCTCGTCCAGATCCACCAGGGTGCGGCCCAGCCGCTGGGCCAGCAGCCGGCCCACGGTAGTCTTGCCGCAGCCGGGCATCCCGACGAGCAGCAAATTGCGTGTGTCCTTTTCCATCCGGGCAGTGATCTCCTCCACCCGCCCGTCGGGGATGGCCGTACCCAGAAACCGCTCTGCCGCCGCCTTGGCCTGGGCCACCAGCATCCCCAGGCCGTTGGCCCAGATCAGCCCCCGGTCCTGGGCGTCCAGCAGCAGCTGGGTCATGGCCGGGTTGTAAATCAGGTCAAACACCCCCTGGCATTGCGGGAACTGCTCCAGATCCAGCAGCACCGCCCCGTTGTTGGGATACATGCCCACCGGGGTGGCATTAACGATGATCTGGGCGTCCCGGTGGAGGTGCAGGTTGCCGTAGTTGTTGGGGCCGCTGCGGGAGATGATGACCACCTCCCGGGCCCCCAGGTCGGCCAGCACCGTGCGCACGGTAAGGGAGGCACCGCCGCTGCCCAGCACCAGCGCCTTTTTCCCGGCAATCTCCGCCCCGGACTGGCGCAGCATATAGCAAAACCCGTCGTAGTCCGTATTGTCCCCGTACAGGGTGCCGTCTTCACGGCGGACAATGGTGTTCACGCTGCCGATGCGCTGGGCGGCGGGGGAAAGCTGGGCGCAGTAGGCCATCACCGTCTTTTTATAGGGAACGGTGACATTCAACCCCAGAAAGTCGCCCTTTTGGAGGAAGGGGCCCACCTCCCCGGGGGCCAGCTCCACCAGGCGGTAGTCGTAATCCCCCAGCTGGCGGTGAATGGCGGGGGAAAAGCTGTGGCCCAGCCGCTCCCCCAGCAGTCCGTACATCATGGCGCTCCCCCCTCAGCAGACAATCTCGTTGTAGCTGCCCAGGTAGCGCAGCTGCTCGCTCTCCTCCTCCAGGTCCCGGAACAGGCGCTTGAGCTCCGGGGCGTAGACGGAGCACTCCAGGTCGAAGTAGAAGCGGAACTCAAATTCCCGGTTGGGGATGGGGCGGCTCTCCAGCTTCCGCAGGTTGATGCCCTGGGCGTAGAACTTGGACAGCACCTGGTACAGGGAGCCCGGCCGGTGGGGCAGGGTGAGCATCAGGGAGGTGCGGTCGGCGCCGGGATAGATCTCCGGCTGCTTGGAGATGCAGATGAAGCGGGTGTAATTGTTGTCCTGGTCCTGTACGTCGCTTTCCAGCAGGTTCAGGCCGTACTGCTCCCCGCAGAAGCGGGAGGAGAGGGCGGCCACATCCCTCCGGTCGGACTGGGCCACCATCCGGGCGGCCACCGCCGTGTTGGCCACCACAGTGACGGTGACGTCCTTCATCCCCGCCAGGTAGTCGGCGCACTGGCGCAGGGCCTGTTCATGGGAATAAATTTCCCGGATTTCCTCCTTCTTCACCCCCGGCTTTGCCAGCAGGTTATGGCACACCTTCAGACGGGCGGAGCGGACGATGGAGAAATTGTGCCGGGCCATCAGGTCATAGATGGCGTTCACCGAGCCGGCGCTGCTGTTTTCAATGGGCAGCACCCCGTACTGGCACATGCCGCTTTCCACCGCCCGGAACACATGCTCAAAGGTATCGAAATAGAGGATGGTGGGGGTTTTGAACAGGTGGTCGCAGGCAATCTGGGAGTAGGCCCCCTCAATGCCCTGGCAGGCCACCGTGGCCCGCTGGGGGAACAGGTCCGGGGTGGCGGACAGGGCCTTCTGGATGGCGTCGTACACCTGGGAGGGCTTGTCCCCCACCTGATTCTGGTAGGAACGGCTGGCCGCCATCATGGTGCGGAACACTGCCTGGACATAGTCGCCCAGCTCCTCCCCCGCCTGCTCAGACACCTTGGCCAGCAGAGCCCGCTCCCGGCCGGCGTCCAGGGTAGCCAGTCCATTTTCCCGCTTGTACTGGGCGATGGCGCGGGCCACGTCCATTCTCCGGCGGAACAGCTCCACCATCTGGGAATCAATGCCGTCAATCTGCTCCCGCAGCTGATTCAGTTCCTCATTCATCTGTAATCTCCTCCTGAAAGACTGTCTGTATTCCGATCCAACAGGGCGTCCAGCGCCACCAGGGCTGCCGCCGCTTCCACCACCGGCACCGCCCTGGGGACGATGCACGGGTCGTGCCGCCCCACAATCTGCAGCGGCTCCTCAAGCTGCCGGGACAGGCTCACCGACTGCTGTACCTTTGCAATAGAGGGGGTGGGCTTAAACGCCGCCCGGAACAGGATGGGCATTCCGTTGGAAATCCCACCCAGAATCCCGCCGGCGTGGTTGCTCTCCGTCACCACCCGGCCGTTTTCTATCCGGAAGGGGTCGTTGTGCTCCGAGCCCAGCATCCGGGCCGCCTGGAACCCGGCGCCAAACTCCACCCCCTTCACCGCGGGGATGGCGAACAGGGCCGCGGCCAGCTGGCTCTCCAGCCCCTGGGCCATGGGGGAGCCCACCCCGGCGGGCAGGCCGGAGATCATGCACTCCACCACGCCCCCCACCGAGTCCCCCGCCTCCTTGGCGGCCAGGACGGCGGCGCGCATCTTCTCCCCCGCCTGCTCCTCCAGCACGGGGAAGGGGGCGGCCTTCACCCCCGCCAGCACAGCCGGGGATTCCCCCATGGGGTTGAAGGGCCGGTCCTCCACGCCGCCGATGGCGGCGATGTGGGCCGCTATGGTAATGCCCCGCCGCTCCAGAATCTGGCCGCAGATCCCTCCGGCCACGCACAGGGGGGCGGTAAGCCGCCCGGAGAAGTGGCCGCCCCCCGCCACATCCTGATGCCCGCCATATTTCACATGGGCGGTGTAATCGGCGTGGGCGGGACGGGGATGGTCCCGCAGATTGTCGTAATCCCCGGAACGGGTGTTGGTGTTGCGGATCAAAGCGGCCAAGGGAGCCCCGCAGGTCACCCCGTCCACCAGGCCGGACAGGATCTCCGGCCGGTCGTCCTCCTTCCGGCTGGTAGACAGCAGGCTCCGGCCTGGGGCCCGGCGGTTCAGGAATGCCTGGAGCCGCTCCAAATCCACCTGTTCCCCCGCCGGCAGGCCATCCACACTTACGCCGATGGCCGGGGAGTGGGACTGGCCGAATATGGAAACATGGATGTGCTTACCCAGGTAGGACGCCATGGAGCACCCCTCCCAACTGTTGAAAATGATCCCAGAACTGGGGATAGGATTTGTTGACACACTCCGCCCCGGCCACCGTCACCGGCTCCCGGCAGGCCAGGGAGGCCACGGCGGCCATCATGGCGATGCGGTGGTCGTTGCAGCCGTCCACCCGGCCACCCCGCAGGGCGTCCACCCCCTGGATTTCCAGGAAGTCGGCCCCCTCGGCCACGGAGGCCCCCAATGCGTTTAGGGTGGCGGCGATGGTGTGCAGCCGGTCGCTCTCCTTCATCCGCAGGCGGCCCGCCCCCGTCAGCCGGGCGCTGCCCCGGCGCACCGCCGCCATCAGGGCCAGGGGCGGGGCCAGATCGGGGCACTGGGCCAGATCCAGCGTCACGTCGCCCGGCCGGGCCAGCTTCCAGTAATCCAAAGCCACCCGGCGGTCCCCCTGGGCGGAGGTCATGTTCAGCCCCTGGATTTCCACCTGCCCTCCCAGGAAGTTGGCGGCGTACCAAAAGGCCGCCTGGGACCAGTCGGCCTCCAGGGTCAAATCCCTGGCCCGGTAGCTTTGGTGCCCCGGCACCAGGAAGCCATGCTCCTCCTCCGTCACCGTCACGCCGAATTGACGGAGGACCTCCAGGGTCATATCCACGTAGCCTCTGGATTCCAAAGGTGTGGTGAGGACGATGCGGCTGTCCCCAGGCAGCAGGGGCAGGGCGTACAGCAGGCCTGTGACAAACTGGCTGGACACGTCTCCCGGCAGGGAATACACCCCGGGGGACAGCCGGCCGGCCACTGTCAGCCGGTCTCCCTCCTGCACCCAGGCAATCCCCTTCTCCTGGAACAGGCGGATATAGGGCCCCTGGGGCCGCTCCATCAGCCGTCCCCGGCCGGTGAAGTGCCCCCCGCCCCGCAGGGCCAGGGCCACGGGGATCAGGAAGCGCAGGGTGGAGCCGGACTCCCCGCAGTCCAGCAGGGGCAGGCCGTCCGCCCCGGCGGGGAAGCCGCTTTTCAGGGCGGTCACACAGCCCTGGGTGGCCTGGATGTCCTGGGAGGGCAGCAGATTTTCCAGCCGCCCCTCCCCCTGGGCCAGCATCAGGGCCAGCACCGCCCGGTGGGCCTGGGACTTGCTGGGGGGCGGGGTGACCCGGCCCCTCAGCGGGCCGGGGGTAATGGTCACATCCATATCAGCCTCCAAACCGCCGGGCCAGCAGCGCCAGCAGGTCGGCCCGCTCCATGGGGTTGACCCTGGCCCGGCCCAGCGCCTCCAGCACCACCAGGCGGATGGCCCCGCCGGCGTTCTTTTTGTCCAGGCCCACCGCCTCCTCCATCACCGGCCAGGGGCAGGGCAAGGAGGTGGGCAGGCCGTAGGCGGACAGCACCCGGGCAATCTCCCCCTCCGTCTCCGGCGGGGTGATACCCAGCTGGGCCCCCAGCCAGGCGGCCTGGCACATGCCGGCGGCCACCCCCTGGCCGTGGGTGCAGTCCTGGAAGTTGCCCGCCAGCTCGAAGGCATGGCCCACGGTGTGGCCGAAATTCAGGGTCATCCGCTCCCCGGTGTCCCGCTCGTCCCGGAGCACCACCTGCCGTTTCAGGTCGCAGCAGGTGTAAATCACATCTTCAATGTGGGCCATGACCCCGGCCCGGCTCCCCCATCCGGCCAGGGCATCAAAAAAGGCCCGGTCCCGGATGCAGCCGTACTTGATGACCTCTGCCATGCCGTCGGAGAAGGTGCGGTCGGTGAGGCTGTCCAGCACCTCCGGGTCAATGAGCACCCCCTTGGGCTGCCAGAAGGCCCCGGCCAGGTTTTTCCCGGCCTGGAGGTCAATGGCTACCTTACCGCCCACAGAGGAGTCCACCTGGGCCAGGAGGGTAGTGGGGATCTGGATGTAATCCACCCCCCGGAGGGCCGTGGCGGCGGCAAAGCCCGCCAGGTCCCCCACCACGCCGCCGCCCAGGGCAATCACGGCGTCGGTGCGGGTGAGCCGGGCGGCCATCATGACCTCCCACAGCTGGCTGAGCCGCTCCACCGACTTGCTCTCCTCCCCGGCGGGGACGGTGTGGACGGTGCAGCCCAGCCCGGCCTGGGTCAGGCTGGCCTCCACCTGGGCGGCATACAGGGGGCCCACATGGCTGTCGGTCACCACAAAGACCTGGGCTGCCTTGGGCAGCAGGGCCCGGCACCGCTCCCCCGCCCGGCTGAGCAGTCCCCGCTCAATTTCAATGTCATAAGCCCGTCCGGGCAGATCCACCGTGAGAACCTTTTTCATTCCGCGTCCACCTTCTCCTTACAAATCCGGCCCTCCGCCAGCAGGGTGCACAGCCGGTCGCCGTTGCCCTGCTCCAGAGCCTGCTGGTACTCCTGGAGGTACCCAATCATCCGGTTCAGCTCCTCCAGCAGGTAGTCCCGGTTTTCCAAAAACAGGTCCGTCCACATGGCCTCGTTCAGCCAGGCCACCCGGGTGAGATCCCGGTAGCTGCCGGCGGAATACCCCTTGTGGGTCTGGGCCCGGGGGCTTTTTACGTAGGCGTTGGAAATCACATGGCACATCTGGGAGGTGTAGGCGATCATCCCGTCGTGGTGCTCCGCCGTGGTGACGGTGATGTGGCTGAACCCGGCTGGGGCCAGCAAATTCTTCACCCGGTCCAGCAGGTAGATGTCGTCCCCGTTGGGGGGCACCACTACCATGGGCGCGCCCTGGAACATGTCCGCCTTGCTCTTGGCATAGCCGGAATACTGGGTGCCCGCCATGGGATGCCCGCCTACAAAGGTGAAGCCGTATTGCTCCGCCAGGGAAAAGCCCAGCTGGCAGATCCGGCGCTTCACGCCGCAGCAGTCCATCACCAGGGTCTCCTTGGGGATGGAGGGGGCCATCTTCTGCAAATATTCCTCCGACACCTGGGGATAGAGGGCCACCAGAAGCAGCTCGCACTCCTTGACGGTGGCCTCATTCAGCTCCCCCGCCAGGGTGCCCTCCATCTGGGCAAAATCCTGCACCACCCGGTTGCCGTCGTAACCGTAAACCGTGGCTCCCGCCTTGGCATAGGCCCGGGCCAGGGAGCCGCCAATCAGGCCCAGTCCCGCGATTCCAACCACCATGGTCTGTTCCCTCCCTTACCCCAGCTGCTGAACGGTCTGACGGATCTGGAACACGCACCGGGCCACGTCGTCAAACTGCTCCGGCCGCAGGGACTGGGCGCCGTCGCACAGGGCATGGGGCGGATCGTTGTGGACCTCGATAATCAGTCCGTCGGCGCCGCAGGCGGTGGCCGCCAGGGCCATAGGCTTCACATACCGGGCCACGCCGGTGGCGTGGCTGGGGTCCACCACCACAGGCAGATGGGTCAGCTCGTGGAGGGCGGGCACGGCGGACAGATCCAGGGTGTTGCGGGTGGTGGTCTCGAAGGTACGCACCCCCCGCTCGCAGAGGATCACGTTCTCGTTGCCCCCCGCCATCACATACTCGGCGCTCATCAGCAGCTCCTTCAGGGTGTTGGCCAGGCCCCGCTTCAGCAGCACCGGCTTGCGGATGCGGCCCAGCTCCTTGAGCAGCTCAAAATTCTGCATGTTCCGGGCCCCCACCTGGATCACATCCACGTCCTCGAACAGGGGCAGGTGGTTGGCGTTCATGATCTCGGTGACGATGGGCAGGCCGGTCTCCCGCTTGGCCTCCAGCAGCAGCTCGATGCCGTCGGCCTTCAGGCCCTGGAAGTCATAGGGGGAGGTACGGGGCTTGAAGGCGCCGCCCCGGAGCATGGTGGCGCCGGCGGCCTTCACGCTCTTAGCCACGGAGATAATCTGTTCCCGGCTCTCCACAGAGCAGGGCCCGGCAATCATAGCGAAGTGGCCGGCGCCGATCTTCTGATCCCCCACGGAAATCACAGAGTCCTGGGGATGGAACTTCCGGTTGCTGCTCTTGAAGGGCTCAGACACCCGCTTGACGCCCTCCACAATGTCCAGCCCGCTGATCAGCTCCTCATCCAGCTTGCTGGTGTCCCCGATGACGCCGATGATGGTGGCGTAGTCGCCGGCGGAGACATGGGTGCGGAGGTTCTGGGACTCAATCCAGGAGATGAGATCCCGGATGCGTTCTTCCTTGGTGTTCTGCTTGACAATGATAATCATATGACTCTTCCTTTCCGTGGGCCCAGGGCCCCGATATGCACTGTTCCGCTTCGAATGGAGATCCGCGGCGCAGCAAAAGAAAAAACCTGCGGCGAAGTGTTCCTTCACCGCAGGTCTGAATCCATCCAAATTCCCCCGGTCACGCCAGGGAGGGGAGGGGTTTCGTTGCAGCAGAAAACACTTTTACCTTTTTCGCACTAAAGCCAAAAAAGTAAAAGTAGCTAAAGTAGAACGCTGCAAACCGCTTCATTTGGTGGTCTTTCTCCTCTCCTTGTGTGGTTGGGTTTATGTTAGCACTTTACCCGGATGATGTCAACGGGAGAAAAGTGGACTGTTTCGCCAAAATCATACCGTTTTTTTCAGGCGTGTTTATTCAATATCCATGAATTTTAATGCTTTCTCCCCAGCTGCCAGAAGGCCACGGCGCTGGCCGCGGCCACATTGAGGGAATCCACGCCGTGGGCCATGGGGATCATCACCGTGTAATCGCAGCGGGCGATGGTCTCCCGGGACAAGCCGTCCCCTTCGGTGCCCAGCACCACAGCCAGGCGGGGAAGCGCCGCCAGAACCGGGTCGTCCACCGGCCGGGCCGCCGGGTTCAGCGCCATGGCCGCCGTCTGGAATCCCATGGCTTTCAGGCGGCTGAGCCCTGGCTCAGGCCATTGGCCGGCCTCCTCCCCCACCACCGTCCAGGGGATTTGAAACACCGTGCCCATGCTCACCCGTACCGCCCGGCGGTGAAGGGGGTCGCAGCAGGTGGGGGTGACCAGCACCCCGTCCATGCCCAGGGCGGCGGCGGAGCGGAAGATGGCCCCCACATTGGTGGGGTCCACAATGCCCTCCAGCACCGCCAACCGCCGGGCATTCCCGCACATAGCCTCCACCCCCGGCAAAGCCGGCCGGCGCATGGCGCACAGCACCCCCCGGGTCAGTTCATACCCGGTGAGGGCGGCCAGCACCTCCCGGGGGCCGGTATACACCGGGATGTCCGGGCAGCGGGCCAGGAGGGGCGCCGCGTCCCCCTGGATGTGCCGCCGCTCCATGAGCATGGACACCGGCTCATACCCGGCGTCCAGGGCATGGCCAATCACCTTGGGGCTTTCCGCGATAAACAGCCCCTGTCCCAGCCGCCTCCGGCTGCGGAGCTGGGCCTGGGTCAGGCGGGCATAGACATCCAGCTCCGGCGCCTCCAGGCTGGATATGGGTATAATCCGCTCCATCCTTACAGCCCGTTGACCACGTTGGCCGGGCGCTCCCCCCGGGCCATGGCCGCCGCGGAGGCCCACATATTCCCGTGGGCCCTGGCAAAGGAGCTGGCGGTGATCCCCCCCAGATGGGGGGCGTAAACCACCCGCTCCGCCGCCTCAGGGGGCAGATCCACCAACGGATGGTCGGCGGGGGTGGGCTCGGGCGCCAGCACGTCAAAGCCGGCTCCGCCCAGCCGTCCTTCAATCAGCGCCCGGCGCACCGCCTGGTTGTCCACCAGATCCCCCCGGGCCGTATTGATGAGGATGGCCCCCGGCCGGACCCTGGCCAGCAGCTCGTCGTTCACCATCCCCCTGGTCTCCGGGGTGACGGCGCAGTGGAGGGACAGAATGTCGCAGGCGGCAAACAGCTCCCCCAGCGGCAGATAGGTAACCTGAAACTCCGCCTCCACCTCCGGGGAACGGCGGTGGGGGGCATAGTAATACAGCTTGCACCCGAAGGGCAGCAGCCGTCTGGCCGCCGCCTGGGCGATGTCGCCAAACCCCACCAGGCCCACGGAGCAGTCCCCCAGCTCCCGGCCTCCGGCGGCCATGATGTGCTCCTTGAACTGGATCTGGTGCCCGGCCCGTACCGCCCGGTCGCCGGTAACCCCAAAGCGGAGGCACATCAGCATCAGCATCACCGCCATCTCGCTGGTGGGGGCGGCGTTGCACCCCTTGTTGTTGCAGACAAAAATCCCCCGCTCCCTGGCTGCCTGGAGATCAATGGCGTTATAGGCCACTCCCTCGGAATGGACCATCCTCAAATTGGGCATCCGGTCCAGCAATGCCCCGTCTACAGGGGAGATGGCATCCACAAACAGAAGCTCCGCGTCCCTATGCTCGGGAAACATGGTGGCCAGCTCCACCCGTCTGGGGCAGAAAACCGGCTCCAGCCCAGCATCAGCCACGTAATCCGGCATATCCCTGCGATACCGCTCCTCGTTTCCCCAAAGCAATACCTTCATAACAATCCCCTTCCGCAGCAGTTTCATACGGCTTCATTCTACTATATCTGCCGGGAAGATTCAAGACGCCCCAATCCCCCCTTTTAGCACTCGTATTATCAGAGTGCTAAAATTTACAATTTGTTCTTCCTTTTGACGCATATCGTTCATAGTCCTATGGTATCCTGTGCAAGGTGAGGTTACAAAGGTTTTTCAAAAAAACTCTTGAAAAAACGCGGGTTCCGATGTATCCTTACATTAGCACTTAGCATTATAGAGTGCTAATTCAATCGTTAATCTATGAAACCATGATAAGGAGGTTTCGTTCTATGAATATGAACCAGTTCACCCAAAAGTCCCTGGCAGCCATCCAGGCCGCCCAGGACATCGCCGCGGAGCACGGCAACCAGCAGATTGAGCAGGAGCATCTGCTGCTGGCCCTGCTTACCGACCAGGAGGGCTTCATCCCCCAGCTGCTGTCCGCCGTAGGCATGACGGTGCCCAGCCTGACCGCCGCGGTCAAGGCCCAGGTGGAAAAGCTGCCCAAGGTATCCGGCGGCCGGGAGGCGGACAAGGTCTACGTCTCCGCCGACGTGGACAAGGCGCTGAAGGGGGCCCAGACCGCCGCCCAGTCCATGAAGGATGAGTATATCTCCGTGGAGCACATCCTGCTGGGCATTCTGGAGTGGGCCAATTCCGGCCTGCGGGATCTGTTCCGCACCTACAACCTCACCCGTGAGAAGGTGATGCAGGGCCTGTCCGCCGTCCGGGGCAACCAGCGGGTCACCTCCGACAACCCGGAGGAGACCTACGACGCGCTGAAAAAATACGGCACCGACCTGGTGGAGCGGGCCCGGCAGAACAAGCTGGACCCCGTCATCGGCCGGGACGATGAGATCCGCAACGTCATCCGCATCCTGTCCCGCAAGAGCAAGAACAACCCCTGCCTCATCGGCGAGCCCGGCGTGGGCAAGACCGCCATCGCCGAGGGTCTGGCCCAGCGGATTGTCAAAGGGGATGTGCCCGGCAGCCTGAAGGACAAGACCATCTTCTCCCTGGACATGGGCAGCCTGGTGGCCGGCGCCAAGTACCGGGGCGAATTTGAGGAGCGGCTGAAGGCCGTGCTTAACGAGGTGCGCAAGTCTGAGGGCCGGATCATCCTGTTCATCGACGAGCTGCACACCATTGTGGGCGCCGGCAAAACCGAGGGCGCCATGGACGCCGGCAACCTGCTCAAGCCCATGCTGGCCCGGGGCGAGCTGCACTGCATCGGCGCCACCACCCTGAACGAATACCGCCAGTACATTGAAAAGGACGCCGCCCTGGAGCGCCGGTTCCAGCCCGTCCAGGTCAACGAGCCCTCGGTGGAGGACGCCATTGCCATCCTCCGCGGCCTGAAGGAGCGGTATGAGGTCTATCACGGGGTCAAGATCACCGACGGCGCCATCATTGCCGCCGCCACCCTGTCCAACCGCTATATCACCGACCGGTTCCTCCCCGACAAGGCCATCGACCTGGTGGACGAGGCCTGCGCCATGATCCGCACGGAGATTGACTCCATGCCCACGGAGCTGGACGTCATCCGCCGCCGGATTATCCAGCACGAGATTGAGGAGGCCGCCCTGAAAAAGGAGACCGACAAGCTGTCCCAGGAGCATCTGGCCGAGATCCAGAAGGAGCTGGCCGAGATGCGGGACGAGTTCAACGCCAAGAAGGCCCAGTGGGAAAACGAGAAAAGCGCCATCGGCAAGGTACAGAAGCTCCGGGAGGAGCTGGAGGACGCCAATGCCCAGCTGGAGAAGGCCCAGCGGGAGTACGACCTGGAAAAGGCCGCCCAGCTGCAATACGGCCGGATTCCTGAGCTGCGCAAGCAGCTGGAAAACGAGGAGGCCGTGGCCAACGAGGGGAAGCAGCGCTCCCTGCTGCGGGATAAGGTCACCGAGGAGGAGATTGCCCGGATTATCGAGCGCTGGACCGGCATCCCTGTGGCCCGCCTGATGGAGGGGGAGCGGGAGAAGCTGCTCCATCTGGAGGATATCCTTCACCAGCGGGTGGTTGGCCAGGACGAGGCCGTCCGCCTGGTGTCCGAGGCCATCCTCCGCAGCCGGGCCGGCATCGCCGACCCCAGCAAGCCCATCGGCTCCTTCCTGTTCCTGGGCCCCACCGGCGTGGGCAAGACGGAGCTGGCCAAGACCCTGGCCGAGTGCCTGTTCGACAGCGAGCGGAACCTGGTGCGCATCGACATGAGCGAGTATATGGAGAAATTCTCCGTCTCCCGCCTGATCGGAGCGCCTCCCGGATACGTGGGCTACGAGGAGGGCGGCCAGCTCACCGAGGCGGTGCGGCGGAAGCCCTACTCCGTGGTGCTGTTTGACGAGGTGGAGAAGGCCCACCCCGATGTGTTCAACATCCTGCTCCAGGTGCTGGACGACGGCCGGATCACTGACAGCCAGGGCCGCACCGTGGACTTTAAGAACACCATTATCATCCTGACCTCCAACCTTGGTTCTTCCTATATTCTGGACGGCATCACCCCTGATGGCGAAATCAGCGAGGAAGCAAAGAATCAGGTCAACATGCTCTTAAAGAATAGCTTCCGTCCGGAATTCTTAAACCGTCTGGACGAGATCGTTTTCTATAAACCATTGACCAGAGAGAATATCGGCAATATCATTGACCTGCTGATGAATGATCTGAAAAAACGTCTTGAGGCAAAACAGATTGAGCTTAGCATGACTGATGCTGCAAAACAGTACATCATCGACAATGCTTATGACCCAATCTACGGTGCAAGACCACTCAAGAGATTTTTGCAGAGCCATGTCGAAACCATGCTTGGCAGAAAGATCATCTCTGGAGAGATTGGCGTTTCGGACGAGAATGAAGAAATGTGCAAGGTTGTCATCGATGCTGAAAACGGGGAACTGGTAATCCGCTAAAACAAGATAAAAGGATAAAATCCCGGATACAAACTGTATCCGGGATTTTGTTTTGTGCTTTTATCGGGAAGATTCTTGTGATACAATAAAAAGAAACGAACACTATCATATTACGGAGAAAATAGAATGGCAAAGAAACAACGACTGGACAAGGCAATCGCAATGCAGGGCTCTCTTTCCCGCAGCGAGGTTAAAACACTCATCCGCAAGGGTGCGGTAACGGTGAACGGACAGGTGGTAAAAAATGCAGATTTCGGTGTCGATTTTGACAGCGATACCGTAGCGGTGCAGGGGAAGGAACTTTCCTTAAGTATGCACATCTACCTGATGCTCAATAAACCAAAAGGGGTCGTCAGCGCAAGCGAGGACAAAAAACTGCCGACAG
>CASFCW010000014.1 GCA_949293165.1 uncultured bacterium
TGCGAAGGACGTGAAGCGTGACATGGCCCGTTGGTCAAGCGGTTAAGACGGCGGCCTCTCACGCCGCAAACATGGGTTCGATTCCCGTACGGGTCACCACTCAAAAGCAAGCTGCGGATCGTTCGCTTCCACGCAAGCGTGAAAGCTCATTCCCTACGCTGCTTTTTCGTTTCAATCCCCAAACGCTTCGCTGGTTTGGTGATTGAGGCACGGGGGAGCGAGGCAAGCTGCGGATCGTTCGCTTCCGCGCAAGCGTGAAAGCTCATTCCCTACGCTGCTTTTTCGTTTCCATCTTCAAACGCTTCGCTGGTTTGAAGATGGAGTTACGGGGGTTTATCCCCGCAATTGAATTATTTACCGTTGAAAAAGACGGTAAGGAGAGAAAATGGAAGTTTTCTTTGCTTACTTTCTTTTTCAAAAGAAAGTAAGTTGGTGCTGATTAGGGCGAGGGTCCACCCGTTCCCATTCCGAACACGGAAGTTAAGCTCGCTTCTGCCGAAAATACTTGCCTGGAGACGGGCCGGAAAGAAAAATAGGTAGCGCCAACACAAGAGACTGCTGTGGAAATTATTCCACAGCAGTTTTTTGTTGCCTTTTATGTTGAGATTTGATACAATACAAAAAGCGTCAATTATGGTAAACCGATGACAAAGAAAGGACAAGGGCATGAGCATTCAAAAACTGGTATGTGGAGGAATGAGCGCATTGATGGCGGTCAGCCTGCTGGCGGCGCCTGCGGGGGCGGCTGGATATAAGCTGACACTGCCTGAAGGGTACGAAACCCCTTTTTCCGACGTGAAGGAGACAGATTGGTACTATAATTATGTGTCTGCGCTGCACAGCATGGGTATGGTGTCAGGGTATGACGACGGACGATTTGGTCCCAATGACCAGCTGAGCAGCGGCGACGCACTGATTATGATACTGCGGGCCGCAGGCAGCGGATACATAGAGCCCACAGACACCCATTATGCCAGCGGTTTTGCGCAGTATGCGGTAGATCACGGCTACCTGACCTGGGAGGAAATCGGCGAACTGAGCAAGCCCATGAACCGGCAGACTGTGGGCAAGCTGGCGGCCATGGCCCTGGGGCTGGAGCCGTCCGAGGCGGAAAGCCCCTTTGCGGATGTGGAGGACGGGTATCTGACTACCCTGTATGAATACGGCATTGTCTCCGGCAGTGAGGAGGACGGGCAGCGGGTATTCCTGCCTGAAAACAATATTACCCGGGGGGAAATCAGCGCCATCGTGTGGCAGATCAACCGGGTGGCCACCTATGGCTGGCAGATCCCCTTTATGGGCGCGTATTATGACGTGCTGGAGGACGTGGCAAAAAATGAGTACGATCCCAATGGCTTTGTAATGGGAGAGGACGGGCTGCTCACCTATCAGGACGACAAATACCGCGTGGAGACCGGCGTGGATGTATCGGAATTCCAGGGTGAAATTGACTGGGAAGCCGTGGCGGACAGCGGGATTGACTTTGCTATGATCCGGGCTGGCTACCGGGGCTACGGTATGGAAGGAAACATCCGAACCGACTCCCGGTTTGAGCAGAATATCCAGGGCGCATTGGATGCCGGTCTGGATGTGGGCGTCTATTTCTTCTCCCAGGCCATTACCGAAGAGGAGGCTGAGGAGGAGGCTGAGTACCTCCTGGAGCTGATCGCCCCCTACGACATCACTTACCCCGTGGTGCTGGACTGGGAGCGGCAGAACTATGCCGGCTCCCGCACCCAGGTGGTGCCGGACGCCGACACTATGGCGGATATTGCCAACACTTTCTGCACCAGGATCAAGCGTTCCGGCTATGAGCCCATGATTTACCTGTACCAGTATCTGGGATACGTATACCATGACCTCTCCCAGATCGACCAGTGGGACTTCTGGATGGCGGAGTATGCGGACGTGCCCACCTTCTACTACCACTTCGACATGCTGCAATACACCAACAAGGGCACCATCCCCGGGATTGACGATGAGGTGGACCTGAATATCCGCTTCCTGTCCCGCGTTGAGGACGCGCCTCCCTCCCAGGACATCCGCTAGAAATCCTGCACAGATCCAGAGAGGCTTACTTGTGGAAAACAGAGAAGATCATCTCCCAGCTTGACAGAATGCATTGTCTCCGATATCATTAAATAAGAATAATTCCTATTAGGAGGATACGATATGAACCGTAAGGCATTTCAAGGGATCAACTACGGACTGTTTTTGGTGGGCGCCGCCTATGAGGGGGGCATGCAGGGCTGCGTGGTCAACTCGCTGCATCAGGTGACCTCCTCCAACCCCTACAAGTTTTCCCTGACGCTGAATAAGAGCAACGAGACCTGGAAGGCGGTGGAGGCGGCCGGAAGTTTTGCCGCCACCGTGCTGAGCAAGGAGGCGCCCAAGGAGCTGGTGGATCTGTTTGGGTACAAGTCCGGCCGGGTGGTGAAGAAATTTGACCAGTACCCCATGGAGGTGGACGGGGCGGGCAACCCCTATGTGTCCGCCTATGCCCTGGCGCGCATCAGCTGCAAGGTGGTGGACAAGCTGGATCTGGGCAACTGGATTCTGCTCATTGGCGAGGTGACGGAGGCGGAGGTGATGGGCAGCGGCGCGGCCCTGACCCTGGCCGACTACCAGGGCGGCGGCGGCAGCGCGCCGGCTGCTGCGACGGTGTATCGGACGCTGGAGGAGCAGAAGGGCTGGCGCTGCACCGTGTGCGGATACGAGACGGACAAGGAGACGCTGCCGGATGGGTACCAGTGCCCCATTTGCAGAGCCAACCGGGACAAGTTTACGAAAATAGGGTAATGAAACAGGGCTTGACCGGCCTGTCAGGCGGGTCAAGCCCTGTTTGTCAGGAGACGAGGCGCGGTTTTGCGCCGGGTTTGGGGTGATGGTATGAAACCGGTGTGGATTGCCGCACTGGGATATTTGGCGGCGGTCAATCTGTTTGCCTTTATCCAGATGGGGGTGGACAAGCGGCGGGCCAAACTGGGGCGGTGGCGGATCTCGGAGGGGCGGCTGTTTCTCCCCGCCCTGCTGGGTGGGACAGTGGGCGCCATTTTGGGCATGCGCCTGTTCCGCCACAAGACCAAGCACTGGTATTTTTGGTACGGCCTGCCCGCATTACTGATCGTTCAGGCTGGGGCGGCTGCGGGAATTTGGTGGCACTGGCTCCGGTGAGGCGGCAGCCCTCCGCCAGAGGCCCAGCAGGGGACGGGGTATGCGGGAGCGCCTGGGAACAGGGGGGTGGACGGCCTCTGCCAGCGCTTCCGCCATAAAGACGGCCTGGGCGTCCACCGCGCCCTGGGGGGCGGGGGGCACCGGCTGGTAGGAGCCGTCAGGCATCAGCTGCCTGGCTTTCCGGCTGTCGGAGCAGTAGAGGTCCACATAGTGGAGAATCCGGGCCTGAATGTCCGGGTCCCGGACAGGGCAGGCGATTTCCACCCGCCGCTGGGTGTTCCGGGTCATAATATCCGCCGAGGCCAGGTAGAGCCGGGTGTCCTGCCCCACGCCAAAGACATAAATCCGGGCATGTTCCAGGTACCGCCCCACCAAGGAAAAGACCCGGATATTGTCCGTCAGGCCGGGAATGCCGGGGCGGAGACAGCAGATCCCCCGGACGTTCATAGTAATGGGGACGCCCGCCTGGCTGGCCTGGGCCAGCTTATCAATCAGGTCACGGTCGGTTACGGAGTTGACCTTCAGGAAGATGCGGCTGGGCTTTCCAGCCTGGCATTTGTCTATTTCCGCCTGGATCAGGGCCAGCAGCCGGCTTTTCAGGGTATAGGGGGCGGCCAAAAGGTGCTGGTAGGGCCCTTTCAGGTTGGAGATGGACATATCCTGGAAAAAGGCGGCGGCGTCCTGGCCGATGTCTGGGTCGGCTGTCATCAGGCAGAAGTCGCTGTAGAGCCGGGCGGTTTTCTCGTTGTAATTCCCTGTGCCGATTTGGGTGATGTACTGGATTCTGCCCCGGTCCCGCCGGGTGATAAGGCAGATTTTGGAGTGCACCTTATAATGCTCAAAGCCGTAGAGCAGGGTGCAGCCCGCTTCCTCCAGCCGTTCCGCCCAGGCGATGTTGTTTTGCTCGTCAAACCTGGCCCGCAGCTCCATGAGCACGGTGACATCCTTCCCGTTTTCCGCTGCCGCCGCCAGATACTCTGCCAGCTTGGCGGTGGAGGCCAGGCGGTAAATGGTGATTTTGATGGACACGACCGCCGGATCGGAGGAGGCCTCCTTGATTAGGCGGAGAAAGGGGTCCATGGATTGGAAGGGATAAAAGAGCAAGGCGTCCTTCCTCAAAATCTGAGGAAGGATTTTCTCGTCCTTGCGCAGTCTACCCGGCCATTGCGGCGTGTAGGGCGGGTAACAAAGAACGGAGGCGCTTTCCGGAGGGAGGCGGCTTTCCAAGGCAAAGACGTAGCCCATGGACAGGGGGGATTTGCAGGTAAATACCTGGCGCCTGGACAGCGCCAGCCGCTGGCAAAGGTATTGGATCAGCTGCTCGGAAGGGCTGCCCTGGAGCTCCAGGCGGACGTGGGCCAGGCGGGCCCTTTTTTTAATGACCTTCTGCATGTGGGCGCGAAAGTCCTCGCCCACGTCGTAGTCCTCGTCATCAGGGCTGATGTCGGCGTTCCGGGTTACTGCCATCACGTGCTTCTCCTCCACCTGATAGGAGGGGAACAGGGCGCCGCAGAATTCCCAAACCACCTGCTCGGTGCGGAGAAAGCGCAGGCCCTGCCCCTCCAGCAGGTAAAAGAGGGGGAGACTTTTGGGGATGGGCACCAGCCCGAAGCAGCGCTCCTTGTCCCGCCGGAGAGCGAGAATGACGCACAGCTGCTTGGTGGGCAGATTGGGGAAGGGGTGGTGGCCGTTGATTACCAGGGGGGAGAGGACGGGGCTGACATAGGAGCGGAACCAGCGCTCCACCTGCTTCCGTTCCCCTGCTTCCAGCTCCTGGGGCAGAAGGTCGCACACATGATAGGAACGCAGCCGGCCGCACAGGCGGGCGACCATTTTGTCCCGCCGCTTATAGAGGGCCGGGACGGCCCGCAGGATGGCCTCCAGCTGCTGGTCGGGGGTGAGCCCGCTGCGGCAGTCCACATGGCTCCGGCGGGAGAGGGTCATGTCGTAAATGGAGCCCACCCGGATCATGAAAAATTCGTCCAGGTTGCTGGTAAAGATGGAGGCGAACTTCAGCCGCTCGAACAGGGGGACCTGCTCATCCTCCGCTTCCTCCAGCACCCGCTGGTTGAATTGCAGCCAGGACAGCTCCCGCTCCTGGGTATATCGGGTATCTACGGCCTCAGCCACGGCTGTTCCCTCCCATCACATGTTCCAGAAGATAGCCCTCCCGGACGCCCCAGGGGCTGACGGACACCGTCTCCACCTGGTAAAGATCCAGGATGGCTTTTAAAATGGCCAGGCCGGGCACCACCGTGTGCACCCGGTCGGGAACAGTTCGGAGGATGCGGCGCAGGGCCCTCTGATTCCCTTTTTTCAGCTCCTTGTATAGGCCGCGGATCTCCTGGGCGGGGATGACCAGGCACTGGCCGTCGCCGCTGGGGTCCAGACCCCACAGCTTGGCCGCGGAGCGGATGGTGCCGCCTACCCCGGTGAGGTGGGGGCAGATGAGCCCGGCGGTTTTGGCCTGGCCCAGCTCCGCCTGAATCTGCGCCTGCATGGCCCGGCGCTCCGCCTTGGTGGGGAACAGCTGGGAGACGTGGCTGGTATACAGGGAGAGGGAGCCGATGGGCAGGCTGCAGGCGGAGGAGCGCACCCCCTCCCCATAGGCCACCAGCTCGGTGGAGCCGCCGCCGATGTCGGCCAGCAGGCCGGCTCTGGGGGCGCTGCCGCAGGCGGTGGCGCCGGCAAAGGAGCAGTGAGCCTCCTCCACGCCGGACAGCACCTCCACGGTGAGGCCGGTGGCGGACAGGATGGCGTCTACCGCCGCCTCCGTGTTGGAGATGTTCCGCAGGGGCGCGGTGCCGAACACAGACAGGTGGGGGATGTCCAGGTTGCGCAGGATCTCCTGAAAATACCGCAGCACCCCGATGGCCACCTCTATCCCCTTGGGGGTGAGCTCCCCCTCCTGGATATATCCGGCCAGACCGGCCATAATCTTCTTATGGGTCAGCAGCCTGAACCGCCCATTTTCCAGATGGTAAATGGACAGGCGCATGGTGTTGGAGCCCACATCCACAATTCCATATTTCACGGGGCATTCCCTCTTTCTCAAAATGGATTTCTAAGGATACAGAGTCAGTTTACCCTGGGGCGAATAAGGTCGAAACACTGAAACGGATAAATCCAGGTTAAACCGGGGTAAAGCGGGGCGGCTGGGGGCGGGGGACGTGAAAAAAACTTGCATCTGCATATCAGTATGGTGTAAAATAAGAAAGTTAATTCCCCATGCCCTGGGGCTGGGGATGTGGTTATCCCACCAAAGAGACAGGAGGGTATATTATGGCTGACGAGTATATCAACGGCGCTGCCGAAACCAAGGAGCCCGCGCCCAGCCAGAACTTCATTCATGAATTTATCGCGGAGGACATCGCCCCCGGCGGACGGTTTGCCGGGATGCAGGTGCATACCCGCTTTCCACCGGAGCCCAACGGTTACCTGCACATCGGCCACTGCAAGGCGCTGATTATCGACTTCGGTTCCGCCGAGAAATTCGGGGGGATCTGCAATCTCCGCATGGACGATACCAACCCGGCCAAGGAGGACACGGAGTTTGTGGCGGCCATCCAGGAGGACATCCACTGGCTGGGCTTTGACTGGGGCGACCGGTTCTTCTACGGTTCCGACTATTTTGAAAAGACCTACGAGCTGGCGGTGGGCCTGATTAAAAAGGGCCTGGCCTACGTGTGCGAGCTGACCCCGGAGCAGTTCCGGGAGTACCGTGGGGATGTGAACACCCCCGCCCGCTCCCCCTGGCGGGACCGGCCCATTGAGGAGAACCTGGACCTGTTCCAGCGGATGAAAAACGGGGAGTTCCCCGAGGGCAAGTACACCCTCCGGGCCAAAATTGACCTCAGCAGCGGCAACTTCAATATGCGGGACCCGGTGCTGTACCGCATCCGGTACATTGAGCACCACCGCCAGGGCACCAAGTGGTGCATCTTCCCCATGTACGACTTTGCCCATCCCATCCAGGACGCCCTGGAGGGGATCACCCACTCCCTCTGCTCCCTGGAGTACGAGGATCACCGGCCCCTGTACGACTGGGTCATTGAGCACACCGACGTGCCCAGCAAGCCCCGGCAGATCGAGTTTGCCCGCCTGGGCATCAACTACACCGTCATGTCCAAGCGGAAGCTGCGGAAGCTGGTGGAGGAGGGGTACGTCTCCGGCTGGGACGATCCCCGGATGCCCACCCTGTGCGGCCTGCGCCGCCGGGGTTACACGCCCGCGTCCATCCGCAACTTCTGCGACAGGATCGGCGTGGCGAAAAACCCCTCCACGGTGGAGTACGCCTTCCTGGAGCACTGCCTGCGGGAGGATTTGAACGACCATGCCCAGCGGGCGATGGCGGTGCTGCGCCCGGTGAAGCTGACCATCACCAACTATCCAGAGGGGAAGAGTGAGCTGGTGGAGGTGGAGAACAACCCCAACGATCCCCAGGCCGGCACCCGGCAGGTGAGCTTTTCCCGGCACCTGTATATCGAGGGGGAGGACTTCCTGGAGACCCCCATCCCCAAGTACAAGCGTCTCTATCCCAACGGGCCGGAGTGCCGCCTGAAGGGCGCCTACCTGATTCAGTGCACCGGCTGCGTGAAGGACGAGGCGGGCAACGTGGTGGAGGTGCTGGCTACCTATGATCCCGAGTCCAGGGGAGGCAATCCCGCCGACGGACGGAAGGTGAAGGGGGCCACCATCCACTGGGTGGACGCCGAAACGGCGGTGGACGCCCAGATCCGCCTGTACGACAACCTGTTTGCCGACGAGGCGCCTGACGCCGGGGACAAGAATTTCCTGGACTGCCTGAACCCCAACTCCCTGGAGGTGCTGGAGGGCTGCAAGCTGGAGGCCTCCCTGGGCCAGGCCCAGGCGCCCGCCCATTATCAGTTCCTGCGGATGGGCTACTTCTGTGTGGACAAGGACTCCAAGCCGGGGGCCCTGGTGTTCAACCGGGCCGTCTCCCTGAAGGACGGCTTTAAGCCCGGCAAGTAAACCCAATAAAAAAGACGTTCGAGGCCCATTAAGCGGCTTCGAACGTCTTTTTTTGAAACAAAGAGAATTAACAGATAAAAAAATAACAAAATGTATTCAAGATACGCCTGCGGAAGGAATGGGAGCAATGGCAACACTGTCCTGCTATAATCCGCGCCCTGTCCGTAAAAACTGAACAGCAGCACCGCGATGGCGGCTGCAAATCAGACAGGGGGTGGAATTTTGAAACAAAATTGTCAGGAAAGTCCCCGCCGGCGGGTGCTCCGCATGGGCGGGGCGGGACTTGCTCTGTGCGCCGCGCTGCTGGCGGCGGGGGGCGGCGTTGTGCCGGCGGCTGCGGCGGAGCTGGGTCCCGGAGTGAAGGAGCTGGTGCCCCTGGGCCAGACGGTGGGCATCAAGCTGTTTTCCGACGGCGTGCTGGTGGTGGGTTTGTCCACCGTAGACACGGCGGCGGGGCCTGCGGCGCCGGGCAAGACCTGCGGCCTGCGGATGGGGGACCGGATTACCCACATCAACGGCCAGAAGGTGAATACCATTGAGGAGGTGCAGGCTATTCTGGAGGAGGAGAAGGACGGGCCCCTGACCCTCCAGGTGGCGCGGGAGGACCAGAACCTGCAGCTTACCGCCCGGGGCGTGGAGACGGCAGGCGGCCAGTACCAGCTGGGGGTCTGGCTGCGGGATTCCATGGCGGGAATCGGCACCATGACTTTCTATGACCCGGACAGCGGGGTGTTTGCCGCCCTGGGCCACGGCATCAATGACGTAGATACCGCCCAGCTGATGCCGCTGGAGTCGGGCAGCGTCATGGAGGCGGAGGTGGACCAGGTGCAGAAGGGGGAAAAGGGCCAGCCCGGCCAGCTCCAGGGGATCTTCAACCTGGAGGAGGATCTGGGCACCCTCTATGCCAATACCGACCGGGGAATCTTTGGGCGGATGGACGAGGATGCCCTGACGGCGGCCACTGAACCTGTCCCTGTGGCCCAGGCGGAGGAGGTTTCTGTGGGCTCCGCGGTTATTTTGTCCACCATTTCCGGAGATGATGTGGAGGAATATACCGTGGAGATCAAGGAAATCCATGAAAAGGGGGGCACGCGGAACCTGGTGCTGGAGGTAACCGACCCCCGGCTGCTGGAAACCACCGGGGGAATTGTCCAGGGGATGAGCGGCAGCCCTATCCTGCAAAACGGCAAACTGGTGGGGGCTGTGACCCATGTGCTGGTGAATGACCCCACCAGGGGGTACGGAATCCTGATTGAGAACATGCTGGCGGCGGCGTAAAAAAGCCGGGCCGGGATCTTGCGGTCCCCGATGAAGGGAATGGGGAAAGGGTACCGGGCTTAATGCATGGGTAACAGGGGACGCATGGTTGGGGAACCGCTGTACCGGCGGTTCCCCAACTGCCTTTTTGGGTGCGGACTGCCATCTTTGCCGTGGGAACGGCGGATTAAAAAAAGATACACAGGTTGGCAAAAATGCGATATACTGCCCTCATCAGATTAAGTACCGGGACTTTGGAGGGCTGTATGAAAACCATCACACTGGAAACCGGCAGATTGCGGATGCGGCGCATGAATGGGGAAGACGCGGACATGGTTTTTCAAAACTGGGCCAGCGATGGACGGGTGGCAAAATTTATGCGGTGGAGCGTCCATGAAAGCGTTGAGGTGACAAGGGCATGGCTGCAGGAGGAGGAAAGGCAGGCAGACAGCGACCTGGCGTATAACTGGGGCCTGGAATACAAGCAGACGGGCGAACTGGTTGGGTCGGCAGGACTGGTGTGGAATGGGGAGAAGGGGCTGTATGAGCTGGGATACAATGTGATGTATTCCTATTGGAATCAGGGCATTGCGACGGAGGCGTCCCGAAAAATTGTGGAATTCGCGTTCAACACCCTTCAACTGAGAAAATTGTATTGCTGCCATGCGGTGGAGAACGTCGCGTCTCAAAGAGTGATAGAGAAACTTGGATTTCAATTCAGCGGCTATTCCCAATATTCCAGCAGGGATGGAACAAAAACCTTTCTGTCGAAGGAGTATACGCTGGAAAGATCCTCAAAAACTGCCTTGGACTGAGGCTGGAAGGGCCCACCCCATCGTCCAGGAATCCTGATTGAGAACATGCTGGCGGCGGCGTAAAAAAGCCGGGCCGGGATCGCGAGATCCCGGCCCGGTCTTGATATGGAATGGATGGCGCCCGGTCTCAGCCCCACAGGGCGGAGAGGGTGGGGATAAACTGCTTTTTCCGGCTCATGATTCTGGGCAGGAAGGCGCAGCTGTTGCCGTTTTTGATGTTGAAGGCCTGCTCGATGGCGTCCTGATCCCCCACGTACAGGAGCTGGGTGCCCTCCAGCAGCACGTCGGTAATCATCAGGGCCACCACATTCATGCTCTTGCGCTGGCGGATGAGCTCCATGGCCTGGAGGAACTCGTCCTTCCGCTTGAGGATGCGGTCGGAGTCCATGCAGGTGATCTGGCTGACGGCCAGGTTGTGCCCGGCGATATGGAACTCCTTGTAATCGGTGTGGAGCAGGGCGTCCACCGTCTTGTCGTCGCTGCAGCTGGCGGAGAAGATGGCCTGGCCCAGCTCGTCCAGGGAGATTTTGGCAATGCGGGCCATGCGGTTGGCTACGTCAATGTCCCGCTGGGTGCAGGTGGGGGACTTGAACATGACGGTGTCGGACACGATGGCGGCGGCCATCAGACCGGCCATTTTTTCCGTGGGCATCAGCCCCTTCTCCTGGTACATGCCGGCGATGATGGTGTTGGTGCTGCCCACCGGCTCATTGCGGACATAGATGGGGTGCTTGGTCTCAATGTCGGCCAGGCGGTGGTGATCCACAATCTCCAGGATTTCCGCCTGGTCCAGCCCGATGACCGACTGGGCCCGCTCGTTGTGATCCACCAGCACCACCCGCTTGCGCCGGGGGCGGAGCAGGTGGAAGCGGGACAGGGAGCCCACCACCCGCTCGTTCTCATCCAGAATGGGGTAGGCCCGGAAACGGCTTTTCAGCACGGTCTCCTTGACGGAGTCGATGTAGTCGTCCAGGTGGAAGCACACCAGATCCCGGCGCTTGCAGATGGAGCCGATGGGCATGGCGTGCCAGATGAGGCGGGAGGCGCGGTAGGCGTCGTAAGGGGTGGAGATGAGGCAGGTCTCGCTGTCTATGTCCAGCAGCTCCTGAGGCACCTGGGCCTGGCAGACCACCACGCAGCTGATGTTTTCCTCCAGCGCCCGGCGGATTACGTCGGGCTGCTCGCCGCAGATGACAATGCTCTCCTTGGGGTAGGACATCAGGTTTTCCCGGCAGGCGGGCATGGCAATGATGACCTCGCCGGAAATGGTGTCCCGCAGCTCGCCGCCGGCATTGAGGATCTTGCCCTCCAGCACGGACAGCAGGTTGTAGATGGGCAGCTTGCCCACCACCGGGTTGTATACAGACTGTAGGTCGTAGTTGGCCACATCCCCGGCGGACAGCATGCCGAACAGGGTGCCGTCCTCGTTGGCCACAGGCAGGGCGGAAATCTGGTCGGCCATCATGGCCTGCCAGCCCAGGCTGATGTTGGCGCCGGCGGACAGGGTGGTGGGGGTGTCGTAGTCCAGATCCCGCACCTGGGTGCGGAGATCGCTGATGAGCTTGGGGGGTTCAAAGCCAAACCGCTCCAGCACGGCCTGGGTCTCGTCGCTGATCTGGCCCAGGCGGGCGGCCTGGTACTGCCGCTCCCCCAGGGCGTTTTTCAGGGCGGCGTAGGCCATGGCCGCCACAATGGAATCGGTGTCCGGATTGCGGTGGCCGGTGATGTAAATGGTTTCCATAGGATTCTCCTTCTCAGCCGGAAAATGTTGGTTCCTTGTGCCCCCATTATGACAAACCACCGGGGCCTTTGTCAATGGAAAAAGGGGACTTGTACCATATTTCAAGGTGTGCTACCATAGAGGGACAGAACCCACCCATGAGAGGAGAAGGAGCTTATGCTGTTTGTATGCTACCCCAAGTGCTCCACCTGCCGGAAGGCGGCCCAGTGGCTGGAGGAGCGGGGGATTTCCGTTGCCTTCCGGGATATTAAGGAGGACCGGCCCACGGCGGCGGAGCTGGACGAGTGGAACCGGCTCAGCGGATTGCCCCTGAAGCGGTTTTTCAACACCTCCGGCCTGCAGTACAAGGCCCTGGGGCTGAAGGATCGCCTGCCCCAGATGGACCGGGAGGAGCAGCTCCAGCTGCTGGCCAGCGACGGGATGCTGGTCAAGCGCCCCATCCTGGTGGATGGAAACCGGGTGCTTGTGGGCTTCCGGGAGGCGGAGTGGCAGGCGGCTTTGGGAGAATAAATTCCCGAAAAAGATATCGGCGCCCCCCTGGTCTGTCAGGGGACGCGCCGATATTTGCATCGTTGCTGTGAATAATAATCAAAAAAATAGAATATTTATGCAATCAACTTTTTGGGAATTTCCTATAGGATTTTTCCGCAACCTGTGGTATGATAAAACGGTCATAGAAGCTGCCCATCCCCCGGCGGAAAACGGAGGGGGAGGGGGCGGCATGTGAGAACGCCCCGTGGGGGCGCGGCAAGGAGGAGAAACACTATGATTCGATATTCTGTCTGCGGGGCCGCCAGCTATGTGTGCGGCGAGCTGCTGCGATTGATGATTCAGCATCCCCAGGCTCAGCTGGCCCATCTGCTGGCCAAAAATTCCGCCGGCCGAACCATTCAGGAGGAGCATCCCGCCCTGGCCGGGTTCTATGACCAGGAGATCCTGCTCATGGACGACGCCAATCTGGACATGGCCATTGCCGACAGCGACGTGTTTTTCGTGGCGGTGGACGCGGGGGCGGTTTGTCCCATTGCGGAGAAGGTGCTGGCCGCCGGCAAGAAGCTGATTGATTTCGGGGCGGATATCCGCTTCCGGGACGCCCGGATCTGGGAGCAGTGGTACAAGCACCCCCACCCCAACCACCAGATGAGCCAGCAGGCGGTGTACTGCATCCCGGAGCTCCATCGGGAGCTGGCCCGGGGCAAGAGCCTGATTGCCAACCCCGGCTGCTACCCCACCGCCACCACCCTGGCCCTGTATCCGGTGCTGAAGGAGGGCATGGTGGTGGAAAACACCATCATCGTGGACGCCAAGAGCGGCTACACCGGCGCCGGCCGCCGGCCCGATCCCTACAAGCTGCTCACCGAGGCCACCGAGAACTTCTGCGCCTACTCCATGGGCGGCGGCCACCGGCACACCCCGGAGATTGAGCAGAACATCGCCGGCATCACCGGCAAGGACCTGATGCAGCCGGATCAGTGGCAGTACATCAATTTCCAGCCCCACCTGACCCCCCAGAGCCGGGGCATTGAGGCCACCGTTTACGCCACGCTGAACTGCCAGACCAGCAGCCAGGAGCTGTATGAGCTGTACCAGCGGTATTATCAGGACGAATTTTTCGTCCACGTATACCCCGCCAGCAAGCCGGTGCAGACCAAGTGGACGGCGGGCACCAACCTGTGCTGCATGACCCCCACCTTTGACCAGCGTACCAATCGCCTGATTGTCAGCTCTGTCATCGACAACATCGGCAAGGGAGCGGCAGGGCAGGCGATCCAGAATATGAACCTGATCTTCGGCCTGGATGAGACCACCGGCCTGAAGCTGGCGCCTGTGTGCCCCTGACGGGACAGGGCAGAGAAAGGAAGAGATACCATGACCATGACGACAATCCCCGGCGGCGGCGTCACCACCCCCAAGGGGTATGTGGCCGGAGCCTGCTATGTGGGCGTGAAAAGCCATAAGTCTGACAAGCCGGATGTGGCGGTGCTTTGCTCCCAGTACCCCGCCACCTGCGCGGCGCTGTTTACCACCAACAAGTTCTGTGCCGCCCCGGTGATCCTGGGCCGGGAGATCCTCAAGAAGGGGAAGGCACGGGCCTTCGTTATCAACAGCGGCAACGCCAACGCCGCCACCGGCCAGCAGGGCATTGAGGACGCCAGGCGCATCCAGCGGGCGGCGGAGAAGGCCATGGGCCTGGGGGAGGACGAGGTGTTCGTCTGCTCCACCGGCGTCATCGGCCAGCGCCTGCCTGTGGACAAGATCGTGGCGGGCATGGAGCGGATCGTCCCTCAGCTCCGGGACGACAAGGGCTCCGAGGCCGCCTGGGCCATCATGACCACCGACACCGTGCGCAAGGAGGTGGCCCTGGAGGTGCAGCTGTCCGGAGGTCCCATCCGTATCGGCGCCATGGCCAAGGGCTCCGGCATGATCCACCCCAACATGGCCACCATGCTGGCCTACCTGACCACCGACGCCGCGGTGGAGGCCTCCGTGGCCCAGGGGATGCTGAAAAGCAGCGCCGACAAGAGCTTTAACATGACCACCGTGGACGGCGACACCAGCACCAACGACTCCCTGTTCCTGGTGGCCAACGGCGCTTCCGGGGTGAAGGTGGACAGCCAGGCGGACCAGGAGATCTTTGCCGCCGCCCTGGACGAGGTATGCATCCGCCTGGCCCGTGCCATCGCCTCCGACGGCGAGGGCGCCGCCCACCTGATGGTGGTGGAGGCCAAGGGGCTGCCCACTTTGAAGGACGCCCGGCTGGTGGCCCGGGCCATCGCCGGCTCCAACCTGTTCAAGGCGGCCGTCTTTGGGCGGGACGCCAACTGGGGCCGGATTATGACCGCCGCCGGCTATTCCGGGGCGGATCTGGACCCCAGCCACGCCGACTGTGCCCTGCAAAGCGCCGCCGGCCGTGTGGTGGTGATGGAGGACGGCAGGTGCGCCGACTACAGCGAGGAATTTGCCACCCAGATCCTTACCGAGCACGATGTGACCATCCAGGTGGATTTCCACTCCGGGGATGGGGAGGCCACCGCCTACGGGTGTGACCTGACCTATGAGTACGTGCGGATCAACGGGGACTATCGGACCTGATGGAGGAGGAGCGGCTGTGAACCAGATCGCGGATAAGGTTGCCGTCCTGATGGAGGCAATGCCCTATTTGAAGCAATACGCCGGAAAGACCATGGTCATCAAGTACGGCGGCAACGCCATGATTAACGAGGAGCTGAAGCGGGCCGTCATCCAGGACGTGGTTATGCTCAAGCTGCTGGGCATCCGCCCGGTGCTGTGCCATGGCGGCGGCCCCGGCATCAACGCCATGCTGAAAAAGCTGGACATCCCCGTCCAGTTTATCAACGGCCTGCGCTACACCTCCAAGGAGATTATGGAGGTGGTGGAGGCGGTGCTCATCGGCCAGGTGAACAGCGAGCTGGTGGGCCAGGTCAATGCCGCCGGCGGGCAGGCTGTGGGCCTGTCCGGCATCAGCGCCAACCTGTTCCAGTGCAGCCAGCTCAGCCAGGAGCTGGGGCTGGTGGGGGAGATCACCCAGGTCAATCCCGCCCCGGTGCTGGCCCTGCTGGACAGCGGCTGCATCCCTGTGGTGGCCCCTGTGGGCACCGACGGCCAGGGCACCAGCTACAACGTCAACGGGGACATCGCCGCCGGCAAGCTGGCCGGCGCCCTGAAAGCGGAAAAGCTGATCCTGCTGACCGATATCGCCGGGCTGTGCAACGACGTGGAGGCGGGGGACGTGATCTCCTACCTGAACGTGGACGACGTCCAGGCCCTGAAGGACCAGGGCACCATCTCCGGCGGCATGATCCCCAAGATCGACTGCTGTGTCCAGGCGGTGGAGGAGGGCGTGACCAACGTCCACATCATCGACGGCCGCCAGCCCCACAGCATCCTGTACGACGTATTCGCCCATGAGGGCGTGGGCACCGCGGTGGGACGGCAGTCCCCCAGTGTGGGCGTGAAGTGGCGCTGAGACCCATACCAGACAAACCTGTTAAGGAGGGACATCCCCATGATTGAGAAGTTTACCAGCAACGCCCAGGCCATTGAGGCCGCGGACAAATATCTCTATGGCAACCATGTCAGAGTGCCCCTGGTGATGGACCGGGGCGAGGGCTGCTACGTATATGACCTGGACGGGGACAAGTACCTGGACTTTGTGGGCGGCATCGCCGTCAACGGCCTGGGCCATTGCCACCCCGCCATTGTCAAGGCGCTGGAGGAGCGGGCCAAGACCATCCTCCACTGCTCCAACTACTACTACAATGAGCCGGCCATCCAGACGGCCAAGCTGCTGGTGGAAAACAGCTGCTTTGACAAGGTGATTTTCGCCAACTCCGGCGCCGAGGCCAACGAGGCCCAGATTAAGCTGGCCCGGAAATATGCCGTGGACCACGGCCATCCGGAGCGGTACGTGGTTATCTCCATGGTCCAGTCCTTCCACGGGCGGACGCTGGCCACCGCCACCGCCACCGGGCAGGAGATCGTCCACAATCCCAAGTGGTTCTCCCCCCTGCCGGAGGGCTTCCGCTACGCGGAGTTCAACAACCTGGAGTCCGTGAAGGAGCAGATGGGGGACGATGTGTGCGCCATCCTCACCGAGCCCATCCAGGGCGAGGGCGGCGTCCATCCCGCCACACAGGAGTTCCTCCAGGGCCTGCGGGATCTGTGCGACGAGAAGGGCATCCTGCTGATGTATGACGAGGTGCAGGTGGGCTCCGGCCGTACCGGCAAGCTCTTTGCCTACCAGAACTACGGCGTGGAGCCGGACTGCTGCTCCCTGGCCAAGGCTTTGGGCTCCGGCGTGCCCATCGGCGCGGTATGCGCCAAGGGGGACGCGGCCCAGACCCTCACCCCCGGCACCCACGGCTCCACCTTTGCCGGCGGGCCTCTGGCCTGCGCCCTGGCGGAGGCCACCCTGGACGAGATGATTAACCACGGCGTCATCGACCACGCCGCCGAGGCGGGCGTATATTTCCGCGCCCAGCTGTCCAAGCTCCAGGAGAAGTACCCCGCCGCCATCAAGGAGGTGCGGGGCATGGGCATGATTAACGCCATCGAGCTGACCATGGCCGACGGCCACCCTGTGGTGGACAAGTGCTTTGAGCAGAAGGTGCTCATCAACTGCACCGCCGGGAACGTGCTGCGGTTCATCCCGCCGCTGATTGCCGGCAAGGAGGAGATCGACCAGGTGATCCAGGCGCTGGATCAGTCCTTCGCCCAGCTGGGCTGCTGAAGCCAATGAATACCGGTCGGATGGGGTTCCCGTCCGACCGGTTTTTTGCAGAAAAAACGCCTGAGTTCCGGGGAACTCAGGCGTTTTATGCATGGATAGTGGGAACCGGATTAGACCTGGGCGTGGGCCAGCTTCCGGGTGGGCTCCACGCCGGAACGCTCCGCCTTGGGGGCGGCGGGCTCGGTGTGGGCCAGGCCCTTGGCGTTGGCCAGCATCAGCTTGATGCGGTTTTCCTGGTTGATGCGGGTGGCGCCGGGGTCGTAGTCGATGGCCACCACGTTGCTCATGGGGTACTCGTCCTTCAGCTTCCGGATCATGCCCTTGCCCACGATGTGGTTGGGCAGGCAGCCGAAGGGCTGGGTGCAGACAATGTTGTTGGTGCCGGAGTGGATCAGCTCCAGCATCTCGGCGGTGAGCAGCCAGCCCTCGCCCATCTTGTTGCCCTCGCCCAGGTAGCCGTGTACCAGACGGCGGAGATCCTGGAAGGTACCGGGGGCGCGGAAGCGGCCGGACTGCTCCAAAGCGTGGATCATGTCCTGCTGGCAGCCCTCGATGTAGTGCATGAAGGCCTGGCAGGCGGCCTTCTTAATCCATTTGCCGCCGTACAGGTCCACGTCGGTGACCCGGTTGAAGATCTTGAAGATAATGAAGTCGGTCAGGCCGGGCACCACAGGCTCCACGCCCTCCTGGAGGAGGAACTTCTCCAGGTTGTTGTTGCCCAGGGGGGCGAACTTGACGTAGATTTCACCCACCACGCCCACGCGGATCTTGGGCTCGCCGGCCACGGGGATGGAGGCAAAGTCCTGACAGATCTGGGCGAAGATGCTCCGCATCTGGCGGCGGTTCAGGCCCTTGCCGGCCTCAAAGCCGGACACCAGCTTGTGGGACCAGGCCTCGATCATGGCGTCGGTGGCGCCCTCCTCCACCTCGTAGGGCCGCACCTGGTTGGCCACGTTGACGATCAGGTCGCCGTACATCATGGCGAAAACCGCCTTGCGGATAAAGGGCAGGGTGAGGGAGAAGCCGGGGTTTTTCTCCAGGCCGGACAGGTTGACCGACACCACGGGGATGTACTCCATCCCCGCCTTGGCCAGGGCCTTCCGCAGCAGATGGATGTAGTTGCTGGCCCGGCAGCCGCCGCCGGTCTGGGTGATGAGCAGGCCCACCTTGTGGGGGTCGTAGCCGCCGTGCTTCACCGCGTCGATGAGCTGGCCGATGACCAGCAGGGCGGGGTAGCAGGTGTCGTTATGTACGTACTTCAGCCCCTCGTCCACAATGCCCCGGTGGTTGGTGGTGAGCATATCCACCTTGTACCCCTGGTTTTGCAGCAGCTTCTGCAGCATGCCGAAGTGGACAGGCAGCATCTGGGGCATCAGGAGGGTGTACTCCTCCTTCATCTCCTGGGTGAACAGCAGGCGTCCGGTGTCGTCATATACCAATTTCGCCATAGTTGCATATTCCTTTCCAAATCATGCTGTGACCGGTGGGGTCACGGTTCCTTGCGGGCCTGGATGGCAGCCATGAGGGAACGGATGCGGATACGCACCGCCCCCAGGTTGCTGATGTCGTCGATTTTCAACTGGGTATACAGCTTGCCGCCCTCCTCCAGGATGGAGCGCATCTCATCGCCGGTGATGGCGTCGATGCCGCAGCCGAAGGAGACCAGCTGGATCAGTTCCATATCCTCCTGGGTGCACACATACCGGGCGGCGTTGTACATCCGGGCGTGATAGGTCCACTGGTTGAGCACATGGCGGGGGGCCTTTTCCATCTTGTGGGCCACCGCGTCCTCGGTGATGAGGATAAAGCCGAAGGAGGTAATCAGGTCGTTGATCCCGTGGTTGATTTCCGGGTCCATGTGGTAGGGCCGTCCCGCCACCACCAGGATGGGCCGCCCCTCCTGCCGGGCCTGGTCGATGTACTGCTGCCCCACCCGGCGGACGTCCTCCTTATAGTCGGCGTAGGCCTGATAGGCGGCCCGGACGGCGGCCACGGTTTCCTGCTTGGGTACATTGAAGTTTTCCTCAAACCACTTGGCGGCGTGCTTTTCAAAGTCCTTGGGACGGTGCAGGCCGAAGTAGGGGTACAGGAATCGGACGTTTTTCAGGCTGGGCACGTTGGCGGCCAGCAGCTCCGGGTAATAGGCCACCACGGGGCAGTTATAGTTGTTGTCGCCCGCCCCCTCGTCGAAGTTGTAGGGCATGCAGGGGTAGAGGATGGTGTCCACCCCCTGCTCCACCAGGGACTCCACATGTCCGTGGAGCAGCTTGGCCGGGTAACACACCGTGTCCGAGGGGATGGTGCGCTGGCCCTTGATGTACAGCTTCCGGGAGGACTCCGGGGAGATCACCACCTGGAAGTTCAGGTGGGTCAGCAGGGCAAACCAGAAGGGCAGGTTCTCGTACATGTTCAGGCCAAAGGGGATGCCGATCTGGCCCCGGGAGCCGTCCCCCGTCCCATTCCCGTGGAGGGAACGGAGATGATTGTATTTGTAGCGCATCAGGTCGGGCAGATGGCTGGGCTCCTCACCCAGGGGGCGGGAGCAGCGGTTGCCGGAGATGAAGCGCCGCCCGCCGTCAAAGGTGTTGACGGTGAGGGAGCAATGGTTGGTGCACAGGCCGCAGGTGGCGGGCTTGGCGGTGTGCTGGAACTTCTCCAGGGCCTGGGGGGTGAGGATGGCGCTGTGCTCCAGGTTCAGATCCCGGGCCGCCAGGGCGGCGCCGAAGGCCCCCATGATGCCGGAGATGGTGGGGCGGGTCACGCTGCGGCCCAGCTCCTGCTCAAAGGCACGGAGCACCGCGTCGTTGTGGAAGGTGCCGCCCTGCACCACAATGTGCTTGCCCAGGTCGTCGGCGCTGGCCGCCCGGATGACCTTGTAGATGGCGTTTTTCACGATGGAGATGGACAGGCCGGCGGAGATATCCTCCACGCTGGCGCCGTCCTTCTGGGCCTGCTTGACGGAGGAGTTCATGAACACCGTGCACCGGCTGCCCAGATTTACCGGCCGCTGGGAGTACAGGCCCAGCTTGGCGAAGTCGGCGATGGTGTAGCCCAGGGCCTTGGCAAAGGTCTCAATGAAGGAGCCGCAGCCGGAGGAGCAGGCCTCGTTCAGCATGATGGAGTCCACCGCGCCGTTGCGGATTTTGAAGCACTTCATGTCCTGGCCGCCGATGTCGATGATAAAATCCACGTCGGGGTTGAAGTGGGCGGCGGCCTTGTAATGGGCCACCGTCTCCACCAGGCCCAGGTCACAGGAGAAGGCGTTGAGGATCAGATCCTCGCCGTAGCCGGTGACCGCCGCGCCCTTGATCTGGATGCGGTCGCCGCACAGCTGGTAAATGTGGCGCAGCTGCTCCAGCACGATGGCCACGGGGTTGCCCATGTTGGAGTGGTAATAGGTGTACAGCAGCCCGCCGTCGGCGGTAATCAGCGCCAGCTTAATGGTGGTGGAGCCGGAGTCAATGCCCAGCCATGCGGGGCCGGAATAGGTCTGGATGTCCACCTCCGGGGGCTTGCTGGCGTTGTGCCGGGCGACGAAGGCGTCGTACTCCTCCTGGTTCTGGAACAGGGGGGGCATGGTGTCCACCACGGTGGAGGTGTCCACGCTCTCCTCCAGCTTTTTCAGCATCTCCTCAAAGGGGATGGGCTGGTAATCGGTGGCGCACAGGGCCGCGCCCATGGCGGCGAAGCAGTCGCCGTCCTCGGGGAAAACAGCGTGCTCCTCATCCAGCTTCAGGGTGTCCACAAACCGCTCCCGCAGTCCCATGAGGAAGTGGAGAGGGCCGCCCAGAAAGACGATCTTGCCCTTCAGCTCCCGGCCCTGGGTCAGGCCGGCCACCGTCTGGTCCACCACCGCCTGGAAAATGGAGGCGGCTACGTCCTCCTTCCGCCCGCCCTGGTTCAGGATGGGCTGGATATCGCTTTTGGCAAACACGCCGCAGCGGGAGGCGATGGGGTAGATCTTTTCGTGCTTGAGGCTCAGCTCGTCCAGCTGGTTCACCGTCAGGTTCATCAGGGTGGCCATCTGGTCGATAAAGGCGCCGGTGCCGCCGGCGCAGGAGCCGTTCATCCGCTCCTCCAGGGCGCCGCCGAAGAAGATGATCTTGGCGTCCTCGCCGCCCAGCTCGATGACGGCGTCGGTGTCGGGAATGTAGGTGTTCACCGCGGCGGCGGTGGCGTACACCTCCTGGACAAAGTCGATGCCCGCCGCGTTGGCCACGCCCAGACCGGCGGAGCCGGTAATGGTGACCTTTACAGAGCGGCCGGACAGCATATCCTGGATGGAATGCAGGGTCTCGCAGGCCCGCTCCCGGGTTTTGGAGTAGTGCCGCTCATAGGAGCGGAACAGCAGCTTATTCTGTTCATCCAGCACCACCACCTTTACCGTGGTGGAACCAATATCAATACCGATACGAAGACTCATGTCATGTTATCCTTTTGATCCGTGCGTCTGCGCCAAGGGAGCACCTCCTCCCAGACACAGGCGCGGGGAATCGGTGCTCACTTCAGCTTATGATGGATTGTTTTGCTGTTATGATAGCGAATTTGAAAATGTAAAACAACATTTTTAACGACATCTTAACGGGGTAAAAGGATGAAAAACGGGAAATTAACAGATATTTTCTTGTAAAAGCGACGAAAACAGACAGCATCGTGAGGGAAAGGGAGAATAGAACGACAAATGCAGAACATAATGACAGGAGGGGGCGCGGGCTGCGGGAAACCGGGCCGTGGGGCGCGGCGGGGGCGGAAAAAAGGACTTGACAAAGGAAACGCCCTATGCTATCATAATCAAGCTGACACGAGAGGACGCGGCCAATATGCGGGTGTAGTTCAATGGTAGAATCCCAGCCTTCCAAGCTGGTCGCGTGGGTTCGATTCCCATCACCCGCTCCACATGCGCCTGTAGCTCAGGTGGATAGAGCAACTGCCTTCTAAGCAGTGGGTCAGGGGTTCGAGTCCCTTCAGGCGTGCCACTTTCTTCTTAAGTCGCAGGTCGGTGGAGCTTGGCTCCCTTTTGATATGGTGGGTGTAGCTCAGTTGGTTAGAGCATCGGATTGTGGTTCCGAGGGTCGTGGGTTCGAGTCCCATTACCCACCCCATACGACCTTATGGCGGAAGAGCCGGAGCTTCGGCTCCGGCTTTCTTCTTTGCCCCAGCGGTTGGGGGAGCTTCCCTGCTTTGCAGATAGGGGTGTAGCCAAGTGGTAAGGCAAGGGACTTTGACTCCCTCACTCGCTGGTTCGAGTCCAGCCATCCCTGCCATTTTTAACTTGATATGCCGGTTTCTGACCCAGTAGCTCAGTCGGCAGAGCACCTGCCTTTTAAGCAGGGTGTCCGGAGTTCGAATCTCCGCTGGGTCACCACAACACGCAGATACGAACCCTTTTTGTGGTCAAGAATGTATTTGCGTTAAATGAAGAGATAGAGCCAAGGTCGTGAGACCTTGGCTCTATCTCTTTGTTTGTTGCACGCGAATAGTCAACATAGCGCCAAATCGAATAATATGTAGAAGTATGAAGACATGCTTTTCTTTGAGTGTGAGAATCAGTTGATTTAGAAAATTAACTAGGACTAAAGCAACGGCAGTGTGCAATTTTCTGCTGCGCTCCAAATTTACGTCACAAAAGCAGCTTGGCCCAGAAGATGCATATACGCTGTGGGTTGAGAGTTGGGGTTGACGGAAGATTAGAGTGAGGTGTCCTCAAAACTGTTTACCGAACCCCCAAAAAGTTACCCCCGTGTGGGGATGCCTTTTGGAGATTCTGAACATATAGACTTGAATAGGGTGACGGCCTGTGTCCCGTGACTGCCGAGCGCACAATATTTACCTAGAGTTCATGAATTTTTTATGCACCGTGGTAAACTGTGATTGCATGGCATAAAATATACGGGAGGCTGGTAGCATGCAGAGGCGAATTTGACTTTGTGACCGTAGAAAAGGCTCAGCAAGTCGTTGCACAGCATTCATATGAAAAAACTGGTTACTGCCCCTGCTGAATGATATTTTGTATGGTTTTCTTAAGGGAATCATTGACAAGAAAGGTGGTTTATGATATTATTTCTCCAACAGTTTTTGTCCGAGCAGGGCAAGTATTTTTAGGTATCCAAGCGTATTACAAGTTTAGGCTTGTCAGATACCGTTTGAGGTGGTTGCATGGATATTTATAAGGGCATGAGCGCTCCAGCACAGCGGGAAGCGCAGATCCGTGCGGCCATGGAAATTACCAAAGAAAAGTGCAAACTTATCTCCAGGCAAAACCGCAAGTCCTATGCGATCACAAGTCGGGACGGGGAAACCGGTCGGGACATTGACTTTTGGGGAAAGCGTGGATTTAGTCGCGGATAACTGGATAGTGATTGCATACAGCGGGTATGGACCTTCGTGATGAATGTGTCCATACCCGTTTTTCGAGGAATCTGACTTTTCAGAGAGGAGGAAATCGCTATGCGTGCAACAGACATGCTTAAGAAATTGCGTCAGATTCCCTGGGGCCATCTGCCACCTTTTCTCCTGCTGATTCCTTTGCTATTCGCAGCAGCCAGCCTGAGCCTTGGCCTCTCTTGTCCCTGCCTGACATCACTGGCGGCCTCCGTCCCCTACCCGAACCGGCTGCGTTCTCCCGATGGGATCAGTGCTGTGATTAGGGCCCTGGGCCTTGTGGGGTTTGCCTTGTCCTATATCAACTCCGCCAAAGCCTCCCGGGTGAAGGGTATTCTTCTGGAGGAAGTTATCTCCCAGTGTTATCCCCGCTACGGACAGGTGTTTCTTATTCACGGTATGCTTGCTCTTCTTGGGCTGTATAGCTGCGAGATAGATGTACTGCAATCCGCCTGGGTCTGCCTGCTGGGCATGTTGCTGTGCACCACCTATTCCCTGTGCATGGCATTTTGTATCGCCTTCAGTCCAAAATGGCAAAACCGTCTCATCTCTTACTATGTCAGGGGCTTGCTCTCCCAGGTGTCCCGCTGCAAGGCGTATTCCACTGAAGAGACCGCCGCAGAAAAAAACAGAGACAAGGAGCGCCTCTACAAGCGCGGTAGACGGACTGCCTATCAGCTGGGCTCGTACATGGGTGAGCGCTTTCAAGCGGACGATATCCATGTGGGGCGACACGCACACAGTGACCAGGAGGATGTACGGATGTTGCTAGTTGCCCTGCGCCTTCTGATGCCGGAACCAGCGGAAGCAGATAATATGGGACTGGATGACACAGAATCGAAAAACCGCTGGGTGGGATCGTTGCCGAAGGTGTTCGATTATCTTGCGTGTCCGGAGGCAGCAGAACATCCGGAGTGTGCATTTTTTACCACAGCCGTTCCAAAGAGGCAAGCTTTTCTGAACGATGTCCGGCACTGCGCCACGATGTGGGACAATCTTCTCCTTCCGGTGAAGCAAGAGGAACACCGAGCAGAACTGGCAGTAGATGTGTTGTGGCAGGCACCCACCACGGCTGCCCTCTGCTGCGGTCTGGTCTATCATCTGCAAATGGCCTATGTTCCCTCTGGTAGTAACGGGACGGGCTGGCAGATGTCCGTCCGGCTTCTCAGCCTGATTTTCAAGATTGCCTGGACCTCCGACGGCGCACAGCGGGAGAAAGTTCTGCGCTGCTCGACGGATATGATGCTGCTGATGCTCGGACTGGCCTGCCTGTGCGGAGCAAATTCCAAGGGCCTGGACCTATCTCCAGTTTTCCAAGATCTCCAGGACCTCATAGCCGATGCGTTCCAGCGCAACAGCGGCATCGTTTGCTACATTCCTACGACGACCGCATACCTTGCCAAATACCTATACTTTTCTTACCTGCTCCTTTTGCTCCTTGCCATGCCTAGGGTCAACCTTCCCTCACGGCGCGACCTTTACCGGCAGATTCCGGTGATCCTGTCCGCCATCAGGCAGAGCTTGGGAGCGGGGCGCATGTAAGATATGAATGGGAGGAATCGCTTATGGGGGAAATCTCTTCCGCTGCAGAAAACAATATCCGCTTTGTGTACGATATGTGTATTATTGAGCTGGTCAAATCTATATCCAGCAAGGCACTTGAGGACTTCCTGTCCGCAGGCACGCCGGACTGTTATCTATGCATGGGCCATTTCGACATGATGCAGACCCAGCGGCTCTCTGGCGTCGCTTCCCCTCTGGTAGAAATCCAGAACAGCATCCCGAAGGAGCGGGAGAGTGAGACGGCGGTCACTGCAGAAAACTGCCGTTATCCCCTGTATGCCCTCAAACAAATCCCCGACTGTGATACCGACACGAAGCGGGAACTGGATGCCTTCTGGGCCACAGCGTCCAATTTTCTCCTGGTCAGTCGCTTTCACTGCGACAAGACCGAGGATGTTACCTGCTCTTTTTCTGAGGCCCTGCTGGATCGCAGTCGGCAGCAGCTTTCCAGCATTGTCCGGTCTAAGTTAAAAATTGACCCGGCCACCAGATCCTATACCCGGTATCTTGAGTCCACAGAGTCCCCCGGAACATCCCAATCGCAACAGGTTCCGGTGGCCGCAGTGGCCTTTTACGACTCCTTGGAGCTGGGCGATATCGTGGGTATTGTGAAGAGCAACTCCATTTCCGTTGCCATGGAGATCTTGCAGCACCTGTGCGGATGCAAGGCTGTTAGTGACGCCTATACCTACTGCGGGATCGAAAGCGGGCTTCTGCAGTCGAACTCCGTTCTGCCTGAAAGGCGGGAAGCAGCCCTTCAGCGCCACACACTCTCTCATACTAGTACCCGCTTTTCCATCCGGCTGGCCTCCAAGGCCAACGTGCTTTTGCAGAACTTAAAGAGGGAAGGAAACATCGGATTTGTCACCGGCACGGCGGATGTTATGGTGGAGTGGCATGTGTGCTCGGAACGGAAGTTCCTTGAGCGCATTGGCCGCATCGTCCGCTTCGACGAGCTCTACCTTGCGTTTTCGGACATTATTACCCGGATTTGGATCCCCTATATTCCCCCGGAGCAGTCCCGGAGCGGACCGCTCCAAAAGGCTCCGTTCTCTGAAAAGCTCGCCCACAGTGCAAAACTGTCCGAGATCTTTACTGGCCACTTGGAGCGCTGGCGCTACCCGGTCAACCGCATGGTGGGTACCTTGCAGGCCATGTACGAGAGTAGCATCCTTGACACGTTGGCCCTTCTCCTGCTCCCCGGGGTGGATGCCTTCCTGGCCCGAGTTGCCTACAAACAGGAAAACAATATCTGGGACTCTTACGACAGCGAGGATATCTCCAATTTCTTGGACGGCTGGACTGCCTTAGCCAACGACATCTCCCACTTGGAAAGCCAGATTGTGCAGCACCCCGAGTTGACCCCTGCCCGGTATTACATCCCGGCCATGGTGCTGCAGTTTGAGCGGACCCTCCTGGTAGAATACGTGGGCCTTATTAAAAAGCTGGATGAACTGGCTCAAGACCCGGGGGACTTCCCGTGCGCTCGAGACTTTGCCCCCATCCTCTTGCCCACTGCGGAGGAGAGCGTCTACACTCTTTGTCCGCTGGATCCAAAATTTGACCCGAAGTACGCCGGAGCAAGTCCCCTTTGCATCTTTCTGCCCATCCAGCGGATCTATCAGTCCTGGGATCTAGCCCATATGCTCTGCCATGAGATCCAGCACTATTCCGGTGATGCGCTACGCTGTCGGGAGGCGCGTCTGACGTGTTTGAGTAGGAGCGCCGCCGCTTACATCATCTCCCTGCTGACCCTCCAGCTCCTACAGCCCGATTACTACCAGCACTCCAATTTGAGCAAGGAGCGGGCCTTTCAGGAAGAACTGGCGGCTCTCATCAGCTTCCGGCTACGGAACCAGGATGCAACTCCCTACCTCAGCTCCATTTGGGAGAATCTGCCTGCCATCATGTTCGACATTGTCCAGCGCTCTGAATATCAGGAGCGCATGCAGGATATACTGTTTTGCGGGAGCACGGTGTCTGACCAGATGGACAATCTCCACTGTACATGCCAGTTCAATACCCTTGCCAACGGCTTTGTCATCAACGAGGTCTTTTGCAATCACGTCTATTTCCTCTGCGGACTTTGTAAGGAATGCTATGCTGATATTGCAATGATCCTGACCTTGGACTGCAGTTTTGTAGACTACTATCGGTGCATCTACGGAGAGGAGCAGCGGAAATTTTACGGAAAGCCGGGCGAAAAAAGGGATCAGCAGACGGCAGAGCGGCATACAGATCGTCTGGCGCTGGTCATCCTTGCAGTAAAGGCGTGTAAGTCAGACTGGCAGGTCCAGGTGATGAGTGAAGACCACTGGGCTGTCGCCGCACATGAAAAGGTCCGCCACTGGGAGAAAGTCCAAGGAGCCCCGAATGCCGAAGAGTACACTTGGCTGCGCTACTACTCTGGTGACACGATCCAGGAGTTCTCTCTGCTGGCTGATGAGGCTAGGGAACTGGTATCCTATTTGACCCAGTGTGCCGAGAAACTGAGTGCTGCCCTGATGCAAGAGCAGGACGCCGCTAATTCCCTCAGAGCGCACCTTGGATATGTGCACAGCGACTGCTTTGACTGGGAGCAGGCTCGGGCGTACATTGAATAAGCCATACCAGAGCCGGCTTTTGGAGGAAAGAGGCAACACGCCTTCCTCCATCCATTCCAGTATCTTTTATTAATGGCTTTGACAATCATCTTTTCATCCCCTATCCGTTTCTCCAGGGTGACGACGTGGTTGAACAGCGTCTTAAACTGCTCAGATGGCCAACATGGATGCTGGCTGCTTCCCGCTGCTATTCTGTAATCTTGTCCAGCTTGTGACTCATGGCTGTGGTTGTTGCAATGAGCTGGTCGTTCTTTGACTTGTCTTGGCCTGTGCTCCTCTTAGAATCCCGGCCGATGCTGTAAAAAATGAAATCGCTGACAGCAGAACAGAGCCTACTGAAATAAGGATGGCATAGTCTATATCATTACCTCTTCTGTTCGTTCATTTTAAGCATACCAGAAACCACATGACTGTTATCACACGGTTTCTTCTTAAATATGAGTGTTAATAATGGGTACCCCGGCCACACGGTCAAGTAGAGTATCGCAAGACAAAAGAGACATAGTTTTGCAGATCTCCGGAGGAATGAAGTTACGATACCATTGTTCAAGAGGAGAAAGCAAGCCATTTTTCTTCTTGTTCACTTTTCAATTTGCGAGACTTATTCTATATCTTATCCTTTTCGTCGTGAAGAATATATTCTCGGTAAATAAAGAGATTGAGCCAAAGTCTTAGACTTTGGCTCAATCTCTTTTTCCATGTAATTAGAACTGCGCTTTTAAATCATGGGCATTATCTTTAAGATGTGCCTCAGCCCATATTTTTCGAGCCTGCTCTAAAGAAATGGGGTTCTTCCCCACAGTGGATGTAGTGTCACTGTTTTGCATTGGATCATCAATCCAACCGCAAATGGGACATTGCTCATAATTTGTAAAAGCATGGAGGGAATACTGCATACAGCACGCACATCGTTTCCTCATATCTTGTCCACTAATTCCTCCAGACGCTTCGCTCTGTACTTCTCTGTAATTGTTCCAAAGATTTTTAGTGCAACTGATTTCTAATGATTGCATATATTTCCCTATTTTGATTTGCGAGTTGTCATCGTGTGCGTAAATACCCCGTCCTCCCATTAGGCACTCACCTTCTTTCGAAATGCGGTATAGGGAAAACATATAATATTCCCGCACATTTCACAAAGTGGATTACCGTAACATAGAATTGTATGAGGCCGAAGAACCTCTAGCATTTTATCATAGCCAGCAAGAAATTGATTTTTAGACTGTTTACACCCCACTGTACTCACTACGACAACAGATTCTTTTGATATTCCGTCAAAACAAAATGAGTAACTTTTCTCATCCGCCCAAGAAATAGTTGGAATTACACATAATCCCAGAGATTGCCAATGTGCTCCACACCAACGACTTTTGAAAACCTGCTTTATTTGTACTGGGTATGGCATTTCAGGATATAAACTAAAGTCAGGTGTACATACAGCTGAATACTGCGCCAACTGTTTCAACTTACGAGCACTTTGTTTGCTATGTGGTCTTTCATACAAGGATTCAAATAATGTATCATTTTTAAAAAAATGAACTAAAATATTTGAACTTCTTGCAGCCTCGTCATTTTCACATACGTCATGATAGGATAACATTGTAGTGAGACGGGGCATATTCTGCGCTGTAATAATTGGCATACCTATTGGGGTAACAGGATATTCGTTGCGTAAAAGTGTAGGACTGGTTCTCAATTCTTTAGAATTCACAGTTTTTATTCCTTTCTGAAACTTTTTTATTCAAAAAGACAAAAAAACGCCTGTTTGTCAAGTTAAATTGTCACCTCCTTTTGAGTATGACAAACTTGCAAACAGGTCTGAATTCTGATATACTAAGCTTGTCCAGGGCTGTAGCTTATCAGTTTTCAGGCTGTTTGCTATGGCATATAGAGTCAATAAAAATGCTGTTCCGCCGCATTTTTATTGACTCTATTTTTTTGTCATTCTGTCTCACTCTGCTTTTGCGATTTCATGTGTGCGCTATCAACTATAACTACTAGCATTCCTGTTGAGGAATCAAATTCTGGAATAAATTGCTTGGCTTTTGTAAAATCTATTCCATTTTTTTGGGATAGATAGCGCATAAAGTCCCTACAGCTTATCCTCACCCAGCCATCTTTTTGACGAGTTTCAAATTCATAGGGTTTTCCAGCGTTCTCTGGACGATGTGCGCAAATACCAATGGCGTTTGCATTTTCATCATATCCAATATCGATTTCTGCCGGGTAGTTGAGCATATTCCGTACTATTGAATTAAACGCAAGGCCGGTAGAGCTTAATGTGATAATAGGCGCCCCAGATCGCACAAACGAAAAGTCAAAATTGTACAAGAGAGTGTCGCCTCCTTACGCGAACTATTTTCACATAAGCTATTATAGCATACGCGCAAGAAAAACACAACAGAAATGGAGAAAAAATAATTAGCTTTAAAAACAAGGAAGAAGCAACCGGATAGCAGATGTGAGTACAAAGAAGCAGATGATTCGATTGAGTGTTTTGCTCTTTCTTCTTCTTGCAACGCAGCAACAAAAAACATGTATAAACACTTTGTAGCAGTTTTGCTATTTTTCAATGCATTCTGCCTCCGATGGTGCCGAATAGAAATCTTCTTCTAAAACAACAAATCTCTCAATTCTATATTGTATCAACAAATATTTTTAGCTTAGGAGTAGAAGTTCCCCCAAATACAAAATTCAAAAGTGTGTCTATAAATGCACTTGCTGGATTTCCCTGCTCCGCACTCTCTTTAATTTTATTACTACACTTTCAACTTCACCAGATACTCTACTTCTTACATACTATTAGAATGTATCTTGACAGTGTGCACCATCATCCGTATAATAAATACATACTTTGAGAATGTTTTGGGAGGAGCACAGCGGATGGCACGGAACAAATACCCAGAAGTCACCGAGGAGCGGATTTTGGATGTAGCTCAGCGCCTCTTTTTAGAAAAGGGCTACGAGAACACCACCATCCAGGACATCGTGAACGAACTGGGCGGCCTTACGAAAGGCGCGGTGTACCACCACTTTAAATCCAAAGAGGAAATCATGGATGCGGTGAGTGACCGTATGTTTTTTGAAAATAACCCC
>CASFCW010000015.1 GCA_949293165.1 uncultured bacterium
ATAAGAAAACGCTGAGCGACCGAACGGTCGCTCAGCGTTTTTTCATATGCTTCGGATGGAGGTACCCTCGTAGATCTTGGGCTTCATCACGTAGGTGTAGTCCTTGTCGTCGCAGTCCCGGCGCTGGATCATGGTCATCAGGCGGGTGGCTACCAGCACCCCCATCTTCTCCCCCTGGTGGACGGAGCAGGTGACGCCCTCCCGCTCCCAGTCGTCCCCGGAGTAGTCGAAGCACACCAGGGAGCAATCCTCCGGCACCCGCTTGCCCTGCTCGGCCAGCACCCGCCGCACCAGGCGGTAGATGATGTAGTTGCAGCAGACAATGGCGGTGTACTTGGGCAGGCCCCTGAGAAAGCGGTCGATGGAGCGGGCGAAGCGCTGGTCGTGGGCCTCGTTGGAGACGCACCACTTGATATAGTCGTCCTGGAACTCCACGCCCCGCTTCTGCATGGCCTCGGCGGTGCCCTGGAACTTCTCGATGCTCTGGTAGTTGTCGTAGACGAAGATGCCGGCGATCAGCCGGTGGCCCCGCTCAATGAGCAGGCCGATGAGCCGGTCGGCGCACTCCTTGTCGTTGACAATCACCCTGGGGTAGCGCAGGTTTTTGTAGTAGTTGTTGTAGAAGATCACCGGGATGCGCCGGCGGTAGATCTCCTGGTAACAGTCCAGGTTGGGGTTGAGCAGGCTGGCCTTCACCCCGTCGATGATAAAGCCGTTGAAGTTCTGATGCACCACCGTCTGGAGGCAGTTGCGCTCGTTGGAGAATTTGTTGTCGGTGAAAAACACCCGGAAATCCACCTGTTCAGGGGGCAGCACGCTTTTGATGCCCTTCAGCAGCCCGGAGTTGGCGTTGGTGTCCTGGCCCTGGAGAATCAGGCCGATTTTCAGGGGCGCGGAACCGGAGCCCAGCTCCCGGGACAGGGCGGTCTCCTTGTTGATATAGGTGCCGCTGCCCTTCACCCGGCAGACCAGCCCCTCCCGGGCAATCCGGTCCAGGGCGCAGCGCACCGTCTCCCGGCTCATGTCCAGCCGGCGGCACAAGGCATTTTCCGAAGGCAGCCGCAGGTTGCCGGAAAACTTGTTTTCGTCAATGTAGGCCATCAGCCAGCGATAGGCCTCCTCCGCTTTCTTCCCGGAACCTGACAAGGCAGTCCCCTCCTCAGTCGGTGATGGTGGGACGGTAGCCCTCCGCCTTCTCAATCCAGTCCAGCAGCCGGGCGCGCATGTCCGCCTTGACCTGGGCATAGGCGGGGTCCGTCACCACGTTGTTCAGCTGCCAGGGGTCGGCCTTCAGATCATACAGGAAATCGTCGGCATAGGTGTCAGAGGCCGCCGCCTCGCCGCCGTTGACGCCGGGGGCGTAAACGGAATAGAGGTAGTCGGCGGTGCGGACGCACCGGCCCACACGGCTTTCCGAAATCTGGGCAAACACCTGGTTGGGTCTATTATCATTCTTTTTCTCCACCACGTCAAGGAGGTTCTCACCAATCATGGCGTCGCCCACGTCCACGCCGGCCATGGCCAGGATGGTCTTGGGCAGGCTCTCGGTGGACACCAGCTCCTCCACCGCCTTGCCGCCCTTGAAGGGGCCGCCGGCGATGACCAGGGGCACGTGGAGGGCGCCGTCGTGGCAGGTGCGCTTATAGTCGTCGTAGCCGTTGAGGTGGCTGTCGGTGTTGCGGGTCTTGAAGTGGGAGCCGTGGTCGGAGGCGTAGATGATGATGGTGTTGTCATACAGCCCCTTCTCCTTCAGCTTGGCCACCAGCTTGCCCAGGTTCTCGTCCAGGCTGGCGCACTGGCCCAGGTAGTCGGGATACTCCTCGGCGGCGTTGCCCTTGAGCACCTCCAGGTCGTGGGGCAGGATGAAGTTCTTGAACCGCTCCTTGGAGCCGTCCGGGCCTTCATAGTGCTTGCGGTCGTTCTGGTGGTGAGGCTCAATCTGGGACACGGTCATGAAGAAGGGCTTCTTCCCGTCGTACTGGTCAAAGAACTCCAGAGCCATGTCGTTGATGCAGTCGGCCCGGTAGCCCTTGAAGTCGATGCGGTTGTTGTTCTCATCGAACACATAGCCGTCATAGCCGTGGGAGGTGAACTCCAGCACGTCGGCGGTGCGCCAGTAGCCGGTGTAGCCGCCCCGCAGCTCCTTGGGGATGGCGGTGATGGTGTGGTCAATGGTGGGGGCCTTCTCCAGCTCGCCGTCGCTGGCCAGGTGCCACTTGCCGATGTAGGCGGTCTCATAGCCCGCCTCCTCGATGTAGTTGGCCAGGGTCTTGACGCCGGCGGGCAGCATGATATTGTTGCGGAAGCAGCCGGTCTCGGTGGGGTACTTGCCGGTCTGGAACAGGGCGCGGCAGGGGCCGCACACAGGCTGGGGGGAGAAGGCGTTGTCAAACTTCACGCCCTCCCGGGCCAGCTGGTCCAGGTTGGGGGTGATATTCAGGGGCTGGCCGAAGCAGCCGCAGGTGTCCCAGCGCTGCTGGTCGCTGAAATAGAAAATAATGTTGTATGCCATGGATTACTCCTCCTCATGCACATTGGCGGCAGCGGCGGCGGCCCGCTCTCTCTTCTGCTCGTTGAGCTTGCCGCGGATGATGGTAGCCACAGCCACAATAATCAGGGCCAGGAAAATAAGGCAGTACACGCTGCTGAAGAAAATAGAGGGGTTGCCGTTGGAGATGAGCAGGGCACGGCGGAAGTTGGTCTCGGTCATCTTGCCCAGCACCAGGCCCAGCAGGATGGGCACAGGGGGCATATCCAGCTTGCGGAGAATCCAGGCCAGCACGCCAAAGACCAGGGCCACGCCCACGTCGAAGTAGTTGTTGTTGACGGAGTAGGCGCCGGCAAAGCAGAAGATGACGATAACGGGGGTGAGAATCTCCTGGGGGATGGACACCACCTTGGCAAACAGGGTGGTGAGGAACTTGCCCTGGATGCACATGAAGATGTTGACCAGGATCAGGCCCAGCATGATGGCGTACATGATGTCGCCGTCGGTGGTGAACAGGGACAGGCCGGGGTTCAGGCCGTTAATCATCAGGGCGGACAGCATCAAGGCCACGGTGCCGTCGCCGGGGATGCCCAGGGTCAGCAGGGGGATGAGGGTGGCGCCGGTGACGGCGTTGTTGGCCGACTCGGCGGCGGCGACGCCTTCCACGGAGCCGTGTCCGAACTCCTCAGGATGCTTGGACATATTCTTGGCCTGGCTGTAGCTGAACCAGGAGGCCTCGGAAGCGCCGGTGCCGGGGATGATGCCCACCATGACGCCGATGAGGGAGGACAGCAGCACGGGACGGATCATCCGCTTGTACTCGCTCTTGGTAATCTTGCCGTCGTCCTTGATCCTTCTGGTGTCCAGATGCAGCGCGTCCAGGCGCTTCTCCGCCTTGGCCAGGATCTCCACCAGGGCGAACAGGCCGATCAGGCACACGGCCAGATCCAGGCCCAGGTAGAGCCGGGACACGCCGAAGGTGAAGCGGTCATAGCTGGTCATGGGGTCGGAGCCGATGCAGGCGATGAGCAGGCCCAGGCAGGCGGAGATGATGCCCCGGATCATGCTCTTGCCGGAGACGCCGGCGATGATGGTCAGGCCGAACACACAGACCATGAAATACTCGGGGGTACCCAGCTGGGCGGCAATCTTGGCCACCTGGGGGCCCAGGAACAGCAGGGTCAGGGCGGAGAACACGCCGCCGAAGGTGGATGCATACAGGGCAATTTTCAGCGCCGCCTTGGTACGGCCCTGCTCCGACAGGGGATGGCCGTCCAGCATGGTGGCGGCGGCGTGGGGGGTACCGGGGGTGTTAATCAGGATTGCGGAGACGCTGCCGCCGTAGCCGCCGGCACAGTAGATGCCCAGCAGGAACATCATGCCGGGGATGGCGGTCATGGTATAGGTGACAGGCAGGAACAAAATCACGCACAGGATAACGCTCAGGCCGGGGATTGCGGCAAACACAGAGCCCACAAACACACCGATGTTGATCCACAGGATATTCTCCAGCGTAAAGAGAAGGCCGGTGGCAGGAACAATATATTCTAGCATAGTTCAGGCACCCTCCCCTTTTTAAAAGTCCACGCCCAGGACGAACCGGAACGCAGCCCAGATGCCCACGGCCAGGGCAACGGTAATGGCATAATAGCTGGGCTTTTTACAGCGGAAGTAGAACAGGAAGCCCAGGGCGCAGAAAACGGCGCCCACCACGAACAGGTCGGTCACCCGGCACAGCAGGTAGGCCACCACCAGGATAGCCATGATGGCCAGGGCCTTCATCTCCACCTGGAGATTGATTACCTTCCAGGTCAGAGGCTTTTTGGTGGCGATCTTGTAAATCTCCTTCAGGATCAGGGCGGCGCAGGCGATGATCATAACGGTCATCAGCAGGGTGGGGAAGGCACGGCCGTTGACCACATCCTTCTCCGACACCACCACCTGCTGCGGCATGATCCACATAATAACCAGGGCAAAAATCAGGAAAACCACGCCCACGGTGAGGTCCACGGGAATGCGGAACTCCTTTTCCCGCAGCTTCTCGCCCCAGGCGTCCATGCGGGCATGGAATTGATCCAAGGACTGCTTCAATCCAATAACCTCCTTCATACACAACAGACAATGGGCGGGGGATGGGCGGGACGCACCCTGGCCCATCCCCCGATCCTGTCAATTATCAGCCGGCGACGATGTCCTTGTACTCGTTAACGATGGTCTTCACGTTCTCCACGTGGGCCTCCACGTCCTCCTTGGACATGGTGTCCACCTCCAGGAGCATGGTGTCCTGCAGCCAGGTCACCACTTCCTCGTCGGCCAGGATCTGGTCGTACAGGTCCTTCAGAGCGGACACCTTCTCAGCATCGGTGCCGGCGCGGGCCATGATGAAGCAGCGGTTGCGGAAGTAGGGGTAGCCGTACTCGCCGACGCCCTCAACACCCTCGAAGGGGCCGTGCTCGATGGCCTTCTCATCAAAGGCGCACACCACGGTCACACCGCCCTGCTGAGCGGTCTCCAGGATCTGGGACTGGTGGGAAACGGCGAAGCTGGTCTCGCCTCTGGCAACGGCCTGGGCAGCCTCGGCAGCGGACTGGTAGGGGGTCAGCTTCACCTTGTCGCCGGCGCCCATGGAGCCGAACAGAGCGGCGGCCAGGAAGGCCTCAGAACCGGTGGCGCCGTTGACAGCCACGCTGATCTCGGCGGACTGCTCCACATAGGCCTCCAGGTCGGCGACGGACTGGATATTCAGCTCAGCGTCGGCGGAGAGGACAAAGATGGAGGAATACAGGTTCTCTACGTACTCAAAATCTTCATAGCCGAACTGCATCTTGGCGGGGTCCAGAATAGAGGTGATGGACAGCAGGCCCTCACCCACAAAGACCAGCTCGGTGTCATTGGCCTCGGTGTCAGCCACCCAGGTATTCACGGTAGCGGCGTCGCCCTGAATGGCCTCAGCCACCAGAGTGGTGTTCTCGGAATACTTGGTGGACATCTCGGCGGCCTTCTGGCTGACCACAGCGGCCACGCCGGAGGGAGCCCAGGGGCAGGTGACCTTCCAGCTCTCCTTGCTGCTTCCGCTGCATCCGGCCAGCAGGCTGACGCCCATGACGGCGACAAGGGACAAACTCAACAAACGCTTTTTCATCCTTCATTCTCCTTTTCATTTTGTTTGATCTTCCAGTTTTTTCGGTCTTCCTTTGTCCTCTTCTATGCTTAATGTAGCATCTTCTTTTTTGCTAGACAACAGATTTTTTGAAAAATATTAGAAAGTTGTATGCTATTTGTGCGTTTCCGGATAGGTTGTATTTTATTACTATAATTTTTCTACTTTTTGCACAGTATTGTTTTGGAAAATTATGCATGTTCCCCGGGCAGTTGTCTGCTCCCCTGCCTGCCTTCGGAAAAAAAGCCGCCGTCCGGCGCCCCATCCCCCCCTTTTTTTCGGGGAATTGGGACGCCGGACGGCGGGAGAGCTGTCTGCTGCGGAGGGCAGCTGCTGTTAAAAAACGACAACCAGCAGCATTTTAAATGCCTCCTCCCCAAATACGCTGTGGGGGTGTCCGGCAGGCATGACGATGGATTCCCCGGGGTGGAGGAGGTACGCCTCCCCGTCGATGGTGATTTTGCCCACCCCTTCCAGACAGGTGACAAAGGCGTCCCCGCCGGACTGGTGGGTGCTGATCTCCTCCCCCTGGGCGAAGGAAAACAGGGTGATGCTGACCGCGCTGTTCTGGGCCAGGGTGCGGCTGACCACCTGCCCCTCCTGGCAGGTGACCTGGTCCTTCAGCACCAGGACCTCCGACATGGCGATATTCTTCATTTTTCCGTCCATGGTAAACTCCTCCCCGGCTGTCGCCGTCCATTGTCCGGCAGCTTGCCGCGCAAGCTGCCGGCCTTCCCCTATTATGCCCCGGCCTGGGTGGGCCAGTCGGTTGTTGAAATCACATTTCCCCGGTTTGGCAGCAAAAAGGGGACGGCGGGAAACAACCGCCATTCCCTTGTCCGAACCGTTATGTACGCTGCACCCGGCTGAACAGGTCCACCATCAGAGCCTTGTCATCGCAGGCCCGACGGAACCCCAGGATGAAGTCGGCCAGCGCCTCCTTATCCTTGGAGAAGGCACAGAACATGCTTGATTCAGAGTCAATGCTGACCTTCCCCACCAGGTCGGGGCAGCGCTCCTCCAGGAACACCTGGGCCAGCCCGATCCAGTCACAGCCGCCCCCGGTAAACCCCTCCGCCGCCCGGGTGCGGAATACGTCCTGCAGGTAGTCCTCGTCGTCCAGGCACACCGCGGCGCCCAGCCCCTGCTCCACCCAGAAAAACGGCGCCAGCACCTGATCAAACTGCTCAACAATCGTCATTTCCAACATTCCTCCTTACAAACCTGTCCGTCCCGTTTCCGGGAAAACGCGCTCAACCGGGGGACGGGACGAACCGGGACAAAATCCGCCGCCGGGCCAGCCGGCAAAAACATGTCAAACGGCCGCCTCCCTCTTGCTGCCGCTATTATAGCACAACGCAGGCCATACTGAAAGAGGATTTTGTATCATTTGCTTAATTTCTTTCTTTTTTTTCAGCGCCCCTTGTGCCTATCCCCCAGAACCGCCCAGGCCCGCGCCCTCTCCCTCCGCCTTGAAACCTGTAAAAAACGGAAAGAGCCCAAAAAAGTCCCTGTTTCCCCCAAAAATGAGCCTATTCCTCAGGTATTTTCTCCCCCATCTCCCCCGCTGCCCCGCTCAGCTCCCTTTTTTTCTGGGCGAGACGTAAATTTACACTTGTTTTACCGGGCAATTTTTCGTATAATTTCACTATAGCTTTCCCAAAGAAGGTGCAGCCATGGCCATATTGAAAGACATCGCCGCCGTCACCGGCGTATCCATTTCCACCATCTCCCGGGTACTGAACCGGGACGACAGCATCAGCGTCACCCCCCAGACCCGCCAGAAAATTCTGGACGCCGCCCGGGAGCTGGGCTATACGCCCGTCCGGAACCGGGCCCGGCCCGGTCCGGAGGACTCCCCTGTCCTCCGCATCGGCATTGCCCAGATGTTTGAATCCCACCAGGTGCTGCAGGACCCCTATTACCTTTACATGAAAAATGCCCTGGAGCAGGTTTGCTTCGACCAAAACATGGAGACCGTCCCCCTGTTCCGGGACGAGGCCAGCAATTTCCTCCCCTCCGGCGACCGGCCGTTGGACGGCATCTTTGCCATCGGCAGCTTTACCAGGCAGGAGATCCAGAGCTTCCAGCGCCTGACCCGGCACATCGTCTTTGTGGACTCCTCCCCAGATGACGAGGTATTTTTCTCCGCCGTGCCCAACTTCCACCTGGGCCTGCGCCAGGCCCTCACCCACCTGCTGGAGTACGGGCACCGGCGCATCGCCTTTCTGGGCAGCCATTACACCCTCCAGGAGACCCGGGACCTGAAGCTGGACCCCCGGCTGTACTACTTCCGCAACAGCCTTCAGGACAAGGACCTGTATCGCCCGGAATACGCCCTGGACTGTGAGATGAACTCCCCCTCCGCCTACCAGACCCTGACCCAGGCCCTGGCGCAGTGGGAGCAGCGCCCCACCGCCCTGTTCCTCTCCTCCGACGCCATGGTGCAGGGGGCGCTCCGGGCTCTGGACGAGGCCGGGCTGTCCATCCCGGAGGATATGAGCGTCATCGCCTTTAACGACACCCCCCTGTCCCAAAACGCCACGCCCCCCCTCACCGCCATCCGGGTGCTCCAGCACGAGCTGGCCGCAGCAGCCCTGACCTCCATGCAGGCCTGCCGCTCCGGCGCCCGCTACCCCGTCAAATCCGTGGTCCCCTGCGTATACGGAAACCGGGGCAGCGTGGGCCCCCCCAGAGATTGAACAAACAGCTGCGGGCCGCACCCCAAGGGGTGCGGCCCGCGTGCTGCCCAGGGCGGACAGCCATCTCTATTTCCTTTTCCAGCGGAGGAGGAAGGCGGCGTTGGTAATCACCAGCACCGAACCGGCGTTGTGTACCAGGGCGCCCACCACAGGGTTGAGCACCCCCCAGACGGCCAGGACAATGGCCAGGAAATTCAGCCCCATGGAAAAGGTCATGTTCCAGCGGATGGTTTTCATCATCCGCCGGGACAGGGCGATGAGATGGGGCAGCTCCTTCACCTCGTCGTCCACCAGGGCGATATCGGCGGCGTCCACGGCGATGTCGCTGCCCACGCCCCCCATGGCGATGCCCACCGCCGCCCGCTTCAGGGCGGGGGCGTCGTTGACGCCGTCGCCTATCATGCACACCGGCTGGTTTTGCGCCTGATACTGGTCAATGGCCGCCAGCTTGTCCTCCGGCAGGCAGCCTGCCCGCACCTCCCGGATGGAGACCTGGGCGGCGATGGCCTCCGCCGCCTGCCGGTGGTCCCCGGTGAGCAGGACGGGCTTCACCCCAAGGGCGGCAAGGGCCTCCACCATGGCGGCGCTGTCTGAGCGGATGGTGTCGGCCAGGGCCAGGCAGCCGGCCAACACCCCGTCCACCGCCACACAGATCAGGGTGCACCCCCGGGCGGCGGCCTGCTCCGCCCCTGCGGGCAGCGCCCCCTCCACGCCCTTCTCCCGGAGCAGGGCCTCCTTCCCCGCCAAAACGTCCCTGCCCTCAATCCGGGCCTGGACGCCTCCGCCGGGCACCATGGAAAAGTCCTCCGCCGGGGGCAGGGGCCCCCGCCCCTCCCGCCGGAAGCGGGCGGTGACCGCCTTCCCCAGGGGGTGCTCCGACAGCTGCTCGGCAGCCGCCGCCAGGCGGAGCAGCTCCTCCCGGCTGTAGCCGCCGGCGGGCTCCGCCGCCACCACCTCCGGCGCGCCGTAGGTCAAGGTGCCCGTTTTGTCAAAGGCCACGGTGGTCACCGCCGCCAGCCGCTCCAGGGCGTCCCCCTCCCGCACCAGGAAGCCGTGCCTGGTGGCGTTGCCGATGGCCGCCATCACGGCGGTGGGGGTGGCCAGCACCAGGGCGCAGGGGCAGAACACCACCAGGATGGTCACCGCCCGGATGATCTCCCCCGTCACCAGCCAGGTGACGGCCGCCGCGAACAGGGCAAAGACCACAATCCAGGTGGCCCACCGGTCGGCGATGCCCACAATCTTGGCCTTCCCCGCGTCCGCCGACTGCACCAGGCGGATCATCCGCTGGATGGAGCTGTCCTCCCCCACCCGGGTGGCCTCCATCTCAAAGGCGCCGAACTGGTTGACCGTGCCGCTGAACACCTCGTCCCCCGGGCCCTTGTCCACAGGCAGGGACTCCCCGGTCATCACCGCCTGGTTGACGGAGGTCTGCCCGGAGCGGATCACCCCGTCCACCGGCACGCTCTCCCCCGGCAGCACCCGCAGCCGCCAGCCCACCTGGACCTGCTCCACCGGCACCAGCCGCTCCTGCCCCCCATCCACCAGCCGGGCGGTCTGGGGCGTCAGCCGTACCAGTTTCTCAATCCCCGCCCGGGCCCGGGCCACCGTCAGCTCCTCCAGCAAGGCCCCCAGCTGCATGATAAAGGCCACCTCCCCGGCGGCGAAGATCTCCCCAATAGACACCGAGGCGATCAGGGCCATGGACACCAGCACGTCCGCCTTGATGTCAAACCGGGTGACCAGCCCCACCACCGCCTCCCCGATGATGGGCAGGCCGCACAGGACGATGGCCACCCAGGCCAGGTCAAAGGGCAGCGGGTCAACCCCCAGCAGGCTGCCCGTCACCGCGATGCCGGACAGGGCCAAAAACCAGATGTCCCGCTTCATCCCGCCCAGCTCCAGCAGGGCCTCCAGCCGCTCCATCCATCTCTTCACAACAAATCCCTCCTATACCATACCAGGTATGGGTATATGATACCCCCCAGGGTATCTTTTGTCAAGAAAAAAGCAGCCCCGCAGGGCTGCTGGACGGGGCCGGGCCTGCCGCCCCCGTCATCCCATGTTGGAAAACCGCTCCACCGCCTTGGTGAAGCTCTCGATGGTCTTGTCCGCGTCCCCGTGGATGATCCCGTCCCGGACACAGTGCTTGATGTGCCCCTCCAGCACCACCTTCCCACACCCGTGGAGGGCGGATTTGGCCGCGTTGATCTGGGCCAGGACCTCCTCGCAGGGGACGTCCTCGTCCACCATCCGGTCAATGGCCTGGACCTGGCCGATGATCTTTTTCAGCCGCCGGTGCAGGTTGTCCGCGTCCATACACTGTCTCATTGGTGATCGCCTCCATGCCGTCCGAGATACAGTATTATTGTATCGCCCCCGGGCTCCCTTGTCAATCCGGCGGCCCCGGCCCCGCCTCCATCCGGAGCGCGGGGCCGGGGCCTGCACCCTTCCCCTGGCCCTCAGACCAGGGCGGCCCCCAGCTCCCGGCAGGCTTGGATAGCCTGGTCGTCGGGGGCCTCCTGGCAGATCACACAGGGGCAGGCCAGGTTGGCCCCAGCCTGCTGGCACCGGGCCTCCCAGGTACGCATCCATTCCCCGTCCCCCCAGCCGTAGGAGCCGAACAGGGCAATGGTCCTGCCCCCCAGCCGCCCCTCACAGGCAGCAAACATGGGTTCAAACTCCATCTCCTCCAGCTGCTCCGCCCCCATGGAGGGGCAGCCAAAGGCGACGGCGTCAAAGGCCCCCACCTGCTCCGGGGAGAAGGCGGATGGCGGCAGCAGGGTAGCCTCCCCGCCCTTTTGGACAATCCCCTCCGCCACGGCGGCAGCCATAGCCTCCGTGTTTCCCGTACCGCTCCAATATACCACCGCGATTTTCTTCATCACAACCATCCTTTCTGTCTGTTTTCCCTTATCCTGCCACCGTCAGGCCCTCGATAGAGGCCCCCTGCTCCCATTTCCGGCAATAGGCCCTGGTGCAGGCCTCGTACCGGGCAAAGGCGGACCTGGCCGCGGCCTCATCCCCATAGACCTTCCAGCAGCCCACGCACTTGTATCCGCAGGCGCTGTTTTCCATAAAACCCAGCACATCCTCCGGCGGATAGCTTAAAAACAGGCCGATCTCGTGGGGGAAGTCCCCCTCCTCCCGCAGGCGCTGGATCAGCCGGGCCACGCACTGGGCGCACTGGCCGGAACGGTAGCCCATCCCCTCCAGGATGGCCCTGGCCCTGGAATCGGCCAGATCCCGCTCCAGGGCGTGGGGGCGGTAGAGGTAAATCAGCGCCCGTCCCCCCTCCATCCGCAGCGGAAGGGCCCGCAGCCCCCTGGGTACCAGCCTCTGGTTCAGGCGGCACAGCTCCTCCACCAGTTTCCGCCGGGAACGGTAGGAACAGGAGAACAGATTCCCCGTCTTGATCCCCGCCAGGGTGGGGGCACAGTGGCGCACCACCAGCTCATCGGACATAATCCATCCCCCGCTTTCCGTCCTCTTTAGTTAGCATATGCTAACTACTCATTGAAAAAATACCCCCTGAGAGGGGTGGGACGGCCCCGGCTGTTATGGGGCCGTCCCCGGTCCGGCGGCCACCCCATCCGTAGGGACAGGGGCCGCACTGTATTCCTCTAGTGGCAGCCGCCGCAGCAGCCGCCCTTCCCCGAACCGCAGGAGCAGCCATCGGGGCAGCCGATGCACTTTTTCCCGCTTTTTTTCGCCTTGTAGACGTACCGGGCCGCGCCGCCGATGATGACGGCCAGGATGGCGATAATGATGAAATCCATCATACCTGCTTCACCCCGCTGAGTACGTATTCCCGGTTCAGATCCCGCTCCGACTTCAGGCACAGCCAGACCAAGATGGCCGCAAAGGCGGCCACGGCGATCAGGCCGGGGAGGAAGCCGGCGCCCAGGGCGCCGGTGGTGACCAGGGTGCCCACCTGGTAGACCAGGAAGCCCACGGTATAGCCGGTGCCCAGCTGCAGGCCGATGCCGGCCCACAGCCATTTGGCGCTTTTCATCTCGGAATTCATGGCGCCGATGGCGGCGAAGCAGGGGGGCGTGTACAGGTTGAACATCAGGTAGGCCAGGGCGGCCACCTTGGTGATGGCGATAATGCCCGCCACCTCCGCGCCGGAGCCCTCGATCATGGCCAGCTCGTCGGTGTCAATAAAGTTCTCCAGCCCCACAAAGCACACGGCCAGGGTACCCACCACATTCTCCTTGGCGATGAAGCCGGTGACGGCGGCGGCGGCCAGCTGCCAGCTGAGCACGCCCACGATGGGCACCAGCAGGTAGGCGAAGGGGCCGGCGATGGAGGCCAGGATGGAGCTGTCGGCGCTCTCCGCCACCTGGAAGCTCCAGTTGAAGGTCTGCATCACCTGCACGGCGGTGTTGCACAGCAGGATGATGGTGGCCGCCTTCACGATGTAGGCCCAGCCCCGGGCGCACATGGCCTTGAAGGCAAAGAGCATGGAGGGGACCTTGTACTCAGGCAGCTCAATGATAAAGAAGGACTTCCGGTTTTTATAGCCGGCGATTTTGTTGACCAGCAGGGCCCCCAGGAAGATGAGGACAATGCCGGTAAAGTACATGGTAAAGCTCACCCAGCCCGCGTCGTCAAAGAAGGCGCCGGCAAACAGGGCGATGACGGGGATCTTGGCCCCGCAGGGCATGAAGGGGGTAAGCATGGCGGTGGCCCGGCGCTCCCGCTCGTTGCGGATGGTGCGGCTGGCCATGACGCCGGGGATGGCGCAGCCGGTGCCGATGACGAAGGGGATGACCGACTTGCCGGACAGGCCCACCTTCTTGAAAATGGGGTCCAGCACCACCGCCACCCGGGACATGTAGCCGCAGTCCTCCAGCAGGGCGATGAGGAAGTACATCACCATCACCAGGGGCAGGAAGCTCACCACGGCGCCTACGCCGCCGATGATGCCGTCCACCAGCAGGGCGGACAGCAGGGGGTTGGCCTGGGCCATCTGGTCCCCGGCCCAGCCCTGGAAGGTCTCAATCCAGCCCACCAGGTAATCGGCGATGGGGGTACCCACCCACACCTGGGAGATCTGGAATACCAGGTACATGACCACCGCGAAGATGGGGATGCCCAGGAACTTGTTGGTGAGGATTTCGTCTATGGCGTCTCCGGAGCTCTTCTCCCTGGTCAGCACCTTCCGCTGCTCCACCTGCTCCACCAGCTGGTTGACGAAGGCAAACCGCTTGCGGTCGGCCTCCTCCACCGCCTTTTTGTCGCTCAGGTCGATGTCGCCCTGAAGGTAGGGGGCCCGCTGCCCCCGGCCCGACTGGGCGGCGGCGGCCTCCACCACCTCCTTCAAGCCCTGGTTGGAGGTGGAAACGGTGGACACCACCGGGCACCCCAGCTTTTGGGAGAGGGCGGAGACGTCAATGGTGGTCTCCTTTTTGGCGTTGATGTCGCTTTTGTTCAGGGCCACCACCACCGGGATACCCAGCTCCAGCAGCTGGGTGGTGAAAAACAGGCTGCGGCTGAGGTTGGTGGCGTCCACGATGTTGACAATCACGTCGGGGCGCTCATGGCGCACATAGGAGCTGGTGATGCTCTCCTCCGAGGTGAAGGGGGACATGGAGTAGGCGCCGGGGAGATCCACGGCAATCAGCTCCTCCAGGCCGTTCCAGTAGGCCTTCCTGATGGGGTGCTCCTTCCGTTCCACGGTGACGCCGGCCCAGTTGCCCACCTTCTCGCTGCGCCCGGTAAGGGCGTTATACATGGTGGTCTTGCCGGAATTTGGGTTGCCTGTCAGGGCAATACGCATAACAATTCCTCCTGTTTCAAACACACATTTCTGATCCGCCGCCCACCAGTTAGCAAACGCTAACCAATAGGCGCGGCAATCATTCCAATTCCTGCCGCCCCGGCGGGGCGTCAGATGCGGATGGCCGCCGCCAGCTGCCGGTCAATGTTGTACCGGCCGTCCTTGATGGACACCACGCAGCCCCCCGCCCGGCGGGCCACCACGGTAATGGGCTGGCCGCTGTAGCACCCCAAGGAAAAGAGAAACGCGTTCAGTTCCTCGTCCTGGGTGTCAATGCCCGCCACAATGTATTCCATTCCTTCCTGCGCATCCAGCAGCGTCATACAATTCCCCTGTTCTGTCATAGATGTAGTTAGCATTGAGTAACTCACCTCCAAAAAAGAAGTTAGCGCCCACTAACCATTCACATAATACCCCGGATTCCCCCGCTTGTCAAGAGGAATTTTCCGCCCCAGGAAAAAGCTGGGGCGGGGGCGGGATTTGCGAAAAGGGGGCTTGCGCCGGGGGATGGGGCGTGCTATATGCCTGCGGGAATGAAGTTCTCCCGCGGCGAAAGCCGAAACCGCTGATTCAGCTGATGACTTCTGCAGGCACCGGACGTCTGTGGGGGCATCGGCTTTTTTTCTGCCCCGGCTCCGGGTCCATTCCATCACACCGGAAGGAGTAAATTTGTATGACACACCATCTGTTTTCCCCGGGCAGGCCGCGGCCTGCCCCTGCCGGAGAGGGGGCGGGCGCCCGATGCTGACCAGTCTGGCCCTCATTTTCCTGGTGGGCATGGCCCTGGGCTGGGCCGCCGCCCGGCTCCGCCTGCCCAGCCTGCTGGGGATGCTGCTCACCGGCATCCTCCTGGGGCCCTGCGTCCTGGACGTGCTGGACGATTCCCTCCTTGGGGTTTCCGCCGACCTGCGGCAGCTGGCCCTCATCATCATCCTCACCCGGGCGGGGCTGGCCCTGAATCTGGAGGATTTAAAGCGGGTGGGCCGCCCCGCCATCCTCCTGTGCTTTGTCCCCGCCTGCTTTGAGATGGCGGGGATGGTGCTGCTGGCGCCCCGGCTGCTGGGCCTCTCCCTGCTGGACAGCGCCATCCTGGGTGCGGTGGTGGCGGCGGTGTCCCCGGCGGTCATTGTGCCCAAAATGCTGCGCCTGATGGAGGGCGGCTGGGGGACGGAGCACTCCATCCCCCAGATGATCCTGGCGGGCGCCTCGGTGGACGACGTATTCGTCATCGTCCTGTTCTCCTCCTTCACCGGCCTGGCCCAGGGGGGCGGGCTGTCCCCCGCCGCCCTCCTCCAGATCCCCCTGTCCATTGTCACCGGCGCCGCCGCCGGCCTGTTGGCGGGGACGGTCTTTGGGGAGGTCTACCGCCGGGTCCATGTGCGGGATTCCAGCAAGGTGGTGGTGCTGCTCAGCCTTTCCTTCCTGTTTGTGGCCCTGGAAAACGGGGTGAAGGGGGTGTTCCCCTTCTCCGGCCTCATCGCCGTCATGGCCGGCGGCATTGCCGTCAACCGCCGCCGCCCGGAGGTGGCGGCCCGGCTGTCCCAGAAGTACGCCAAGCTGTGGGTGGCGGCGGAGGTGCTGCTCTTTGTGCTGGTGGGGGCCACCGTGGATGTTACCTACGCCCTGGCCTCCGGCGGGGGAGCCGTGCTGGCCATCCTGGGGGCGCTGGTATTCCGCATGGCGGGGGTGTTTGTCTGCCTGATGGGCACCTCCCTCACCGGCAGGCAGCGCCTGTTCACCATGATGGCCTACACCCCCAAGGCCACCGTCCAGGCGGCCATCGGCTCCATCCCCCTTTCCATGGGGCTGGCCTGCGGCCCGGCGGTGCTGACGGTGGCTGTGCTGGCCATCCTCATCACCGCCCCCCTGGGTTCCTTCGCCATCGACCTGTCCTACCCCAGGCTGCTGAGCCAGTCCGCCAGCCCGTAACCGCCCCCGGCTGCCGCGAAAAAAACGTCCCCTGCTCTCCCCACATCTGGGGAGAACAGGGGGCGTTTTTCACTTGGTCCGGCAGCTACTCCGATTTCTTCCCGTCGTAGCCGCTGCCGATGGCCGGGTCTGTGGTAAAGGAGATCACCCGGACCAGACGGTCGGTGCAGTTGATCCATTCGTGAGGGGTGCTGGCGAAATAGTGGACGCCGTCCCCCGCCTGGATGTCGTACCTGCGGTTTTTGAACACCACGGTGAGCACCCCCTCCAGCACGTAGACCATCTCCTCCCCGGCGTGGCTGTAGGGCGTCACATTGTTGATGTCCCGTCCGGGCAGAAGGGTCACCAGCATGGGGAAAAAGTCGTGGGTGGCCCTGGGAGTGCCCGCCAGGCTTTGGTAGACACGGCTGTACCCTGTGGTCCTGGCCGGCATCTTCCCGTAGCTGCGCATCACCACGCCGCTGGATTCCCGGGTATTGATAAACATGCTGCTGTCCACGCCCAGGGCCTCGGAGATGTTCTGCAGCGTCACCAGGGAGGCTGAGCACAGCCCCCGCTCCAGGGTGGACAGGTAGCCCACCGACAGATGGGCCTTCTCCCCCAGCTCCTTCAAGGTCATGTTCCGTCCCAGCCGCAGCTCCTTGATTCTGCTGCCTACTTCTTCCCGCATACTTCCTCCTCGTTGTCATCCTGTCGATAGGTAACATACAGGCAGTTGACCAAATATGGGCTGTCGTTCCATACCTTCAGTTCCATGGTTTCATCGTGGTACAGGCTGTCTCCGGGGAACAGCTGATCCGGCATGCCGTTGAGGAGCATCTCCAGATACCCGCTGAGCACATAGAGGAAGCCCCTGCGCTCCAGGGGGAACAGCCCCTGCTCGCCCTGGGGCGTCAAAGTGACCTGGCGGCAGAAAATCCGCTTCCCGTCCTCCATGTTGCTGAGCACCCGGTAGTAGTAGGGCGCCCCCGGCGGACAGACATACTTGCTCTCCCAGGAGGAGGTTCGCAGATCCACCTCCTGGGCGAGGAAGACGTCCATATCTGTTTTCAGGACCCCTGCGATCTTCTTCAGAGATGAGACGGAGGCAGCGCAGGTGCCCCGCTCAACCTGGGATAAGTAGCTCTCCGATAAACCAGTGGCCTGGCTGATTGTTTTCAGTGTAATGTTCTGGCTTTTCCGGATCTCACGAATTCGTGATCCAACCTCCCGTCCCATAGCAGCCCCCCTGTTTGTTGTCACCTTTGCCCCGTTCCGTCCTGACGCGGGCAGAGGGGCTTAACGGTTACAATTATTTATTGAAACCATTATATACCAAAAACCACTGTTTTGTCGACTTGAAAAAGAAGATATTTGACTCCTTTTTTTATTTTTCACAGTTGGCCTGGTGGCAGCAGGCCAGATGGTCGCGTTCCACTTCCACCATCTGGGGCTCCGTTTCCCGGCAAATCTCCATCGTAAAGGGGCAGCGGGTGTGGAAGCGGCAGCCGGTGGGGATGTTGACGGGGCTGGGGATCTCCCCCTGGGAGTAGACCTGGGTGGGCTTGAGGGCCTCCTCCTCCGGCAGCACCACCGGGATGGAGGAAAGCAGCATTTTGGTATAGGGGTGCTGGGGATTGCGGAAGAAGGTCTCCGCGGGGGCCATCTCCATGATGTGCCCCAGGTACATGATGGCGATACGGTCGGCAATGTTGCGCATCAGGCTCATGTCGTGGGTGATGAACAGGTAGGACATGTTGAACTTTTCCTTCAGGTCCATCAGGGTGGAGATAATCTTGGCCTGGATGGACACGTCCAGGGCGGAGGTGGGCTCATCCAGAATCATCAGCCTGGGGTTGGTGGTCAGGGCCCTGGCGATGGCGGCCAGCTGCTTTTCGCCGCCGCCCAGGGAGCGCTGGGTCTTGTAGTAGCAGTCCTGAGGCAGGCCCACCACGTCCAGCAGCTCCCGCACCCGGTCCTCCACCTCGTAGTGGGGCACGATATTGTGTACCTTCAGCGGCATGGCCAGGATGTCCCCGATGTTCCGCTGGGGATTGAGGGAGGTGCCGGGGTCCTGAAAGACGATCTGCATCTTCTTTTTCAGCTCCATGGACCGCTGGGTAGCGGGCATGGAGATGTCCTGGCCCAGGAAGGTCACCTGGCCGTCGGTGATGCCGTGCAGGCCCACCACGCAGTAGGCCGTGGTACTCTTTCCCGAGCCGCTCTCGCCCACCAGGCCCACAACCTCGTTTTCCCGGACGGTAAAGCTGATGTCGTCAATGGCCTTGACGAACAGATTTTTCTGCTTGGTGGGGAAATACTTTTTCATATGGCTGACAACCAGCACATCCTTGTTGTCCTGCGGCGCCTGTGTCATTCTGCCCGACCCCCTTCCGTCTGTTCCCCGGCCATGTCATTCTCGTACCGGAAGCAGGCCACGCGGTGCCCGCCCCCCACGTTGTAAAAGCCGGGTTTTTCCTGTTTGCACCGGTCGGTGGCGTAGGGGCACCGGCCCGCGAAGCGGCAGCCGCCGGGCGGCGTCACATAGCTGGGCAGGCGGCCGGGGATGCCCTTCATGAGGCTGTCACCGGTGAGCTTGGGGATGGACTCCATCAGAGCCACGGTGTAGGGGTGCAGCGGCGCCTCAAACAGGGCATCGGTGGGCGCCACCTCCACGATGTTGCCGGCGTACATAATGCAGATCCGGTCGGCCATCATCCGGGCCACGCCCATGGAGTGGGTAATCAGGATCAGGGACATGTGCTTCTCATCGGCCAGGCTGCGGATCAGCCGGAGCACCTGGTCCTGGATGGTCACGTCCAGGTTGGTGGTGGGCTCGTCGGCAATCATCAGCTTGCTGGCGGTGGCCAGGGCCATGGCGATGCACACCCGCTGCCGCATGCCGCCGGACAGCTGGAAGGGGTAGTTTTCCAAAATCCGCTCCGGGTCGGGCATGGAGCAGTCCATCAGGGCCTTGATGGCCCGCTCCCGGATGGCCTTCTTGTCGTTCTTCTCCACAATGCCGGAGTAATAGATGGTGTCGCAGATCTGCTTGCCCACGGTGAATACAGGGTTGAGGGAGGCCGTGGGGTCCTGGAAGATCATGGACAGCTTCTGCCCCCGCATGAGGTTAAGCTCCTTTTTGTTCAGGCGCAGCACGTCCAGCCCGTCGAACAGGATGCTGCCCTGGGGGATGACCGCCTGCTCCGGCAGGACCCGGAGGATGGATTTCACGGTGGTGGTCTTGCCGCAGCCCGACTCGCCCACAAAGCCGATCTTCTCGCCCGGGTATACCGTCAGGTTCAGGCCGTTAATCACATAGGCATATCCCCCGTATACCTTGTAGTTGATGTAGAGATCCTTGATCTCCAACAATGGCGTACGATTCGTCATCCTAAGCCTCCTTAGAATTGAGCATATCACTGATGCCATCGCCAAACAGGTTAAAGGCCAGCACAATGAGCATAATGGCCAGGGCGGGGAAAATGGTCAGCCACCAGCACTCCGGCAGCAGCTTGTAGCCGTCGGCGATCATGGTGCCCAGGTCGGGCTGGGGCGGCTGAGCGCCCAGACCCACGAAGCTCAGGGTGGAGCCCATCAGGATCACCACGCCCATGTCCATGGTCATCTTGGTCAGAACGGTGGACCAGCAGTTGGGCAGGATCTCCCGGAGGATGATGTGGGCGCGGCTGGCGCCGATGAGCTCGGCGGATTTGACGAAGTATTCATTGCGGACAGAGGCCGCTGAGCCGTACACCAGCCGGGCGTACCAGGCCCACCAGGAGAAGGTAATGGCCATCATGGAGTGAAACAGGGTGGGAGAAAACAGGGCGGATACCGCCAGGGCCAGCACCAGGGAGGGCAGGGAGAGGAAAATATCCACCACACGCATGATGACGGTGGAAATCCACTTCCCCTTGTAGTAGCCGGCCAGCAGGCCGAACACCACCCCGATGGGGGCCGCGACACAGATAACGCCCACGCCCATAATCAAGGCGTTTCGGAAGGAGAAAATCACCCGGCTGAGCACGTCCCGGCCGGTGCCGTCGGTGCCGAAGAGGTACTCCGCGCAGGGGGCCAGCTTCATGGCGGCGTAGTTGGTGTAGGCCTGGGCATGCTCCGGATAAGGGGCGATCACGTCCTGGAAGATGGCCACCAGGATGACGAAGATCACCCCCACCAGGCCCACCACCGACATCTTGTTCCGGGAAAAGCGGTACCAGCTGCGCTTTACCTTGTCCAGCCGCGCCTGTCCCCGGGTCAAAGTTTTGATTTTGCGTTCTGTCTTACCCATACAAGCGCCCCCTTACATACGGTTCCGCGGGTCCAGGAACGCGGAGATAATATCCACCAGGATGTTGACCACCAGGAAGGAAACGCCGATGACCATGACCACACCCACGATGGCGTTGAGATCCTTGTTCAAAATGGCGTTGAGGCAGTATTTGGACACACCGGGATAGCTGAACACCTGCTCCACCACGAAGGCGTTGCCCAGCATGGCGGCGATATCCAGGGCGATGATGGACACGGAGGGCGCCGCCGAGGGACGGAGCACATACTGCCACATGATCTTCCGCATGGGAATGCCGGAGGAGATCTCCGCCCCCACGAAGTCCTTGCTCATGTTGTCCAGCATGCTGCTGCGGGTGATGCGGGCCGACTGGGCGATGCCGGTGAGGGCCAGGGCGGTGCCCGGCATCACCAGGTGCTTGAGCACGTCCCAGAAGGCGGTAAAGTTGCCTGTCGCCAGGGAATCAAACAGATAGAAGCCCGTAATGTGGGCCGGCGCGGCTACCGAGGCGGAGATCCGCCCGATGGTGGGCAGGACAGGCACCCAGTAGCAGAAGATGAGCATAAAGAAGATGGCCCATACGTAGGACGGCGTGGCGATGCCCAGATAGGAGACCACGCGGATGCTGTTGTCCAGCACGCCGCCGGCCCGCCTGGCGCAGGCCACGCCCAGCCCGATTCCTCCTACGATCTCCAAAATAGCGGCAAAGAGGATCAGCTCCAGGGTGGCGGGCAGGTAAGTTTTGATATCCGCCACCACCGGCTGCTTGGTCTGGGTGGACTCACCAAAATTCCCCTGGAGGGCGTCGGTAATCCAGTAGATGTACTGCTTGATAAAGGGTTCGTTTAAGTGATGTGTCTCACGGTACAGTTCCTTCGCTTCCTCCGTCGCCGTGCTGCCCAGAGCCATGGTGGCCGTGTCACCCGGAAGGATTCGGGCGATGCAGAAAATCAGAATCGACAGTCCGAACAGTACGACAAGCGACCAGAGTAAGCGTCTTACAATGTATTTTGCTCCAGACATGTCCCAACTCCTTAACCTGTTCCCCCACATGGTGGAGGAATCTTCCATTGAGAAAGGCCGGCCGCCGGCACATCGGAACTGCGTATTCCTTTGTGCCGGCGGCCGGTGTTCTCACTTACTGAATCATCGCTGAGGCAGCTCAGTCATAAAACTGAATGGTGCGGAAGTAGAGGCTGCGGCCCATGATGGGGGCGTTGACCTCCGCCTCGGCCTCCGGCCAGTAGAAGGTGCCGGACTGATAGCCCCGCTGCTCGGGCTGTTCAATGACCCAGATGGTGGGGCACAGCTCATCCAGATACTTCTGGGCCTGGGCGTACATCTCCATTCTCAGGTCGTAGTTGCTCTCCGCCAGGGCGGTGTCGATCATGCGGTCCAGCTCGTCGTCCAGCAGCCACTCAAACTGGGTGAAGGTGCCGGCGGTAGCGGAGTGGTAGTGCAGCTTCAGTACGGAGCCCGCCTCGGAGTAGCTGTCGCTGGGGGCCATAACGGTGATGTGGGCGGTGGTCTCGGGGGTGGCCGCCTCGGCGATCAGGGTGGCGAACGGGGTGGCGGTAATGGTGATCTTGATGCCCAGCTCCGCGGCAGCGGCCTGGAGCAGCAGGGCCAGATCCTCCTCATCCTTCACGTCGGCGCTGTAGTGCAGCTCCAGGGTGTAGTCCCCCACATTGCTGGCATATTTGGACTTGGCCAGCTCCTCCTTGGCCTTATCCACGTTGTAGCTGTAGGTATTCAGCTCGTCGGCAATGGAGCCCTGGTAGGCGGTGGACACGGGGCCGCCGGCCTTCTTGGTGTTGGCATAGATGTAGGTGTAGGCGGTCTCATAGTCGAAGAGATAGGCCAGGGCCTTGCGGAAATGGATGTCGTCGGTGGGCGCCTTCTTGGTGTTCATCTCCATGCACATGACCACGCCGGTATACATGTCGGTCACGTCCACGCCGTCCAGCTCCCGCAGGGCGTTCAGGGTATCCTGGGTCTGCCACTCATCGGTGATGGACAGCTCGCCGTTGCTCATCATGGTGCGGACGGTGGCCGCCTCGTTGATGGCCCGGACGGTAAAGCCCTTGGGGGCGTTGGGCTCCCACTCCATCCAGTAGTCGTCAAACCGCTCGCAGGTGACAAATTCGGTCACGCTGATCTCCTTGGTCATGTAGGGGCCGGAGCCTGCGTCGTGGGTGGACAGCCACTTCTTGCCATAGTCGTACTTGTCTCCGTAGGTGGAGTCAGAGGTGTCCACATTGGCCATGACCTGCTCCTCGTTGAGCACCGCCAGCCGCACCAGGGTGGACACGAACACGGCGTAGGTGGACTTCATGTGGAACACCACGGTGGTGGGGTCGGTGGCCTCGGCGTAGTCCACGTAGCCGTCCCACAGGTAGGCCAGGCCCTCGCCGATGGTCAGGGAACGGTTCATGGAGAAGGCCACGTCGCTGGCCTCCAGCTTGGAGCCGTCATGGAAGGTGATGTCATCCCGGATGTGGAAGGTGTAGGTCAGCCCGTCGGGGGACATCTCCCAGTCGGTGGCCACATGAGGGATAACGGTGCCGTCGATCTCGGTGAATACCAGGGTGTCGTACACGTTGAACACAATGGACAGGTCAATGGAGTTGCTGCCGCTGGCCGGGTCGTAGTTCAGCGGCAGGCTGGCGTTGACGTTGATCCACTGGTCCTGGGCGGCCGTCCCGCCCTGATTCTGGGTCTGGGACTGGGAGCCGGTGGGCTGGGACGTGTTGCCGCAGGCGGTCAGCAGCAAGGCGCAGGCCAGAAGCAGCGATAATGCGGATGCGAGGACTCTCTTTTTCATGTTCCTATTCTCCTTTCTTGGTGCGGCGCCCCCTGTTTTCCTTAGGCCAGGGAGCAGCATACCTTTTCTACGCCGCACAGCCAAATTCGTTTCCCGATTTCTTCCATCTCGGTCTCCTGATCGTAGCAGATATGCCCCACCACGTTCAGGCTCAGCGCCCCGTCATGGTAGGTGGGGCGTTCCGCCCCGTAGTAGAATGCCATGGACTCAAAGGATGTGGATTCCGGCGTCTTTTCGCTCCTGTCCCAGGGGCGCCAATAGGTGATGTCGAATTTACTGACAATTCCGGTGGAGTTCTCCCTGGGCGGTGGCTCCTGTGTGGCGATCCCCCAGCTGATTTCTCGCCCGCACCAGCGGGACTGAACGGCGTCCATGGTAACGGGGAGCGCCTTGACAATCTGCTCCACAGTCTTCGGTGCCTTGTCCGGATTCAACAATCCGTACAGGACGCCCCCCCGTTCAAACTCCAGCTTAATTTTGATCATATTCGTTCCCTTTCTCCAATCGCAGCCAACGGTTTTGAGCATGAGTGCGGCGCCCCGGCCCGCCCAACAAAGGCCCCTCACCGGCCTCACAGCGCCTGTCCGGGAACCGAGGGGCCGTCCGACGGCCCTTCCCGCGCCTGCGCGCCGCTTTCACTCAGGGAAGAAATTGCGTGATACAGAACACACATGCCCCGCTGCAAATGCGTTTCCAACCTGCGGCCGGCTTCCCGGCCATGGGGTAGCTTTTTCCGGCAGCCTCTCCCCCTCTCCCTATGTCCTGAAAATACCCGGCGGGGCCGCCCGCGGGGGCGGCCCCGCGCCGGGAGCTTACTGTTGTCTCAGCTTCTCTGTGGCTGCCTCGTCCACGGTGCCGTCCTCCCGGACGGCCACCCGATAGACGTCGCTGGCCCGCTGCCTGCTGACAAAGCGGTTTTTCACGTCGTAGGCCACCTTCTCCGGATCACGCTCCAGGGGGTCGCCGTACCCGCCGCCGCCGCCGGTCATCATCTCAACCACCCAGCCCTTGCCCAGGCGGTAGTTGTTGCACTTGAGCATTTCGGTGACCACGTTGCCCTTTTCGTCATACACTGTCACCTTGGGGCCCTGGGCTGCCTGGCCGCCCAGCACGCCCCAGGCGGGCATCTTGGACCGCTCAAACCACAGGTACAGGTTGACCCCGTCCACCAGGGTGCGGTAGGTGCGGATCACGCCGCAGCCGCCCCGGTTCCGTCCGGCCCCCTCGCTGTCCTGGCGGATTTCGTATTTCTCCATGATGCAGGGCAGGATATGCTCGCAGATCTCCGCGGGGAAGTTTTTGAAGTCGCCGTTCTGCACGTTAATCAGGCAGTCCTGGCCGTCCCCCTCGCTGTGGCCGCCCCAGCCGCCCACGGTGGGCTCGTCATGGGCGAACAGCTCGCCGGTCACCGGGTGGATGCCGGTGAGGTAGCACACCATGGAGTCGCCGTAGTGGGCGCCGGCGGTGAGCTGGGGACAGACCTTCTCCAGCGCCTTAATCATCAGGTCGATGAGCAGGCCCAGGTGGGAGAAGTACCAGGAGAAGGCCGCCGGCTCCTCCGCGGTAAAGATGGTCTTGGGGGGTACCGTGACGGTCAGCCCCCGGAAGGAGCCGCCGGTCACCGGGATGTTGGGCAGCACAATCTCCTTGTACGCCACGCGGACGGCGGAGATGGTCTGGGCCATGGCGGTGTTGGTGCTGCCGGCCGCCTGAGGACTGGAACCGGTCAGGTCCACATTGATGTGGTGGTTCTCGTCCACGGTCAGCTTCAGCTTTACGGTGAGGGGATCATCCGTAATGCCGTCGTTGTCCAGGATGCCCTCCTCACAGTACACTCCAGGGGGGATCTGCTTGAGAAATTCGTGCTCCAGGGTGGCTGTCTGCTCGAAAATCTCCTGGGTGGCCTGACGGATGGTATCCAGTCCAAAGCGGTCCAGCAGGGTATGCAGCCGCTTCTCTCCCGTCCGGCAGCCGGCGATCATACCGTTCAAATCGCCATGCGCATTTCTGCTGAAGCGGCTGTTCATACATATGGTGTCGATCACGTCCCGGCGGGGCTCCCCCCGGTCATAAATCTTCAGGGGGCCGAGACGGATGCCCTCCTGGAAGATGCTGGTGGAATCCATGGGGGCCAGGGGCTCCTTGGACCCCACATCCAGCCAGTGGGCCCGGTTGGCGGAGAAGCCTACCAGCTCCCCGTGGTAGAAGATGGGGGCAAACACCGTCACGTCGTTGAGGTGGGTGCCGGAGATGTAGCTGTCGTTGAGGATGAAAATGTCACCCTCCTTAAAGCACGCCGGAGCTCTGGCCCAGGACGTTGAGGTTTTCGTCGTACAGCGCCACGGCGCAGTCCTTCATCTCATAGATGATAGGGGTGTAGGAGCTGCGGAACAGGCTCACGCACATCTCCTCCGCCGCAGAAAGGAACGCGTTGCGAATAATTTCCGTGGTGATTGGGTTCAATTTCTCAGCCATTTTCCACACCTGCCCTTCCTTCAATCCTCTCTGGTAATCATCATGCTGTTGTAGGGATCAATGGTCACCCGCCAGTTGGGGGGCACCACCGTGGTGGAGGTCAGCTCCTCCACAATGGCCGGGCCCATAAAGGTCTGGCCGGGCAGCAGGTTCTCCCGCTGGTAGATGTTGGCGGTGTAGGCAACCCCCTTGAACAGCGCCCGCTGGGCCCGCTCCGGCTTGGGCGTCTCGGTGCACAGCTGCTGGGCCTTCTGCTTGGGGATTTTATCCAGCACGCCCAGGCCCACCAGGCGCAGGTTGACCGACTCCACCTCGCCCTCCGGGTTGTTGAAGCCGTAAATCTGCAGGTGCTGCTCGTGGAAGGACTTTTTCACCTGCTCCATGGCCCCGTCGTCAATGGGCCCCGGGCCGAAGTTGACCCGGACGGTGTACTCCTGGCCGATGTAGCGCAGGTCGGCGCTGCGGATGAACTGGGCCTGCTCCTCGGTGATGTTCTGCCGGCGGAGCAGCTGCATGGCCTCCTCCATCATCTCATCGAACTTTTCCGCCACCTCCGAGGCGTCAGCCTTGCTCAGGCTGTGCTGATAGGTGCGGGACAGGTCCTGCCGGATGTCGGACTGGAGCATGCCCCAGGCGGAGAAGGTGCCGGGCATCTCGGGTACCAGCACCCGCTTGATTTCCAGCTCGTCGGCGGTGGTGCAGGCGTGCATGGGGCCGGCCCCGCCGAAGGCCACCAGGACAAATTCCCGGGGATCAATGCCCTTGCGGATGGTCAGCTGGCGGATGGCGTCGGCCATCTTGGCGTCGGCAATTTCGCAGATGCCCTGGGCCAGCTCCTCCACCGTCATGTTCAGCGGCTCAGCCACGGTGCGCATGGCCTCGATGGCCGCTTCCTTGTCCAGCTTCATCCCGCCGCCCAGGAAGCCGTCGGGGTCCAGATGGCCAAGCACCACGTTGGCGTCGGTGATGGTGGGGTTCTTGCCGCCCCGGCCATAGCAGGCGGGTCCCGGCTCCGCTCCGGCGCTGGAGGGGCCTACCCGCAGGCCGCCGGCCTCAATCCAGGCGATGGAGCCGCCGCCGGCGCCGATGGTGTGGATATTCACCATGGGTACCAGGATGGGGAAGCCCTCCAGGTACACCTCGTTGGAGATATCCGGGTGGCCGTCCACGATCATGCTCACGTCGTAGCTGGTGCCGCCCATATCCACGCCGATGAGGTTGGGATAGCCCAGCAGGCGGGAATAGGTCTGGTTGCCCACGGCGCCGCCCACGGGGCCGGACATCAGGGTCTGGATGGGGATCTCCTTGGCCATGCCGGCGGTGATAACGCCGCCGCCGCTTTGCATAATGTGTACGTTCTTATGGAAGTTCCGGTCCCGCATCCGCCCCTCCAGCAGCTCCAGGTACTTCTGGACGATGGGGGCGATGTAGGCGTTGATGACCGTGCTGCTGGTGCGCTCGTATTCCCGCCACTCGTGGGCGATGCGGTGGGACAGGGAGACGGGCACGCCGGGGAGGAACTCGCCCAGCAGCTTCTCCACCTCCAGCTCGTGGGCGGGATTTTCATAGGCGTTGATGAGGCAGACCGCCACGGAGGTGTAGTCGCCCTTGCGGATCTCCTCCGCCGCCGCCTTCACGCTGTCCCGGTCCACCGGCCGGTACTCCCTGCCGTCGGTGAGCAGCCGCTCATCCACCTCGAAGCAATCGCATGGATGGAGCAGGGGCTCCGGCTTGCGGTAGCGCATATCAAACATGGGGGGGCGGTTGCCTCTGGCAATCTCATACACATCCCGGAAGCCCTTGGTCATCATCAGGGCAACCCTTGCGCCCTTCCGCTCCAAAAACGCGTTCAAACCAGAGGTTGTGCCGTGGACAAAGAAATCAATGTCGCTGAAATCCTTAATTTCCGCCCCGATCCCGTTCATCACCGCGTCCGACAGATTTTTGGGCGTCGTCAGCGTCTTTCCGGCCTTATACTGTCCTGTGACCTGGTCGTAAAAAACCAAATCCGTGAACGTTCCGCCGATATCTGCCGACACCCGATACCGCTTGTCTGACATACCGTTCCCTCCTTTTTGATATTACATCATTTTTTCATTCGTTATCCAGAATTACTTTATTTCTTTTATTGTATGTTGAAATCAATATACCAGATGGTCTAACCTATGTCAATGAATTTTATATTATTTGTCGAAATTTTGCTTTATTTTATGCCTATACTTTATCATCATGCAATAACATAGGAAAAATATGGGGACTTTCTTGCAAAATAACTAAATATTTTTCATTTTGCAGGATTCAACGGCATTTCTTTCATTTCCCAAATGATCTTTGGCGCGGCGGCGGACAGGACCCCCGGCAGCAAAAAAAAGCGGGGGACGGCAGGAAAAGCATCCTGCCGTCCCCCGGCGGGGTTTTGTTTTCATTCAGGTGGGCTCCATCAGCCCTTATTCGTAATCCTCGCAGTGGACCTCAAAATAGCTCTGGGCGTACAGGCAGGTGGGGCAGACCTCAGGGGCCGCCTTGCCCACCACAATGTGGCCGCAGTTGCGGCACTCCCAAACCTTCACCTGGCTCTTTTCAAAGACCTGGGCGGTCTCCACGTTGTGCAGCAGGGCCCGGTAGCGCTCCTCATGGCGCTTCTCAATGGCGGCCACCAGGCGGAACTTGGCGGCCAGCTCCGGGAAGCCCTCCTCCTCGGCGGTTTTGGCAAACCCGTCGTACATGTCCGTCCACTCATAATTCTCTCCCTCCGCGGCGTGGAGCAGGTTTTCCGCCGTATCGCCCAGTCCGCCCAGCTCCTCAAACCACAGCTTGGCGTGGGCCCGCTCGTTCTCCGCCGTTTTCAGAAACAGGGCGGCAATCTGCTCATACCCCTCGCTCTGGGCCACCTGGGAGAAGTAGGTATACTTGTTTCTGGCCTGGGACTCCCCGGCGAAGGCGGCCTCCAGGTTTTTCTCCGTCTGGGTCCCGGCGTACTTGCTGCCGCCCTTGGCGGGGGCCTCCTCTATTTTCTCAAAGGCGGAGGCGGGCTGCTTGCAGACGGGGCAGGTAAAATCCTCCGGCAGGCTTTCGCCCTCGTAAACATAGCCGCATACCTTACACTTCCACTTGCTCATGGTTTTCTGTTCTCCTTTCCCTTCCGGTTCATTGCAGGGGATGCGTTCCAGCAGCTCCCTGGCCGCCGCCGCGGGGAAATCCGGGGCGGGGGGCTGCTCCACAAACGCCTGGAGCAGCTGATGGGCGTTGGCGCTCTGGGGCAGCATGTAGCCGGCCTCCCGGAGCAGATCCTCGTTGACCAGACGGACGGACCGGGCCACGGCGGTCATCAGCCGGTACAGGCCGTCCTCCTCCGCCCCCTCCGCCATCTGGCGGGCCATGCTCTCCTGGGCCGCCTTTCCCCCGGCCAGCTCCCTGGCCAGGGCGGTTACGGAGCCGTCCTTCTTCTGCTGGGGCGGGTACTGGGTGGGCACCATGGAGATGGCGCCGCTGGGGCAGGCGTCTGCGCACACGCCGCAGCCCAGGCATTTACTCGTGTCAATCACGCTGTTCTCCGTATCCGTGGCCCCGGTGGGGCACACGTACAGGCACAGGCAGTCCTTGGTACACAGGCGCAGGTTTCTCACCGCCACTTGTTTCATCCCTTACCGCCTCCCTTCCACTTGTTCAAACTTCCACGCGGGCACCTTGCATACAGGGCAGAGCTCCGGGGCGCTGTCCCCCACGTAGACAAAGCCGCACACAGTACACACCCAAACCCGGGTGTCCTTCAGGAAGGCCTCTCCCTCCCTCTGATAGCGGGTGAGCAGCGCATCCAGCATCCGGGTCACCTTCTCCCCCCAGACGCAGATCCGCTGGGTCCCCCGGTCTCCTGCGGCGGCGGCCGCGCCGCTCAGCCCGGGATACCCCTGCTCCAGATCCTTGCGGATCAGCTCCATCAGCCGGTCCATGCCGGCTCCCTCCGCCGGGGGCGCGGCGGCGGACAGATAGTCCGCGATTTCCCGGAACAGCGCCGCCTCCCGGTCCATGTACTGCTTCTCGCAGCCCCGGGCCAGGTTGGAACACACGGCGGACAGCTCCCCCGGGCCCAGCTCCTTCATCTCCCCGTCAAAGGGGACGGGCGCCGCCGCCGGCCTCTTCTCCGCCTGGGGCTGCTGGGGGGAGAAGGCGCTCTTGCCTGCGCCGCACAGAGGGCAAACCCAATCCTCCGGCAGCTGCTCAAAGGGCACGCCCTCCTTCTCCTCGTCGTAGACGTAGCCGCAGACCCCACAACCCCACTTGCTCACATGGTTTCCTCCCTTCTTCTGTATGAGATCGCTCCTGTCTGTATATGTGGTGTGCAGCAGCTTCTCCGCCAGCTCGCTGAGGGGCTGGCCGTAGAATTGCTGGTACAGGCGCTTGAGATCGGGGTTTTCCTGGCTGGAGCGGAGCTCCATCGCCCCGTCCCTGCGGTACAGGGCGGCGATGCGGCTTTTCCGCACCTGGTCCCCGTCGGCCAGCAGGTTTTTGGGCTGGCCGCCGCCGCCGATGCAGCCGCCGGGGCAGGCCATCACCTCCACAAAGTGGTAGGTCTTTCCCCTCTGCTTCATCTGGTTGATAAACTCCCGGGCGTTGGCCGTGCCGTGAATCACCGCCACGTTCACCGTCACATCCCCCAGGGCAACCTGGGCCTCCCGCACCCCTTCGTACCCCCGCACCTGCTCCAGCTTCAGCAGCTCCTCTGGCGCCTGGCGGCCGGTGAGGTAACAGTAGGCGGTGCGCAGGGCGGCCTCCATCACGCCGCCGGTATTGCCGAAGATAACCCCCGCTCCCGAGGCCCGACCCATCAGGGTGTCGTAGGGCGAATCCTCCAGGGCGTCCCAGTCAATCCCGGCCTCCCGGGCCCAGCGAGCCAGCTCCCGGGTGGTAATCACCTGGTCGGTGTCCCGCAGGCCGGGCTGCCCGTGAAAGACGGCGGCGGCGTTCATCTCCTCCCGCCGGACTTCAAACTTTTTGGCTGTGCAGGGGGTCAGGGCCACATGGACAACCTGCCGGGGGTCCAGGCCCACGTTCCGGGCAAAATAGGTCTTGACCGTGGCCCCCTGCATCCCAATGGGGCTCTTGGCGGTGGAGAGATGGGGCAGCAGCTCCGGGGCGTAAATTTCCGCAAAGTGTACCCAGCCGGGGCAGCAGCTGGTAAACTGGGGCAGCGGCCCCTCCCCCTGGGTCAGCCGCCGGATCAGCTCGCTGGCCTCCTCCACCACGGTGAGGTCGGCGGCGAAGTTGGTGTCCAGCACGTAATCTGCCCCCAGGGCCCGGAGCAGGGCCACCATTTTCCCCTCCACGAAGGTGCCGGGCTCCAGGCCGAACGCCTCCCCCAGGGCCACGCGGACGGAGGGGGAGGTGCTGACCACCACCACCTTGTCCGGGTCGGCCACAGCCTGCCCCACCTGGGGGCACTCGTCCCGCTCCGTGATGCTGTCCACCGGGCAGACGTTGGCGCACTGGCCGCAGTAGATGCACACGGCCTTTCCCCCCGTCTCCTCAAAGGTATAGGTACCGTGCACCCCCATCCGGCTGGTGCAGACCTCCTTGCACATCCCGCATCGGATGCATTTCTCCTCCCATCGCTGGATGCTTGGGTTGTCCGCCTCAATGGGGACGCGGACGGATAATGGCAGATGATTCAAAATCCTCACCCTCCCTTTCCTGGTATTTCTTTCTGCACTCACTGCACAAAACCATCAGCTTCAGATCATAGGACAGGATGTGCACCCCCGCCAATTCCTCCAGCTGCGCCGTCAGATCCCCCAGATCCACGTCCACCAGCCGGCCGCATTCCTTGCAAACCAGGTGGTCGTGGCGCTGCATCCGGTCATAGCGATCCGGCATCCCCTCCACCGAAACCTTGCGGATGCGGTCCTCCTGCCACAGGCGGTTGAGGTTATTGTACACCGTGGCAAGGGCCACCCCCGGGCAGTCCCGGCGCAGGGCGTCAAACACCTGCTCCGCAGTCATATGGCTGCGGGAGGCCTCTACAATCTCCAAAATCCTGCGCCCATACTTGGTCATACTCGTCACATCACCTTAGAATTATTCTAATTCTATTATACACATTGTACCCGGTCAGTCAAGTAAAATTTGTCAATCAAGCGCAGAAAAATAACCCTTCTTTTGTTATTTTCCTGAAAATGGGCCGGGTTCCATCCTTTTACAGCCCTCGCCCCAGCTCCCGGCACCGCTTGCCGCCGGCAGGAAAAGGTGCTATCATAGCTGCAAAGACGCCGTGCGCTCCCGCCGGACCGCCGCTATCCGTTGTTCGAGGTACTCCTATGAAACAAAAACCCGCCCGCCGGCATCCATTCCTCCTCTCCGCCGCCCTCAGCCTATTGACCCTGTCCGTCCTCCTCTGGCTGGTCTTTCGAAACCACTACCAGGAGATTGTCCAAAATATCCTGGCGGCCAGCGGTGGTGGGGTGGCCTGCGCCCTCCTGCTGGGCATCGTCTACCAGGGGCTGGAGGGGCTGGTCTGCTTCCTGCTGGTCAGGCGGAAGCACAGGGCGTTCACCTTTGCCCAGGCCATGGACGCCACCTGGGTGGGGGTGTTCGGCAATGTGGTCACCTTTGCGGTGGGCGCCGTTCCCATGCAAAGCGCCTATCTGTACCGCCGGGGGGTCTCCCCGGGGGAGGCGGCGGGGATCATGGGTATGGAATATGTGCTGCACAAATCCTCCATCCTGCTTTACGGCGGGGTTATGCTCCTTCTAAGCGGGCGGGCCCTGTTCCGGCAGCATCCCACCCTGCTCCCCTACGTGGCCTTCGGCTACCTGGTGTGCACCGGGATCATCCTCCTGCTGATCCTGCTGTGTACCTGGCAGCGGTTTTACCGGCTGATCTCCCTGGGCCTCCGGCGGCTGGAACAGCGGCCCCGGTGGGCGGAGCGGGCCCGCCGGCTCCTGCGGCAGGCGGAGGCGCTGTACCAGGGCGCCGGGGACCTGCTGCACACGCCGAAGGCGATTTGGACCGGGGTGGGGGTCAACGGGCTCAAGCTGTTCACCCTCTACTCCATCCCCTATCTTTGCGCCCGGTCCATCGGGCTGGATGGCCTCTCCCTGCTCCAGGTACAGCTCCTGTCCTCGCTGACCTACGTCATCTCCGGCGCGCTGCCCAACGTCGCGGGGATGGGGTCGGTGGAGGCGGCCTTCCTGCTGCTCTTTTCCCGGTACCTGGGCCAGGCGGACGTGTCCTCCGTGCTGATCCTCTACCGCCTGGCCACCTACTTTCTCCCCTTCCTGGTCAGCGCGGTGGTGGTGGAGGTTATCGGCCTGCGCCTGGGCGCCTCTCCCCGGCGCCACCCCAAGCAGAAATAAACTGTCCCCCTGCCTGCGGCAGGGGGACACCCATAGTATAGGCCTTATTCTGTGGGCAGGCGCAGGGTAAACACGCTGCCCCGGCCGGGCAGGGAGTCCGCCTCCACCGTGCCCCCGTGTTCCAGGGCGATGATCCGCACCAGGTACAGCCCCAGGCCGTCCCCGCTGCCGTCCCCCCGGCTGGTAAAACTCCGCTCAAACACGTGGGGCAGGTTCTCCGGGGGGATGCCCGCCCCATTGTCCCGCACGGAGATGAGCGCCGTCCGCTCCTTCACGGCCAGTTCCAGCGTAACCTGGCCGTCCGGGGGCGTAAAGGACAGGGCGTTGTAGCACAGGTTTTCCAGCGCCACATCCAGCCGCTCCCTCCTGCCCTGCACCCAAACCAACTCCCCAGGCAGGCGCAGCCGGAAGGACAGGCCGGAAACCTCCATGTCCGGGCGGTTGGTCTCATAAAACTCCTGCAGGTACCGGTTCAGGCAGATGGATTCCGGCGGGTGGGCCCCCCGCTCCCCTCTGGAAAAGTCCTGCAGCACGTCGAAGCGGTCGCCCACCACCTCCACCCGGTCCAGCAGGGTGTTCAGGTAGCCGGCGGTCTCCGGGTCAAGGGCCTCGTTGCCGGTGCGAACCAGTTCCCCATAGCTGCGCAGGGCGGACAGGGGGTTTTTCAGGTCGTGGAGCAGGTTGGCCAGCAGCTCCCGCCGCTCCGACAGCAGGACGGACAGGCTGTTGGTTTTCCGCTCCACCTCCTCCTGCAAATGCAGGGTCAGGCGGTGATTTTCCCGGGTCAGCAAAACCTCACGGCGCACCATCTGGGCGGAAAAGCCCAGGACCAGGCCATAGCCGCCGTACTCCTCCAGCCAGGCGCCCCGGATGGGCTCAAACAGATTGGCCGACGCCGCCGACGCGGCGATGAACAGGCCGTACAGCCCCGTCGCGCACAGGAGGCAGTGGCCCAGCAGCCGATCCTTGGCCAGGGCGTAGCCGGACAGGTACATCAGATACAGCCCTGCCGCCAGCTTCCACAGAAAGAGCAGGTTCCCATATAGATTGATGAAGCCGGGGACGTATGGTAAAATAAACACCGGAAGTACCGCCGTGGCAAGGCACAGCCCTGCCGCCGCCGGCACAGCGCCCCAGCGGTGATAATTTGCCCCGGCGCAACCGGCCAGCTCCCCCGACATCAGCACCGCGCACAGCAGCACCCCGTTGCCGCACACGTCCTCCAGGGCATACAGCGGCCGGACGGAGGGGACGCCCAGGCCCCGGAGGAAGGGATAGCACACCCGCAGGGCAAACAGCAGGCTCAGCAGGCCCATCCATCTGGTCAGCCTGTCCCGCCCCAGCGCCCACTGCGCCATGTGGAGCAGGGCGATGGCCAGGGCGGTAAAGCACAAAAACCCATACACCGCCATCCGGAAAACCACCATCCTTGTTACGGCGCCCGGCGTCCCCACCGCGGGCGGATAGTACATCCCGGAGTAATAGTGGGTATAGTTGGCGCACTGCACGATAATCTCCGTGCCCCCCTCCGCCCGGAAGGCGTATATCCCGTCCAGCACCCGGGGGGCGTAGGGCTCCAGGCTGCCCTGTTCCCCCGCCAGCTCCCCGTTGATGTAGACCCGGCTCGCGCACAGCAGCTCCTGGAAATAGAGTGCCAGCTCCACAGGCTCCCCTGGATTCTCCAGGATGAGGCGGTAGGTGGCCGTCCCGTAGGGGCTGTCCAGATGGGCGGAGAAATTCCCATATTGACCGATGTAGGTATACTCCTCCGGGGCTGCACCCCCCTGAAAATCTTCCGGTGCCAGCAGCTGCCCGGGGTAATACTCCCAGCCATCCACCAGGAAAGCCACCTGCTCCAAGTCACCCTGAAGCACATTGTAGCCGTATCCCCCCGGCAGGGCTGCGGTGTACTTATTGTCCAGCCGGTACAGCAGGGCGCAAGCTCCCATCCCCGCCAGCAATACGGCGGCCAGAAGCAGAATCTGCACGTTAACCTGTTTTCGCATAAGGTCACCTCACAGGAGGAATGGAATGATGAATGTGCCAATCTCAAAGCCGCTGGCCCTGGCCTGCCTGCTGGCCTTCTGCTGGGGCTGCGGTCCAACCGCCGCGGCGGCAGATCTGCCGGCCGATTCCGGCCAAGGATCGTATATCGGGGAATCTGGCCAGCCGGAGCCTGATACCGACCCCTCCCCGGAAGGAGATGCCCAGCCGGAGGAGGGCAATCCGTCCCCGGAGCGGCCGGAGCCTGATGCCGACCCTGCCCCCTCCCCGGAGGGGGATGCCCAGCCGGGAGAGGATGGCCAGCTCCCGGAAATCGGCGGGCAGCAGCCGGACCTGCCAGAGGGCGGCACAGAGGAGCCGGAGGCTGCGTCCTACACCGTCACCCTGGGCCAGCAGGTGGTCGGCCAGGATGAATCGCTGAGCTTTACCACCGTCTCCACCGCCTTTTCAGGCAGCGCGCCGGAGGGCTACTACCCCGGGAACCTGACGGTGGAGCTCACCGGCCAGGTGGTGGTGGAGGCCGGCGGGTTTCTGTCCGTTGGGACACTGTCCATAGGCGGTCCGGAGGCCAGCCCTGTGATTACCGGCGCAGGCTCCATTGTGGTGAAGGCAGGCGGCCAGCTTGTCCTGACCGGCGCCATCCTGGCCCCCCAGGGAGAGGGCCCCATGATCGTCCAGGAGACGGGGGGCTCCGTGGAAACGGTGGCCGTCACGGCGGAGGACGGCCTCATCCAGTGGGCCAGTCCCCTGGTCTGTAACCTCTATGACAGTCCGGAGCAGCTCTGGCTCCCGGCTGGGACCCCTCTCACCGCCGACCTGCTGCCCACATCCATGTATGTAACCCTTCAGCAGCAGGGCCGGGAGGACCAGACGGAGGTGGCCCTGTCCTGGGACCTCAGCGGTTATGACGGCCGTACCGACGGGGAACTGGCCCTCGCCGGCGTCTTTCTGGATGAAGATGGCCAGCCTCTGCCCAGCCTGCGTCCCCTGGAGCTCGCCGTAGGCTGGTACACCCCCGGTACCCTGGTGGTGACCGACGCCCAGTGGAAGGGCTCCACCGTCCCCACCGTACAGCTGACGGTTCCGGAGCTGCCGGAATACGCCGACGTGTGGGGGGAGACCTCCACCGACGGCGGGGACACTTGGATTTCCTGGACGGATGAGGACGTTTTCTTCATCGTGGAGGTGGAGAACGAGGGCTGGGCCTGCATTTTCGTCCTCCCTGACGATACCCCCCGCCTGTTCCGCATTGCCGCCCAGGATACCTGGGCCGACCCCTATGCCTACTGGCAGTCGGAGTCCTTCCAGCTGGGCCCGCCGGAGGATGGGGAGGACTCAGGGGGCAACCGGGGCGGCAGCACCACCCCCGACTCCCCTGACCGTGAGCCGGAGCCTGCCCCCCGTCCGGACACCTCCACAGCCACCCAGCCTGTGCTGGGGAATGCCATTCCCCACCCCTCCCAACCGGAGGAGCAGCCTCTAGAGCCGGGGCAGCCGGAGCTTTCCCACCCCTCCGCCCAACCGGAGCAGACGCCCCAGGCGGGGAGCGGCGCCCAGCAGTCCCAGCCAGACCAGGAATCCCCGGTTTCAGAGGCGCCTGCCGTCCGGCCTGAACACCCCGTCCAGCTGGAAGGGGCCGGGCATCCCTCCTCCCAGGCCCAGACGCAGCCGCTGCCAACCGTCCCAGACCCGGCTGGGGAGGCCGACCAGGAGGAGACGCCCGGCCAGGCTGCGGGGCCCGCCTCTCCCCCCTCGGATGAGACGGAGCCGGGACCGGCAGAGGCCGGAACCGGGACGGCCGACGCCCCAACCGCCCCCTCTGTGCCGGTTCAAGCAGCGCCTGCCGTGGTTCTCATCGCCCTGTGCGCCGCTGCCGCCGGGTGGTTCTGGACCCTCCGCCGGAGACGATAACCGCTCAAGCCGCTTCGGAAGATCCCGGGGCGGTTTTTTACCGCTCCTCCACATACTGAAACCGGTACCCCTTCCGGCGCACCGTTTCAATATAGTGGGTTCCGGGGCACAGGCGCTCCAGCTTTTGCCGCACCCTGGCCATGCACACCTGGATGCTGTGCAGGCCCCGATTGATGGGGGCCCGCCATACCTCATTATACAGCTGCTCATAGGAGAACACCTGCCCCGGATTCTTTGCCAGGAAGGCCAGCAGGTCAAATTCCAGGGTGGTAAATTCCACCGACGCCCCCTGATACCGCACCTCCCGCAGCCCCAGGTCAATCTCCAGATTCCCAAAACACAGCACGTCGCCGCCGAAGATGTGGTGGTACCGCTGAATCCGCAGGCGCAGGCGCAGCTCCAGCTCCACCAGGGAGTAGGGCTTGCCCAGGTAGTCGTCCCCCCCTGCCATCAGGCCCCGGATGCGGTCGTCTGTCTTGGCATAGGCGGACAGAAAGATTACCGGCACCTGGCTGATCTCCCGCAGACGGCGGCAGACGTCTACCCCGTCCATACCGGGCATATCAAAATCCAGGACAACCGCGTCCAAAGCAGCGGCAGAGGCAATCCGCAGGGCGTCCGGGCCGTTGTCCGCCAGACAGGTCTGGTAGCCCTGCTTTTTCAAATACGCTTCATTGGCCGCCTGGATGTGGGGATCATCGTCCACCAGCAGCACTCGATACATGTTCCAACCCCTCCTCCGCGTGTGCGCTGCGGCACTGCCCGCCACCTCCTTCCGCCGCCTCCCAGGGAGCGGGGCCAGGCAAAAAGGAGGACCAAAAAACCGCAGCACAAGCAGTATGGCTGTTTGTACCGCGGTCATGACTGCGTGCCGGCTGCGCCGGCAGCGGTTCCCCGCCCCGCAGGGCGGGAATCGGACAGCAATCCAAGTGTAATAGCCGCTATGCGGCCATTATATCACAGGATACGCCCCTGGGAAATCACCAGTGCGTCATATTTCCGCAAAAATATGCCCCGGCGCACCCAGGCTTTGGAAAAGAGCCTATTGCAAAGGGGAAACCGGGTGTACTATACTCAAAGCGGCACCCTTCCGTGCCGGTCCCGCCCCTCAACGGGCTGCGGGAGGCTTCGAAGGGGCGGCGCGGTTCGTTTGGAAGGGAGCGGTACGCGGGATGGCCCGGAATCTTCAACTCAACGTGAGAAACAGCGTGGCTTTGCTCCACGTCTCCGTCATGATGTTCGGCATGTCCGCCGTCCTGGGGCGGTTTGTGGACGCGCCGGCGGTGGTCATCGCCGGGGGGCGTGTGGTCTGTTCCTCCATAACCCTGCTGATACTGTCCCTGATAACAAAAGGCCGGCTGAAGCTCAACTGCGGCAGGGACTACGCCGTGGCCCTGCTGACTGGGGCAATCCTCGCCGTCCACTGGACAGCCTTTTTCCAGTCCGCCCAGACCGCCTCCGTGGCGGTGGCCACCATTACCTTCTCCGCCTTCCCCCTCTTTCTCACCTTTCTGGAACCCTTAGTCTTCCGGGAAAAGCTGCGCCTGCGCAGCCTCGCCTGCGCAGCCGTGCTGCTGCTGGGGGTGGGCATCACCATCCCCGATTTCTCCCTGGACAATCAAGTTACCGTGGGTATCCTGTGGGGCCTTGCCGCCGCGCTGACTTACGCCGTCATGTCCCTGTCCAACCGCTACCTCTCCGGCATATATGAGGCCCGGACAATCTGCCTGCTGGAGCAGGGGACGGCGGCGGTGGTGCTGCTGCCGGCGCTGCTGCTGGTACCAACCAACTGGACGGCGCATAACATCCTGGGCATCGCGGCCATCGGCTTGATCTGCACCGCCATCGCCCACTCCCTGTATGTGGCCGCCCAGCGGAATGTCAAGGCCCAGACCGCCGGAATCATCTCCGGTATGGAAACGGTGTACGGCATTCTCTTTGCCATGCTGTTCCTGGGGGAAGCCCCCAGCCTCCGGGAAATCATCGGCGGCGCGGTCATCCTCTCGGCGGCGCTGTTTTCCTCCCTGGCCCCCGATGGGAAATAGGCCGCGTCTCCCCCTGGGCGCTTTGCTAAAGCCGCAAAACCAGATAAAAAACACTGCCGGAGCGATCCTCGCTCCGGCAGTGTTTGAGGCTGTCGAAAAAGTGGCGCAGCCACTTTTTCGAGAAGGGCTTCACGCAGGATGGGCCTCGATTCCTTGCGGAAAAGTCAGCCCATCCTGCGTGAGAAGTGTCATTTCCGAGGTACACGCCCCCGGAAATGACGGGATTGCATTTTATTCCGTCGCCGGCGGGCGCCGGAACTCCTTGCAGGAGGGCTTTTTTGACAAGCTGAAACACTGCCGGAGCGATCCTCGCTCCGGCAGTGTTTTTAATCTCTTCTAAAAATATCCCGGGTATACACCTTGTCCTGTACATCGTCCAGAACGGCGTCATACCGGTTGGCAATAATAGCCTGGCTTCGTGCCTTGAACTGCTCCAGATCGTTGACCACCTTGCTGCCAAAGAAGGTGCTGCCATCCTCCAGCGTCGGCTCGTAGACAATCACCGTGGCCCCCTTGGCCTTGATCCGCTTCATCACACCCTGGATGGAGCTCTGACGGAAGTTGTCAGAATTGGATTTCATGGTCAGGCGGTATACGCCGATCACACATTCCTTCTCCTGGTCGGAGGAGAAATCCCCACGGTTATAGTAGTCATAGTACCCCGCCATGGAAAGCACACGATCTGCAATGAAGTCCTTTCTGGTTCGGTTGGACTCCACAATGGCGCTCATCATGTTCTGAGGCACATCCTGGTAGTTAGCCAGCAGCTGCTTGGTATCCTTAGGCAGGCAATAACCGCCGTATCCAAAGCTGGGGTTGTTGTAGTGGCTGCCGATGCGGGGATCCAGGCAGACCCCGTCAATGATTTGCTGGGTGTTCAGCCCCTTCATCTCCGCGTAGGTATCCAGCTCGTTGAAATAGCTCACCCGCAAAGCCAGATAGGTGTTGGCAAACAGCTTCACCGCCTCCGCCTCGGTAAAACCCATGAACAGGGTATCAATATTCTCCTTGATCGCCCCCTCCTGAAGCAGATGAGCAAAGGTATGGGCCGCCTTCACCAACCGGGCATTCTCCATGTCGGTCCCAACAATGATGCGGGAGGGGTACAGATTATCGTACAGTGCCTTGGACTCCCGCAAAAACTCCGGGCTGAACAGGATGTTGTCACAATGATACTTCTCCCGCACCGAAGCGGTAAACCCGACGGGGATGGTGGACTTAATAACCATAATGGCGTCAGGATTATACTTGATTACCAGCTCAATCACAGACTCCACCGCGGAGGTGTCAAAATAGTTTTTCTTGCTGTCATAGTTGGTGGGAGCGGCAATAACCACGAAGTCCGCATCCGTATATGCCGCCTCCGCATCCACGGTGGCGGTAAGATCCAGCTCCCGCTCCGCCAGATATTTCTCGATGTACTCATCCTGAATGGGGGACTTTCTGTTGTTGATCAGCTCCACCTTTTCAGGAACAATATCCACCGCCATCACATGATTGTGCTGCGCCAGCAGCGTTGCAATGGACAGGCCCACATAGCCGGTTCCGGCAACTGCGATATTCATCCTTACTTCTCTTCCTTCATGTAAAATTCTTTGTACCACTGAGCAAATCTTCTTAGCCCATCCCGCAGGCTGGTGCTTGGTTTAAATCCGAAGTCGCGTTCCAATGCACTTGTGTCAGCATAGGTTACCGGCACATCTCCAGGCTGCATGGGGACCAGTTCTTTGTGCGCCTCAAAGTCGTAATCCTCCGGCAGGACTCCCGCCGCCACCAGTTCCTGCTGCAAAATATCCACGAAGTCCAACAGGTTCTCCGGCTGATTATTGCCAATGTTGTAAACCGCATAGGGTGGAATGGGTAAGCCGTCCTCGCCAGTCGCCCTCTGAGGCGGCTTTTCCATTACCCGCATAACTCCCTCTACGATATCATCTACATAGGTGAAGTCACGCTTGCAGTTACCGTAGTTGAAAATCTGAATTTTCTCGCCGGCCAGCAGCTTGTTGGTAAACCCGAAGTACGCCATATCCGGACGACCTGCAGGACCGTATACCGTAAAGAAGCGCAACCCGGTAGACGGGATATTGTAGAGCTTAGAATAGGCATGTGCCATCAACTCGTTGCTTTTCTTAGTAGCTGCATACAGAGAAACAGGGTTGTCCACTTTATCGTCCGTGGAGTAAGGCACCTTCTTATTGGAGCCATATACACTGGAGGAGCTGGCATACACCAGATGCTGTACTCCCGTCTGTCCATTGTCATAGGAGTGACGACAGGCCTCCAGAATATTATAAAATCCGATCAGGTTGGATTCTATGTAGGCATCCGGGTTTGTGATGGAGTAGCGCACCCCGGCCTGGGCGGCTAGATTCACTACAATATCCGGTTTGTACTCCTCAAACAGCCGGTCAATCAGGGCATTATCCGCAATAGATCCCTTGACAAAACGCCACTGGGATTCCGAATGCTGTACCGCCATCTCTTCAATCTGTTTTAGGCGATACTTCTTAATGGAGACATCATAGTAATCATTGAGATTATCAATGCCAACGACTTGAACCTTCCCACTGTCTCTAAGCAGTCGTAATACCAGATTCGCGCCAATAAAACCTGCAACGCCGGTAACTAGTACCGTTTTGTCTTTCACTTTCAGCTGCATCATATTTATTCTCCTCTGTCAAGTACTCCCTTTTCTCATCATTTTCACTGCATAATTCTTCAGGTAGCCAACTCCCCATATAATTGTGTTTTTATAAAGCAATGCAAGTGCTGCCAAACACATAATATAGCCCACAACGGATACTATATTAAATGCAATAAATGTATTGTAAAATGCGTATGCAACCACAATACCCGTTAGCAAAAAGAAATGTTTCAGCTTGTAGTCCACATAAAAATACCTGTTGGAGAGTACCGTTCTAAGTGCAAAAAACACAATATAGGACAGGCCCGTTGATATAGCAGCCCCTTGACAACCTAACTTTGGCACAAGGAGCGCGTTGCCGATAATGTTTGTCACGCATGCTCCCAGAGCCACAACTACCTGCATCTTACTCTTCTTCATAAATACCAAGCCAGACACGGTCGTCTCCGAAATGGTATACATAATGGGATTGAAAATTAAGAAAGGCAGGATATACGCAGCCTCTCTATATTTTTCGCCTAGCAGGATAGCAAAAACATCTTTTACCAAGATTAAGGAAATTCCGATAAAAAACATAATAACAGTAATAGCCTGGTTTCCTAGTTGATAGAACTTCCGGTCATTCGGATCCTCAGAATAGCGCTCTACCGCCATCGGCTGCCAGAGAGCATTAAATGTCGTCTGAATAATGGAAAATATATGTACCAATGTCATTGTGGAGGAATATACCCCCACTTCCGCATAACTGCGGTACATATTCAGCGCGATTTTGTCACAAGCCTGGAAAAGCGTAGTAATCCCCATGGAGATGATATAGGGATAGGAATATGTTAACAGCTGTCTTTGGGTGACATGGCATAGATCTTTCTGAACTGCACCTGGCTTCCATAGCTGTGCTTGTACTACCACACTCATCAACATACACAATAGTGCAGCAACCGTGGTAGCTGTAACTAAAATTAGGACATCTTTTCCATCAATAAAAAACAGCATCGGTGCAGCCAACAATATGTAGCTTATTTTTTTTAATATACTTAACAATGAATATATCTTACTCTTGTAAGCCAAACGAACAAGCAATACACTGAACCGATATATGATTTCGATGATCGTATACAGGCACAGAATCGCCATAATCAACCCGGGAAATTCAAATGTCACTACCCCCGATATGGACAACAAAATTACAACAACCGAGACAGTTACGCTAATCGCCACAGGGAGTTTAATGCAACGAAACAGCAATGAGCGTTTTTCCCCGTCTTCTTTATGCTCATAGTAGTAGCGCACAAGGGCTTGATCTAGTCCCAAGCACAATACCATGACGGCAATGCCTGCATACATAGTAAAAATAGACAGTTGCCCGTATTCAACGGGATCTACCAGTCTGGTAATCAGTGGAGTGGTTATTACGCCCAGGAACATATTAATGAGCGTACCACCACCAATAATCGTAAAGTGTTTTAATATATTCCTCTGCATCTCTGTTCACTTTTTCCCTTTGATTCTTTCATCTCGATTCCCAGAAAAACAAATAATCTTGAAGTCCGCCCTGCTCAGCTTCTCCAGTTACTGCAAACATGTACAAACAACCGGCCAGCACCAGTAAATACAGAACGTTTGTCAATAGCCAGTAGTATTTTCCAAGTTTTCCCTTTAATTTTCTCCCTTCAAATGCAACAGGTAGTGCAATGCTCAGGGCCTGCATATAGTATAAGTTAACTCGGGTAAATGCATACGAATAGGAGGCACAAATCTGCAAAATAACTGCAATTCCATATGCCCATGCATATGTTGTCTCTGCCGGTGCCCGTTTCTCCAGACTATCCCAGTTAATATAGATGTACCACATAAAGAGGAAAGTAATAACTGCCATGGTTCCACCTATAGCGCCTTTTGCAGCATAAGCACCAACATAATCCCTATAGGTCACCATCGTGATTATACGTCCCAATTGTACCCGAAAAACAATCGCCAGTCCCATCACCATAAAGTATAGCAGAATGGGCCCTGTCGTCAACGGGAGTTCCACAAGAAATAAGTAAGGTACAACCACAATGGCAGTGGTATGTGTCAGCACCGCAGCTACCAGCCATATGGCACACCACTTCCATTTCTTTTTATTACGATTGTATATACAAAGCAACGCAAATGTCATAGACAACGACTGTCGCATGCCACTAAAAAGAAACAAATAGTTTCCAAATCCCATAAAGAAGGCCACACTCAAAAGTGGATCTACAGAAGCTTTATATACTACATAACCATAAACCGCTACACAAACACCACAAAGTAACGCAGTGTATAATTGAAAAGACAATCCCAACTTATAAGCAACGGCATTAAACAGATAGTACAGGCCGCTTGCTCCTCCATCATAGAAAAAAGCATCTTTCAAAGACATTTGGCCAGCTGCTTCGTAATGTAACATGTACCTGCCCATGTCTATCCCGACATTGGGTGCGTCTCGCAACGCAAGCGTGAGGAAAAGAATCAATGAAGCTGCAATGCAAAATCCTTTCTTATTGAGAACACGACATTTATATGCCAGAGCAAATATAAGAAGCAGTATAATATTTGCACATACGATATTCATAATTTACCTCAATCGAATGAATACATTTTCTTTAATGTGAAATCAAATTCTTCACATAGTCTCCATACCCCTTCGGGAATGCAGTTTATTCTACCCAACCTCAACGCTTTCTCTATTTTTCTCCCCCACTCAGATATATTTCCCTCATCTTGAATGAATTGGAGCAAATTAGATCGGACAGCCTCCTCAGCGATTACTTGTTTTATTCCAATACAAGGCAAGCCATTCGCCTGCGCCTCCAATAACACAATTCCAAGGCCCTCATGTTTTGAAGTCAGCAGAAACACATCCATGGAGGAAAGCAAAGCTGGGATGTCTGTTCTTGTTCCAGTAAAGATTACTTGACTTTGAATCTCACTCTCGGCCACCTGTTTCTCCAATTCCCTGCGAAGCTCTCCATCTCCCACAATCAACAATCTGTACTCTTGCATGCCAGCATACAGATTAGCAAAAATATCAATCAAAAGTTTCTGATTCTTCGCTGCCGTCAAGTGACCTACCGTACCTAGCACATGACATTCTGTCGAAATCCCAAATTCTACACGAACTCGCTGTCTTTCTTCTTCGTTAAATTTATATTTTTCTGTTTCAATCTTATTAACAAGAAGAGTTCCTTTTTGGGAAAATTCCTTTTCCCCAAATAAACACACACCTGCTTGTCTAGAGCAGGCACAATACACATCCGCATTTTTCAGAATCCACCGTCTCATGACTGCATTATACGCTTTTTTAGTAAGTCTCTGTGAGCTTGATCTTCTACTGCTGTGACAGTGAGCAATGCATTTTCTAACCCCTGCGCTCTTCGCCGCTTTCAGAACCAGTCCACTGTTGAAAAAGGTGTGTGAGTGTACAATATCATAGGGACCATTCTCTCTCACAATACGCTTAACATTTTGATAGAACTTGCAGTAACCCTGAGAAGGACCTGGAATATGGAATATACAGCCACCGGTTCTTATAACCTCATTCTCGTAGTATCCCTGTTTTTTTCCGAAAACGAGGAAATCCACTTCATGACCTTGTAGTTTTGCCGTTCTGTAGGAATCCATTGCCACATTCTCTAGTCCACCGATGTGTAGGCATGCTACAACCTGTAATATTTTCAAGCCATTCTCAGTCCTCTCCACCAAAATAACCTATTTCCTATACCTCTTTATCACAGCTGGGTTTCCTGCAACAACAGCCCACTCGGGAACATCTTTCGTTACCACGGAACACGCTGCAACAACACTGTGACTTCCGATTTCTACACCGGGCAATATTGTGACACTTCCCCCCAGCCACACATCGTCTCCAATTTTGACTGGTTTTATCTCTGTCAATCCTTGTTGGAGCATCGGTACCATGCAATCATCACACCTGTGATTCTGTGTATAGATCGTACAGTTAGGCCCCATCATCACATTTTCACCAATAATTACTGTTCCCCTGATATCTGCATTAATCCCAATGCCAGAATTATTACCCACTGATAATTGTCTTCCAAATGACGCATTCCTTTCCACATTCACGTTGCTTCCGCAGTGATCGATCCATATGTCTGGTGCACCAGTATCGAAATTTACGTTGCCCAATGTTCAATTTTGAAGAAGATATTGGCAGATGCTTTCCTATCGAATGATATAAAATTTGATATATATTCATTATTTGTACTTCCCTGCCCTATAATCTTTTTTTATTTTCCTAAATCTTTTCAAGTATACGCCATACCCCAATGGGTAGCAAAATACAGCAACCAGCTTCCTGGGGGCATTGCTAAGCCAATGCTTATCGCCAGACAAGATGCAGCCACAATCGTACATAATTGCATTTTTAACTTTTTCTTTGAAGCCAATAGAATACTTCAAGCTAAAACGCTTAACCAAAGTATATCCCACTGGATTATTAACGATCACTTTACGCTTATTTCTGGTCAATCCATCACAAATATATTCACAGTAACAATAAACATCTCGAACAGAGCGAAATTTGTATTTCTCAGACAAGGTGTAATGGAACCATGCAGGCGAAATGAATTTTTCACCTGGAACCGAAGGAAAGCGATACTGATTTAAAATTTTCGTTTTGTAAAATGCAATAAATTCGCTGCGTATATTGCAGTTATAATAAATATCCATAATGGTTATATATTTGTATTGATGAGGAATCTCCTTCCCCCCCATAATAGTACCATCCGGGTTATGCCGCAATCCAATCAAGCCACAGCACTCTTCATTGTTGTCCTCTTCATTGAGAAATTTTAACGCCATTTCTATGGCTGTATCAGAAAAGGTATCGTCTGAATCCAGGCAGACACAGTACGGAGTCTTGACATAATCCAAACTCACATTGAGAGCGGACGCTTTCCCTCCATTTTCTTTTTTTATGTACTCAATGGTAATTTGGTCCTCTTGCTGATAACCCCGAATTAGTTCTTCTGTTCCGTCCGTAGATCCGTCGTCAACCACCATCCAAACAAAGGACTTACTGGTTTGTTTCAGTAAACTCTCATATACCCTTGGCAGTGTGTGCTTTCTATTATATGTGGGTGTTACAACTGTCATCTCTTCCATCCTGCATACTCCTCATACGGTCTAGAATATACTAAATGTCATATTAAACTTTCTTTACAGAACATCCATAATTTGTTCTATCTTAAACGCCTGCCCCAGCTTAAAATCAAATTCATCCGGTGTAAATTGCACATATCCACTCCAGGGGAAAAAAGTAAGTTCTCCAAAATATATCTTCCCTCTAATCGAATACAAATCCACTCTAACTGCGGGAAAATCTTCACTTAATTTGGTTGCAACTTGAAGCATTTCCTTTAAATTAGACGGAGGTGCAATTTCACCTTCTGCACAAGGGCAATCGCTTTCAATATGACAATCATGCCATTCCGTATCGTATATATTTCTTTTGTGTTGTGTGAATCTATCTACATCATACACAACATATTCCGGCTTACCCTGAAAACATAGGAACTTATAATCACATATAGATCCATCCTTTGAATCCGGATCCTCCAATAATTGCTCCACGATAATTTTGGGCTGCACATATTTATAAGCCCACTCTCTACCAGCAGACGCACTCGATTGCTGAAAGAATCCACGAATTTTTGCTAGGGTCTCCTCTTTTGAAAGTGTGTCTTTGTCTTTGCATATGATATTCGTTCCGCTTCCATTCGTGGTTTTTAAAATAAACTGTTTGGGCAGTTTATCCCAGTCGATATCCTCTACTCTCTCATATGCTGCATGCAGATCCACCAAAATATTCGAAAGTCCCTTTGCTTTTATAAACTCTCTCACGCGATATTTATCCACACAGATTGGCATTCTCTCATCTCTGTAATTCAGCTTATACCATTGAATCTTTTCAGAATAACGACTTGGGTTTTTCAAGTTTAACTTTCTTCCTAACTTCAACCGATACTGTAGTTTTATCATAGGCTCATCTGGTATAAATTTCAGAGCTTTGAGAATTTTAAACCTCATCCCCTTAGGAATGTATTTTTTGTATCCATTCATTTTAATCCTTATCCCTTTCTGTGCAAAGCTTATCAAGTTAATAACCAATAATCGCTCTCATTTTATTATTAATAATTCCAACCTCATAAGTTTCGCAACATTTTTTATGGGAGTTTCCAGCCATATTTTGCATTAACTGCTCATCTTCAATCAGTTGGTTCATGTGACCAGCCAACTCTTCTGCATCTTTCGGCCGCACCAGAAATCCATTTTCACCGTCTTCTACCGCATCCCGGCAACCAGGCCAATCCGTGGTAATAATAGCGCGTCCACAGGACATAGCCTCCAGGATTGTTCGGGGGAGTCCCTCCCGGTAATAGGACGGGAGTACAAACACCGAGGCCTTGTGGTAAAATTCTACAGGGTCCTTCACCTCACCGGCGAACTCAATGCTGCCGTCCTCAATGTACGGCTGAATATCCTCGCGCTTCAAGGCTCCAATGGAGGTATCAAATCCCCCGAGAAGGACAAATCTTGCCTCCGGATGCTTTTCCTTCACCATTCTAGCAGCACTGCAGTAGTCCAAAACACCCTTTTCCTTAATGATTCGCCCAACCATCAGAAACACTGGCGTCTCAGGCAGCGGTGTGCAGGCAAACCGGGTCATATTCACCCCTGACCCATCCACCTTGGCAGTCTTGTGCTGAGGCAGATATTTGTTAGCCACAAACTGTTCAATATCGTCGTTATTTTGAAAAATAACTTTATTGCATCCAGAAAATGCGCTTTTATACAATATTTTCGTAATAAAACGAATCACTTTGGTTTTCAGGCTGTTGGAAGTATATACCCGGCCAAGGCCAGTGACCATAGGATAGATTTTCTTGACCCCCGCTAATCTGGCAGCAATGCTCCCATAAATCACCGGTTTTATAGTATAACTGAACACCAAATCGGGTTTTTCAGACTTCATCACTTTGCGCAACTTACTGCAATATTTCAAATCTCCCAGTGCATTAGTATTATCCTTCACCAATGGAACTTCAATAAATTTTGACACCCCAAGGGCCATAATATCTTCTACATACTCCTGATTGGGGCCAGTGACAACCACGCTATTGCCGCATGTAATCATGTGGCGAATGAGATCGCCCCGGAAGTTGAAAACGGTCTTGTTTTTAGGGGACACAACCATAATCTTCATACTCTACACTGCTCCAAATTCTTTAGAATTACTTCCGCAAGACGTTTGCGATTTCCATCTCCCACAAAGGAATTGTGCGGCATCAAAATCACGTGTTCCATATCCCACAGAGGGCTTTGTTCAGGCAGTGGCTCCTCCTCAAACACATCCAGAACGGCACCGTACAGTTTGTCGTGCAGTGCCGCCAGTAATGCATCTGTCTCTACAACTGCTCCACGTGCAATGTTGACTAAAACGCTTCCATTTTTTATACGTGAGAAACGCTCCTTAGCAAACAGATGGGTGGTCTGCTCCGTCAGTGGCAGGGTCAACACCACGATGTCACTCTCTCCCAGTTTCTCATCCAGGTAATCCAACGACACCATCTCGGCATACAACCTGTTCTCATAGGGACACAGATCCACACCAATCACTCGGCAATCAAAGGCAGCAAATCGCTTGGCGCATTCTGTTCCCACACTGCCGCAACCTACAATGCAAACGGTTCTTCCCTCCAATTCCAAAAGGTTACGATTTTTTTCCCACACACGCGCCCTTTGGCGATCATAAAAGTACTTGCTCTGCTTGTATAACTGGAGCACCCCGGAAATTGCAAATTCAGCCATGGGTATGCTATAAACCCCTCTAGCATTGTGGATTTCAATCTGTTTCTCCCTCACGTAATCCATGGGCACCCGGTCAAAACCTGCGCTGGTCAGCTGTATGTATCGCAAATTTCCAAAGGATTCAATCGGATGGCTCAAAAAGAGACCGTTTCCAATTACACCTTCCACCCAAGATGGGTCACAAGGCAAGTCATCTCTCTCCTGCTGCACGAAAACAACCTGGTGTCCCATACTTCTCAGTACGTTCAGCTCATCTTCAGTCCAGCCAAATGCACCAGTCACCAGCAAATTCATACTATCTCTCCCTCGATATAATACCTGTCACCCCAGCGGTGCCCAATGCCACAATTTTGTGCAGAAGATATGCCGCCACGACAATTAGAGCGGTAAGCAAAAGCCAGTTGATTGGGAACGCCAACCCCATCTCTCGTATCACATCAATCAGAACATACTGCACCAGGTACACTTCCAGTGTAATATCCGCAATAAGGCTCACAACGCATTTTAACCATTGTGGCACCCCTTCCAAGTACTTGTCCACACTGGCAAAAAAAAGAAACAAGAAAACCAAAAGCGAAAAAATAATGACTTGGTTCGCAATTTGGAATTGCACCATCCATCCTCTTGCAAAGAATAGTTTACTTGCAAAATAGACCAGGAATAAAGCACCTGTCCCAAACAAATAGGCCTGTTTTTTCCCGCGATTTCTACACCTTTCATCGTTTAGCCTGAACCAGCCCCCCAGGAGCATGGACTCCATGAACAGAAAACGGATCATTGGTTCTCGGACCGTGTCAATATGATAGTAGCTCTTATCGTAAACAAGGGCAAACACCGCCACATAAATAACCAACAGTGCAACCATAACCTGTGGCAGATGTCTGTGCAGCCACTCCATCTTCATAACAAAATAATACGGGATGTAAAGCACTATGATAGACCCGACAAAATGATAGTACGTAGGGTAAATGAACCATGAAAGCCACAAAGGATATTCAATTCCAGCCCAACTCAGCACTTGATACAAAATTGTATTTTCCGTTCCACTGGCATACACCAAAGCGTCGTACTGTCCAAGCACAAAATAAACAACCGTAATTAAAATCACAGCCGGAATGATGCGGCTAATCCTTTTCCCGTACCACCTAAAAAAGCCCGTGCGTATGTTGGTCAAGCAATAGCCTGAAACTGCAAAGAATAAGATATCTCCAATAAGTCCGCCGTTGGCAATGATATCCACTGGATAAATTCCAGTATAGTGTGCATTGGTAATAAGCAATGCCGCAAGACACCGGAGCCACGTGATAAAAGCTATCATCCAATCACTTCCTCAACCGCCCTGACTAAATTTCTTCTATTCTCCTCAAAGAAGTTTCGATGCATTTCACATTCAGCTTCATATTCCCTGATTGCACTGATTCCCTGAAAGAAAATTGTTCCTATTTCCTTCAGGTCTGTAATTCGGTTGGTATCGCAAAAACTTCGGGAAAGAATCGCACTATCAGAACCTAAGCGATAGTGCTCCCTGATTACCATTTCAGCAGGGATGGCTCCGCCTCCCAAAGCCGCAATACCTCCGAACCCATAGGCGATGCCTTTCTTCCCAATCCTCCTGCAGAGTGATTCTACAGTTCCATCCGCCAACAGCTGGAACATAAACTTCTTTCCATACCCCAGGCTCAAATCATTCAACCCAATATGAATAAAGTCAATTCCATCCAAGGCCAAAATATTATCTACTACTTCCACTGCCCCCGGTGTTTCCAAAAGCAACATTGTCTTGGCCCGTCCGTCTATATATGAGAGGAATAACTGCACCTCTTCTACTGTCTTGAAAAAAGGTAGCATCACAATATCAGCTCCCGCCTCAATTGTTGCATCGATTTCCTCTTTTGACGAGCAGTATTGTTCTCCTGCCTCATGGATGGGGTTTACCCGTACCAACAACTCAGCAGTGGTCAGCACCCGTCTAACACGTTTAATATCGTCAATGGTATGATGATTCTGCACGGTGTTCATTCCACCCTGCCGGTCACTTTTCCCGATATACTCCATGTCAACAAAGATGCGATCAACCCCCGCAGACTCTGCAATCTTTGCTACACTGGGGTCGTTTGTAATGTACATCAACTTTAATGGCATGTGGAATTCCTCATTTTATCACAGTCTCTTTTACGTTCTCATTATCCGCATTAGTTGCAACCTTAAATATGGTCATAAAGAAAATCTTTACATCCAGCAAAAACGACACATGATCCACGTACCATACGTTGAGCTGAATTCGGCGATTCCACTCCACATCCTTCCGGCCGTTGACCTGTGCCCAGCCAGTAATGCCAGGGTGTACCTCAAACATGCGTTTCTGCTCCTCTGTGTACTGCTCAAGAGGCCATGGATGATAGGTCAATGGTGGACGGGGCCCAATAAAGCTCATATCACCCTTCAAAGTATTAAAAAACTGCGGAATTTCATCCAGGCTTGTCTTTCTCAGAAAACTTCCCACTCGGGTAACACGTACATCCCCTTTCCCAGAGTATACACCGGATCCAGTATGTTCAGCTCCAACGCACATAGACCTAAATTTCCATATCATATATGTCTTCCCTTTATAACCCAGACGTTTTTGTTTGAATAACACGGGTCCCGGAGAGTCGCATTTTATTACTATAGCAATAATCATCATCGGAATCAAGCAAATCACTATTCCGACCACAGAAAGAATAATATCTAATACACGCTTAATATACTTTTTATACATAGAAACTCTCCACTCTTTCTCTGCTTTGGAATCGGTCATTTGTTTTCCATAATTTTACATTTCTTGGTTCTGCCCATTCCATGCTAATATCAGTGATAAGTATAGCAATATAATCCAGTATTTTCAAGACGCTTACAGGCAAAAAGCCGTGGAATATGGATACACATTAGGGAAATTACACAGCTCATCCCGTTATTTGGTACATTGGGGAGTTTTTTCTTTCTACTATTTTTCCCACACGTAAAGGACAAATGCTGTAATACTATTATCCCGGCACACCACTTAAGTGCCACTATTTCTATCAGCTCCACGGAAATTACAGACTACTGGGGCCATCTGGACTGCTAGGGAACTTCCCGGACGACAACTCCGCTCTGATGCTGGTTTGTGCCCGGCCGTGCCATATGGAGGAGGAAGCATGAGACAGAGCAACATTATGATCCGCCGGGAGATGCCGACAGACTATACTGCCGTAGAACGTCTGACCCGGGAGGCCTTTTGGAATGTGTACCGGCCCGGCTGCCTGGAACACTTCGTGGTCCATGTGCTGCGCCGGGACCCGGACCTTGTGCCGGAGCTGGATCTGGTCATGGAGCGGGATGGGGAACTCATCGGCCACGTGCTGTATATGCGGGCAAAAATCGTGGCCGACGACGGCCGGGAGATCCCCATGATGACCTTCGGGCCCATCAGCATCCGTCCCGACCTGCAGCGGCAGGGCCTGGGTAAATACCTGCTGGACCACTCTATGGAGTTGGCCAGAGCATTGGGGGCTGGGGCCCTGTGCATCGAGGGCAACATCGGCTTCTACGGCAAGTCCGGCTTTGTGGTGGCCGGGACAAAGGGCATCCGCTACCACGGGGAACCGGAGCAGGAGATTGTCCCCTATGTCCTGCTGAAGGAGCTCCAGCCCGGCTTTCTGGACGGCGTCACCGGCATCTACCATACGCCGAAGGGCTACTATGTGGATGAGGCCGCGGCGGAGGAATTTGACCGCGGCTTTCCGCCCAAGGAAAAACGGAAGCTGCCTGGGCAGCTGTGTTAGGGAGCCCGCCAAGTCCTGCGCTGCCCCAAACAAAAAGGCGGGCACTCCCGAAAGGGGATGCCCGTCAAGCGGTCAAAATCCATCTGTGGTCAGCATCGCTCCCCAGCCCCTGCCGGCATCCTTCGCCGGCAGGGGCTGGGGAGCGTTCTTTTCACAAGCTGTCTGGATAGCATGGCTATGGACCGGAGAAAGCAAGGGACGCCCCTCCCATCCCCGGCCCAGATTTTGGGGCGCTCACGCTTTGCGGCAGAAAGCTCTGAAACGGAAATCGGCCTGAATGTGCGGCACATGCAGGTTTGGACAACATCGCAGATACAGCCGGAGTGTTCACAGTATCCAGCCGATCCCGGACGCCGTTCATCCTATCACAGGCCGGTTGACGCATCTTCGAGGAGCGGCTTGAGCTGTTCATACTCCGGGCTGCCCCGGAAAAAGGCAAACTCCTGGCTGTGCTCCAGATCGCCCTTGATCCGGTCATAGAGGGATTGCGCCAGGGCGGTCAGATCCCCGTCTTCCATATGGCGATAAAGGGGGCATGTCTGAGGGGCCCAGGGTTCCTTCAGCACAGGGAGGATGTAGCGCAGGGCAGACAGGCAGGCAGCTTTGTCCTGCCGGAGGGAGGCCAGCTGGAATTTGGCGGTATAGGGAATCCACCTGGTTACATGGAGCAGGCTGGAAACCTGCTGGTAGGTGTCCGCACAGAACTGGGCGTCCTGCGGACGGCCCTCTTGTTCCGCAATTTCCATCAGATGGATCAAAGCCGTTTGCAGCTCGGTGGCGCATTGCAAAATTCGGTGCTCCCAGAGCCGTTGGGCATCCTCCCACTTTTCCTGCTGGGTGTAGAGGGTGGCCAGCTGCTCCTCCTTGTCGATGTGGGCGGAGGGGATGGTATTGATTAGCTCCTCCGCCTGGGCAAACTCCTTCCGGTTGCGGTGATAGGCGATGCACATGGCCAGGGCGGCATCCCGGATCTCCGGCGTCCGGCTGTGGGACATGGTCTCATAAAAGGGCATCAGCTGATTGGTATAGTCGTCTGGATTGGAAACGCTGTAGAGAAAGCGGGCCCCGTCCAGATAAAAAATAACCGAATAAAGCAAAGCCTCACAGTTGGGATACTGATGGATCTTATCCATCCCGCTCTGAAAGGCTGCCTCATACCCCTCCTCACGGATCATTTTGTCCAGGTCGTTGGTAAAACGGGCAATCTCCTCGGCAGCCAGGTCCTCCTGAAAGGACAGCAGGGTGTTGAGGTCGGTATGCAGCACCCGGGCCAGGGCAGGCAGGGTGGTGATGTCCGGGTATGTGGTCCCTTTCTCCCATTTGTGGACCGCCGGAGCCGACACGCCCAGCAGGTCCGCCAGCTGCTCCTGCGTCAGGGAAAGCTCCTTTCGCTTTTCTCGAATGATTTCACCGATTTTCATACGCCACCTCCGATTCTGGTACCTCCATGATAACAGAACTGGGAAAACGGAACAATGGCGTGGTTGTTAAACAAAAGGATAGAAAAAGAAACCACAGGTTAAATCACACCTCTCAAAACCTGGGGCGGGCAATTCTTATTTGGTGAGGATGGATGGTACACAAGGCCTGTTCAAGTGTGGGAAGTTTCCCATGCTTGCAGAACCTCTCTTTGCTCCGGCGTGTGGAACCAATGCTCTCCGTTGTCCAGGATCGTAAGCTGTGCCCCATGATGCCGGGTAAATTCCTCCACGGTTTGTCGGGAAGTCATGTTGTCCTGACCGGCATACAGAATACAGATAGGGCACTGCCAGTCATGGACAGGATGCTTCCGCACATAGCAGAGATACGCCCATGACAGCGTCTGTCCAAAAGAGGTGGCAATTTCTCCCTTCTCTGAAAGCTCCCGCTCCGTCACATTGGCCCAGCCCATCATATCCAGGATCAGGCGCTCCATGTCCAGAATGGGAGACACCAGCAAGGCCTTATCGGGTGCGTCAAAAGCGAGCATGGCAAAGTAAGCGCCGATGCTGTTGGCACGGAGGGAGATGGAGTCCCAGCGGACTCTGGCCCAATCCATCACCGCCTGCAGTTCCGGTACCACCGTCCAGGGGTTCAGTTCCTCGTTTCGCCCCTGACGGGCTCCGTGTCCTGGAAGATCCATGCTCAGAACCTGAGCGCCTTTCGGGCAGAC
>CASFCW010000016.1 GCA_949293165.1 uncultured bacterium
CCGGGTGGTGCAGGCGGCGGGGGCGGCCTGGGGCCGGAGGGCGGCGGCCTGGCCGGCCGCCGGGGTATTGAGCACGGGCATAAGCATACCTCCAGTGGGAAAAGGTGAAGTGGGGCGGGCGTCGGGAGGGGGGCGGATGAACTCCGTCCCTCTCCCGGCGTCCGCCGGGGGACGCGTGGCAGGCGCGCCCCCGGGGAGCGGGGACAAGGAATCAGTTAGCCCGCAGGAACTTTGATGGTCAGATCTATAGTGCCGATCTGTGCAGTCACGCCAGTCAGCGTCCCTGACAGTGTTACTTCAAAGGTGCCTTTACGTGCGGTATTGCTTGTTTCGCCTGCCACGGCGATTGCCGAGGCTAGCTTCAGGGTGGGATCGGAACCTGTGGTTCCATTGTTGTTGTTGCCGTCCGCGGATGCAACAATAGTGGCCGTCACACCCTGGGCCTGTGTTACTGGGGTCCACTTTGCATTGATATCTACGGGAAGGTCGGAATAGTTGGCGATGGTGATAGTCGAGTCAACAGCGGTCCAACCATCCGTTGTTCCTTCACTTACGACGTCATAGGAAAGAGTGTCTGGGTTCCAAACTTGGTGCTTATCGTTACCGTAGTTAAAGCTCAGTTCAGTTGTTTCAATGCTAATAGCGTACACATGAGTGATTGAGCCACCCGGGGTCACATTGGCTTTGACAGGAACGGAACCGGTTCCAATGGTATCGCCATTCTGCAGGGAACCTTGCTGCCGGCCTCCGCCGTGGGCAGTGTTTTCAATCAGACCACTTTCATAGGTGACATTACTTGTCTCATCGGAGTATGCTGCCCCTGCGTTGAGGGTCATAGCGCCCAGCAGCGTGGCCAGGGCCAGGGTGGTTGCCAATACTTTTTTCATATACAGTTCTCCTTTCGATAAATATATTATTTGATTAAAAACGGCTCTGCCACGCCGTGTTTAACCGCTGGGTTTGGAGACCAGGACGGAAATCCGTCCCACCGCTGTCTCGGTCGGGGGGAGGGCCGCGTCTATGGGTACCGTTCCCTCCATGGTAAGGGTAAAGGCGGCTTCCTGGTTTGCCGCCAGGGTGCCGGTGAGGGCTGTTTCCGCGGCGCCGGGGGGAAAGCCGCCGCCTGCGGCGCTGAGCGTACTCAGCGGCAGCAGAAATTCATACCCCGTGTCATAGTCCACAGCCACAGACACTTCCACGGCGTTCCCGCCCTGGGAGTTGTTGGCGACGGTAATCCGGGCGTCCTGACCTTCCGGGGCTGCCACAGACCATTGGCCGGATGTGCCGCCCACCGGCTCATAGGCCAGGGTTTCCGGGTTCCACACGTAGTCCGGCGGCGTGTAGGTGAGGGTCAGGGCGTCGGGGGCGGTGATGGTGACGCTGTACTGGGAGATGTTCTGCACCGTCAGTATCAGGTCGCCGCCCTGCGATACGGCGGACACATGGGATGGGTAGGGATTGGAGTAGAGTTCCGCCTGCCCTCCATAGGGGGCGTACAGGATCACCGGGCCGCCCAGGCCGGTATACCCGTCGGGGGCGGCGGTTTCCGTCAGACGGTAGTACCCGGCGGGGAGGTTGGAAAAGTCCAGGGTGCCGTCTGCATCGGAAACCATGGTGCGGACAACGAAGGACGTGTCGGGGATGTGCTGGCCGGTATCGTCGTTTTCCGGGGTATAGGTGTAGCCGCCGTCAGGATTTCCGGTGACGGTGGCCCGGAGCCGCTCCAGGGTGAACGCCGCCCCGGACAGGGGGCTGCCCCCGGTGTCCGTTTTGGAAAGGGAGAAGGTAGTCACGTCGGGGTCCCACACGGCGTACAGCCGCATGGACTGGGTGACCGGCTGGCGGAAGTCGTAGCGGCAGGCCTCGAATGCCTCCAGATCAATCCGTTTTTCCTGCGTGGTGAACGACCAGTCGTCCGGGTGGATGTCTGTCCAGCCGATGAAGGAATAGGCGGTGCCGTCATCCAGCTCATAGGTGGGGTCGGTGGGGACAGGGGCTGTCTGGCCGGCGTCTATATAGGCAAACCAGGTGCTGGATATCCCCTGGTGGAACGCGTTTGAGCTGTCAGTCCAGCTGCCCTCCCGCAGATAATATGTGACGGTGAGCTGGGGCTCCCACTGGGCGTAAAGGGTCGTGTCCTGGGACAGCCCGCCCATCTGATACCAGGGGGCCGTGGCCAACTGCTCCATTGTATACAGCGTCCCGGAGCCGTCCGGCTGCGTATTCCACCCCGCAAAGGTGTAGGACAGGCGGGTAGGGGCGGTGGGCGGGACGTCGGCAGGGGCGGGGTAGGTCACTTCCTGCACATAAGTGCTTCCAACGTAGGTGAGGAAACCGGGGGCGTCATTCCAGGCGGCGGGGAATTGGGCGTCTCCGCCGTCATTGAGATCATAGGTCAGGGTAAAGCCGCCGTTTCTCAGGTAGATATGCAGGGTGTTTCCCTCTGCGCCCGTGCCAGCTTGGGTGAGCAGGAGGTACATTGCGCCGGTCAGCTCCGTGTCCAGTGCGTGGCCCTCCATCAGCCCATCCAGCCGGACAATGTCCGCTGGGTCGGCCAGGTAGGCATCATAATGCCCCACTAGGTCTGAAACGGAAAGCACCTTGCCCAGGGCATCCCGTCCTGCCAGCGTGAATGTATGTGTGCCGTCCGTGGGGTAGCCGCCGGCATCATCCATGAAGTGATAGACGACGGTGAAATCCACCTCATATGTGTTGGACACATAGTAGAGATACAGGTGGTTTTGATCCTGGTTGGCGGACAGGGTGAAGCTGGTGTTCCAGCCGTCCCGTGGGGTGTAGCCGCCCACTACCGCTGCCGCCTCCGTCACGGAGGTGGATTCCATTAGGGAGGCCTGAGGAACGATGACGGTTTTACTGGGGGCCAGCTCCACGATCCCCGCCGGAGGCGGGGTGCGGCCGTAGTCCACACCCATGTCCCGGACATAGTGGACGGTGTACCGCGTCTCCGTTGTGATGGGGTCATAGATAAAGTTGTAGCAGGTCTTGCTGTCCCCGTCCTGTGTTTCGGGCGCTTCCACCACCTGGGTAATGGAGCCCTGGCGGGAGAGGTAGCCGGAAAAGGCCCTGGCGTTTACCGTTACGGAGGAACCCACCACCACGTTGCGTACCGTCTGGGGGTCCGCCAGGAGATAGTAGGTCGTGCCATCTATGACCAGTGATCCGGAAGATGTGCCGGGGCCTGTCGTGGTGAGCCAGCGCACGGTATACTGGCCGGTGTACTCGGTTTTCCACCGGGCGGTAAGGGTCAGGTCGCCGGTGACCAGCTGGGACTCGTCAAAGAGATAGCGCTGTTCCATGCCGTTGACCTCATAGCCCCAGTAGTCGAAGGCCAGGCCGTGGCTGCTCTGCGCCCCGCGGCGATTTGCCACAATTTCACTGGCCTTGGTGCCGCCGGGGATGCCGGAGACCACATAGGTGGTCACGCCCTGCCCATCGGTGGAGCTGGTTACAGTGTAGCCTTTGTCCTCAAACTGTGTCAGGGTGTCGTCGTACAAAGTGCCTCCGGGAACAATGAGGGTCAGGGTGAATTTCGGGGCCTCCCAGGCGGCATAAATGTTGACATTGGAGCTGGGGGAGAAGGTGTCCCAGTCCACCCGGAACCGCTCGTTGTCGGTGGCGTCCGCGGTGAGGTTGGAGGTGTACCAGCCCAGGAACGTATATTCATTGCCGTAGGAGGAAACGAAGGGGTCGGGGGTATAGTTGGCGTCCTGGATCTGTTCAGCCACCGGCCGGCCTTCTATGTAGTGGAAGTTTTCCGTCCTCGTTTTTGCCTCGGTGCCATTCGACAGATTCGCGTTGTTCTCGTTGTAGGTCAGGGTGTAGTCGTCGTAGGTGTAGAAGAAGTAGACGTCGTTGCCGCTATAGCAGCCATACTGATAGGTTACGTTGGAGAAGACGGGGGCGTTTTGTGCATCAATCTGTTCAAGACTCAAAATGGTCATAGACGAACCGAATGGATAAAAACGCAGCCCCTGTATCGTCTCAAACCCATCGGCTGTGACATTCTTCACGGAAGAATATGTTTCATAATTGGAGCCGGCAAATGCTTCACCGTTTTCTCCTGTGCCTGACACGGCTTCAAACAAGTAATGGTATGTCCATACCTTACCACTGGTACTCCAGTCAAAATAGGCGACCAGATGGTGTGCGGTTTCCGGTGACTCGGGATCAATGATCAGATCAGCAGACATGGTGGAGTAGACCCCGTTAATGACGCCGTTTGTATCGGCGTGCTTTTGTGCATATTGACTGAGATTATGGGTACCCCACCCATAAAAGGGGCGCCAACCGGTCCAGCCTCCTGGTGAGATCAGCTCCCGCACCGGCCACTGGTCGGAGATATATGCTCCGTATTTGGCCGAGAACTGGTACCAGCCGGAAGGGTCGTCCGTAATGGTGTAGGTTCTACCCCCAATACTCATTTCTGGAGAACCGCCCAAGGGCAAGAATGAACTATCATATCCGGATTTCCAATCATCGGCTGTTTGGCCGCTGGATGCGCCTCCACTTACAACTCGATAACTCCAAGTTGCTTGCCACCCCAGATGAAATACCAAAGTATACTCATTCCGGGTATAGCCGATGTTGATGACGGTGGAGCCGTCGCCCTCCGCGACTTTTGGGCCGCCCTCCGTCCCCGTGGGGAACTGAGTGGAGCTGTCCGCTGAGGCGAAGGTGAAATATGCCCCGTCGGGAATACCGGCATCCCTCATGGCATCAACATCCAGGAACGGGTTGATTGCAACGTCCACGGCGGAGGCCTGAGGATAGCGGCTATCCTGGTACCCTACCGTCTGGCCGGATGTGACCGGGATCTCCAGCTGGCCCGCCACGGTATAGTCGTCGTCGTTGGCGTTTTCCAGCCAGTAGATCAAGGTTACCTTTGTGTCCGCGCCGTTCCAGTTGGCCTCCAGGGTCAGGTCGTGGTTAGGCATAACAGTGGGAGGTGTGTTCAGCGCATCTCCGTCCCCGTCCAACCAGCTCCAGCTGTGGAAGGTGTAGCCGGAGCGGGTTGGGGTATCTGTGACAGCGGCAGGGATGGCCTGGCCGCAGCGCAGCTGGAGGGGCTCCCGGGCGTTTCCGCCGTTCATTTTGTAGTAAAGGTAGTAGACGTCCCGGTCGTAGTACAGCCTGATGATGCTGCTGCCGTCGGCGTTAATGTTATAGCTGTCGGCGTCCTCGGCAGAGGCGGCCGTCAGGGTGAAGCCCTCATAGGCCTTGGTCAGCCCCAGGTTGTTCAGGCTGACCAGGGTGGTGCCGGTGACGGAGCCGGTATAGGCATCAGCCGAAACCTGGGTATAATCGTCGTTGTCCGGATTTTGCTGCCAATACTCCACCCGGAATTCAATGTTTCCGGTGACGGAGTAGGTGACGGGAATGTTGATCTGCACATTGCCGGACTCATCCTTGGCATAGTCCTGTGCATCCTCGTCCCAGGCTACAAAGCCGGCGTTCCGGCAGGCCGTCAAAAAGTCCTCATCCACCGTGCCGGAGAAGGTACCGCCGGAAATCATCTGGTTCAGTTCCGCGCTGCCCTTAATGCTGGGGTTCAGCCCTTTCAGGGAGTCCAGCGTGGGCAGGGCGATGGAGAAAGTTTCCCTCAAGCCGAAGGGAACGGTGGTGGTCTCCGCGGCGGCGGTGTTGTTTTCATTGTCAAACTGGTAGTAGAGGTTGATGATGTATTGGCTGTGGGACAGGTAGCGGGCCACAAAGGTGGTGGCCCCAGTGACGGTGTAGATGTCGTCCCCTGCCGCGCCCTGGGCGGCCCAGTCCCGGAAGGTATAGCCCTCCCGGGCGGGGGGATCGGGAATGGGCTGGGGACTGTAGGACGGGGTATCGCCGCCTCCGGCCAGATAGAGATACCAGGTGGCGCCTGGGGTGGGAGTGAACCCCGCAACATCCCTTAATTCATCGGCTGTACACAGCCTGGCGCCCTCCGGCACCCCATCATAAGGCCCTGTGCCCTCAATTTGGGACAGGTCATAATTGACAAAGTCCACCCGGTAGGGATCGGCGGCCCAGACGCTCACTGGCAGCAAGGTTAGCAGCAGGCAAAGGCACACCAGGGCGGCGCCCAGGCGGTGCAGGTTTTTTCCGATGGTCTTCTGATCCAGCAGGTGCGTGGGCCGGCATTGCAGACGCATGGACGCTCCCTCCTTTTCATTGAAATAGCGGCTTTATTCCACGGTGACCTCCAGAGGCACCACGGTGTTGACCGAGGATTTTTCGTTGGTGTTTACGTCGTAAAATTCCAGCAGTACGGACAGCTCATAGGCCCCCGCGGGCAGGCGGCTGCCGTCGGGCAGAGCGCCCAGGGTGATTACGTCGATGCCATAGCCGGGGGCAATCAGCCCCGACTGGTACAGGGTGACCATGCCGCCCCCTCCGGCGTAACCGATTTTGGCCTGGTCCTCCTCCGTGAGACGGACGGTGGCTACGAAGCCCCTTGTGCTCCAGGTGGGGCAGCGCAGGCCGATGGCCCCGGCATAATTTTCCGTCCCCACGGTCATCTCCGCGTTCATGATAAAGCTGGCGCTGGTGTCGGAGGACTGCTCCGGCTCCGGGGTGACGATTTCCCCCTCCCCGGGGTCAATGGGCTTGGCGTTGGGGTCGAGGATAATGGGGGCGAATACCTCCTGGGCGGTGGCTTGGGCGGTAAAGGCAAAGTAAGCGGGCAGGGGCAGGCACAGCAGGAGCATGAGGGCGGCTCCCGCCCACCAGGGGATGACGGCGCCCCGGGAGATCCTTCCATAAGCGGCGCAGCGGAGGATGGTCCCCGCGTTCTGGCCGGCCAGACCGCCGGAATAGCGGGCGTAGTTCCCGGTGGAGCTGGCGGTGCAGTTGATAATGCTGCCCTGATTCAGCCCGCACAGGGGACCGGCGGAGCTGCCTTTGCCCAGCAGCACACAGTCCACCGAAAGGTTGACCACCCGGCCGCCCTTCCCCACGCAACCAAACAGACCGGCCAGGGGGTGCCTGGCGGTATTGACGGTGAAATTATATACGCGGTGGCCATTTCCGTCGAAGCAGCCCTGGAAGGGCTGGTTCTGGTCCGGCCCGATGGGGGTCCAGGCGGTGCCGCCCAGGTCAATATCCCCGGTCAGGCGGTACAGGGTGCCCGGTTCCGCCGTGCCGCTGTTGACGGCCTGGGCGGCCTCCCTCAGCTGCTGGCGGGTACGGATTTCCACCACCTGCTCCGGCTGTTCCGGCGCCTCCCGACGGTCATACAGGCCCAGGACAGGGCCTGCTCCGGAGTGGGACAGGTACCAGGTGGAGGCAAAGTCCCAGTCGGGCAGATCCTCCCGGCTCAGCCCGTCGGCCCGCCGGGACAGGGGCCAGTCCGTCCAGCCATCCTCCCCTTCGTCCCTTTCCCGCAGCCAAAGGCAGCTTTTTTCCGTGCCCTTTCGAAGGGCGGCGAAGCCGCTTTTCCGCCTCCCTTGGGACAGCCGCCCCTGGGCGGCGCAGCGGATCAGAATTCCCCGGTTTTCTCCGCAGAAGCCGCCGGAAACCGACGACGAGGGGGCTCGTATGGTCATTTTGCTGTGGCAGTCCTCAATTCGGCCGGTATTCAATCCGACGAAACCGCCCAGATAGTGCTGCTGTATCATAGTTCACCCTCCGCGTGAGGTAGTATCAAACAGGCGCATGGGCCAGAGAGCCGTTCCTGTGGCCGGGAAGGCTGCAATGCCCTCTCTTGAAAGCTGTATGTTTTCAATGTGAAATGGGGAAAAGCAGTCTGGGATTTGTATACTTTTTGAATTATACTATCTATGGCATATCGTTTCAAGACAAGATGACTGCTTTAAAAATCACATTGCCGTCACATTTGCGGCGCGGGAACCCCGTGGCAGGATGGGCCGGTTTTAAGCCCCTGATGGCGGGGATTGGCGCGGCAAACCGGGGGCAGGCGCTGTAGCTCCATGGACGGATTGCCGCCATGGAGAGACGCTGTCCCACGCGCTGGTCGGGACTGGGGAAGCGGACACAAAATCTGCATTTTGTCCCGCTCCACAGGTCGAACCCGCCCAGGTGGGACGCCGCAGACCGGCAAAGGCCGCCCCACCTACTGGGAATTTACATGATGATATCATCCCGGCAACGCCGGAATGGTATCATGGCCAGCTTTTTCGGTTACTCCGCAAGGAGCGAGAAAAAGGGCGTTGGATAATTGGAGTATAATAACTGTTTTGCAGTCATTATACCATCCCGTCCGTACATAATCAAGCAATTTAGCCGTCTTTCCGCCTTGGCGGAGGGGGGCGCGGCAGACCGCCCTCCCTTCCTCCCACTCCGGTTCTGGCTTTCAGGCTGGGCAGCCCGTCTTTCAGGACAAAATGCAGATTTCGCGCCTATAGGATCAAACCCAACTGATTGATGCGCCGGGCGTGCTCAGCCCCTGAGGTCATCAGATAGAGCCGGGTGGTGTTGATGCTGCTGTGGCCCAGCACGTCGGCCAGCTGCACAATGTCTCTGCTGGCGCGGTAAAAGAGCGTGGCGAACAGATGGCGTAGGTTATGGGGAAAAACCTTGCTGAGAGGAACGCCGGCGGACCGCCCAATCTGCTTCATGATGGCCCAGATTCTCCGCCTGGAAAGGCACGCCCCGGTGCGGGAACGGAAGATGGGGCCAGATGTGATGTGGTTTTTCTGGCGTATTTCCGCAGCCTTCGGCACAGCTTTCCAGGCAGGAAGATGGTCCGGATCTTCCCCTTCAGCATAATGTCCGTCCGTCCGGCGTCCGCGGCCTCCACCGTGATGTGGCGCACCTCAGACACCCGGATGCCGGTGGCGCAGATGGTCTCCATGACCAGGGCGGGCAGCTCCCGCCCGCTGCTCCGGGCGGCGGCCACCAGACGGATGAATTCCTCCCTCCTCAGCTCCCGCTCCGGGGCGCGGAACAGCTTGCGCTGAATTTTCAGAAAGTGGACCCGGCACTCCCGCCACCCCAGAAAATCCAGCAGCCCGTGGAGGGAGGACAGCATGGAGTTGATGGTGGCGGCCGCATAATTCCTGGAGAGCAGGTGCTCCTTCCAGGCGATGACCTTCTCCTTGGTCACCGGGGCGCCTTGCAGCCAGCAATGGAATGCGCCCACGTCACGCAGGTACTTTTCGATGGTACCCTGGCTTCGCTCCTCCTGCAGGAGGTGGGCGCCGAACGCGCGAATGTCCTGTTTTGTCATGGTGTGACTGGTCATGGATGACTCCTCCGTTCTTTGTGATGGCCCGCGGATGCCCCAGACGGCGGCTCCCGGTCCCCCGCCTATTTTATCCAGGAAGGCGTGGGAATACGATGGAAGAAGATGGCCGAAAAAGAAAAACAGCCAACGCCAGGCTTGAATAGCCAGGCGTTGGCTGTCTGTTTGTTGGGGAGGGCTACTCCGCCAGCAGACGGAGATCACAGTCCGCGGTGTTAATTTCCCGCAGGGCGGCCCGGAGGGGCAGCACGGAGGAGGGGGCGACGCTGAGCTCGTCAATGCCCAGAGCCAGGAAGGTGGGCAGCAGATCTGGGTCGGCTGCCAGCTCCCCGCAGATCCCAATGGGAATTCCGGCCTGGTGGGCGGCGTCGGCGGCCAGCTTCAGCTGCCGCAGCACCGCCGGGTGCCGGGGATTGAAATATGGCTCCAGCCCGGCGCACTGGCGGTCGCAGGCCAGGGTATACTGGGTCAGGTCGTTGGTGCCCACGGAGAAAAAGTCCGCCTCCCTGGCCAGCTCCGGGGCCATCATCACAGCGGCTGGGGTTTCTATCGTGACGCCCAGCTGTGTGTCTGGGTTGAAGGGGATGCCCTGCTCCGCCAGCTCCTCCATAGCCCGGCGGCAGGCTTGGCGGCAGGCCTGGAGCTCCCACACGCTGGTAATCATGGGCAGGAGAATGGCTAAATTTCCGTAGGCGCTGGCCCGATAGAGCGCCCGCAGCTGCGTGTTGAACATCTGCGGCTGCGCCAAGCACAGCCGGACGGCGCGCATACCCAGGGCAGGGTTTTCCTCAGGGTGCAGGTGGAAGTAATCAATCTGCTTGTCCGCGCCGATGTCCAGGGTGCGGATGACCACCCGCTTGCCGTCCATGGCCGCGGCCACCTGCCGGTAGGCGTGGAACTGCACATCCTCCTGGGGATAGTCCTGGGAGGCCAGGTAGAGGAATTCAGAGCGGAACAGGCCGATGCCCCGGCCGTCGTTGTGCAGGACGGCGGACACATCCTCCGGGGAGGCGATGTTGCAGCAGATGGGCAGGGGCCTGCCGTCCAGTGTGCGGTCGTCCAGGCCGATCATGGATCGGTACTTGGCCTGATGGCTGGCCCGCCTGGCCAGGCTTTCCTCCAGAATCCGCATGGCGGCCTGGTCGGGGTCCAAAATCAGCTGGCCGGTGTCCCCGGAAAGGACGGCCTCCCGCCCATGAAGGCTTTCGTCCAGCGCCCCCCCCAGGCCGCAGACGGCCGGAATGCCCAGGGTGCGGGCCAGAATGGCGGTGTGGCTGCTGGCAGACCCCCCCCGCGTGGCGATGGCCAGAATCCGGCGCTTGTCCAGCCGGATGGTTTCCGAGGGGGAGAGATCCTCGGCGCACAGGATGACGGGATGGGGAAAGGAAAGCAGGGCCTCCCGGGCCCCGGACAGCAGCCGCTGCAGCCGGTCCGCCACATCCTGTACATCGGCGGCCCGGGCCAGCAGCTCCGGGCTGCCGGTGTTGGAAAGAAGGGCGGAAACCGTCTTGGCCGCCTGGGCCACGGCGTACTCCGCGCTGTGCCCCTGGGCAATCAGCGCGTCAGCGGTTGCGACCGCGTCCTCGTCCTCCAGCAGCATGGCGTGGGCCTCGAACAGGGCGGCGCCGCTTTTTCCAGCCGCGGCTTCGGCGGTGCCGGCCAGCTCCAGCAGCTCCTGGGCCGCCGCGTCACGGGCACAAGCCAGCCGTTTCCCTTCCTCCTCCGGGTCACAGCCCCCATGGGCTGCCTCCTGGGGAGAGGCGCTCCGACGGAAGAAGTAGAGGGGACCATGGGCGGCACCCTGGGAAACCCCGTGCCCCTGCAATACCGTCATACTTCTTCCCTCCTGTCTGGTAATGGTTTGGATGTCCCGGTGGCCCCGGGACGGTTACAGGCACTGGCGGAACAGCTGGATCACAGCGTCCAGGGCGGCGTCCTCGTCCCCGCCCTGCACTGTCACAGTGACCTGGTCGCCCGCCTGGATGCCCAGGCTCATCAGCCGGATCATTTGCGTGGCTTTGGCGGAGGCGCTGCTCTTGGCAACGGTGATTTCCGTGTCAGGAAAGGCCTTGGCCGCCTTGACCAGCATACCTGCCGGCCTGGCATGGATTCCCATGGGGTCGGTAATGGTATACACAAAGGTTTTCATATGACCACCTCCGTTTTCCAGGCTGCGGATTGTCCCCCTGAAATTAGGTGGAACCGAATTCTGACCTTACTATAGCACAGCTGTACCGGTCTGACAATTCCGATTCCCGTTTCTTCATGCGCGGAGATGACAAAGTTTGCCCCTGGAAACTGGCGGATGATACAAAAATGGCGGGTGTCAAGCGGGATGGCAGGGGCTGGGCGGGCACACCCAGTCGCGGGGCAGGAAAAGTTAGCGTTTATTTTACATCTCTGTGGGTGACAGATGCAGGTTCTTTTGGTATACTGTTCCTGTCGAAATAAGGGCCCCGTTGGATTGGGCGGAATATGTGGATGCACAGATGTAGGAGTTCGATATGGAACAGAAACTTGGTTTTAACCAGAAACACGGCTTTATCTGCGATATGGACGGCGTCATCTACCATGGGAACCGGATTCTGCCCGGCGTGTCGGAGTTTATCCAGTGGCTGCATGACGAGGGGAAGGAGTACCTGTTCCTGACCAACAACAGCGGCTATACCCCCAAGGAGCTGCAGCAGAAGCTGGCCCGCATGGGGCTGGACGTTTCAGAGGAGCACTTTTATACCAGCGCCCTGGCCACGGCGGCTTTTTTGAAGGAGCAGGCCCCCGGCTGTTCCGCCTTTGTAATTGGCGAGGCGGGGCTGTTCAACGCCCTGTACGACGCCGGCATCACCATGAACGATGTGAACCCGGACTATGTGGTGGTGGGGGAGGGGAGGGCCTACTCCCTGGACACCCTGACAAAGGCCACCAATCTGGTGCTGGGCGGGGCGAAGCTCATCGGGGCCAACTCTGACGTCTCCGGCCCCATTGAAAACGGCATCGCCCCTGCCTGCCGGGCTCTGGTGGCCCCCATCGAAATGGCCACCGGTACCCAGGCTTATTTCTGCGGGAAGCCCAATCCCCTGATGATGCGCACCGGGCTGCGGATGCTCAACTGCCACTCCGCTGACGCGGTGATGGTGGGGGATCGGATGGATACGGACGTCATCTCCGGCATGGAGAGCGGTATGTCCACCGTGCTGGTGCTGTCCGGCGTGTCCACGGTGGAGACCCTGAAAACCTACGCTTACCGCCCCACCGTGGTGCTCAGCGGCGTGGGAGAGATCGTGCGACTGGCCCGGGCTGCCACCGAATAAGGCGGACACCCAACCAGAAAACAATTGAGATAAAACGCCGCCCTTCCGGGGAATCATCCGGAAGGGCGGCGTTTGTGTCCGTGGGGGGAGGCAGGGGGCGTTCACCGCCGGTTCCCCATCCGGCTGACCGCCATGACCACGCTGTCCACACCCAGCAGGATCAGGTATGCGCTGGCAATACAGCAGATGGTGGTCAGGGTGAACAGGGGGTGAATGAACATCAGGATACCCAAGGCCAATCCAATTAAATTGACAATCAAGGTGAAATAGTAGGTCCCGTTCCCCGCCACAAAGCGGATGTGCCCCAGATGGGCCAGACGGGATATGCTGTGGGCGATGAACCAAAGAGGGAACAAAATGGTCAGCACCAGCACGCCTGCCCCGGGATAGACCACCAGCATCAGGCCGGTCATGACGCTCAGCACCCCGGAGATCAGGGAGAGAATGGGGCCGAAGCCGGTATACCGCTCCACCTCAATGAACAGGACGATGTCCGCCACACCCATAATGACGGCGACGACGCCGTAGGCAAAGACCAGGCCGCTGAGAGCCAGCTCCGGCTCCGCAAAGGCAAAGATACCCAGGATGATAAGGGCGATTCCAATGACCAGCTCCAGCCAGCCGAATCCAGAGCGCCGTCTCATTTCTGCTCCCCTCCTGTCAAGATACGCATAAATTCCTCGCCGGTAATGGTCTCCTTTTCATAGAGGAAGGCGGCCAGCTCGTCCAGCTTCTCCCGGTTGTCCTCCAGGAGCTTGCGGGCCTTCGCGTGCTGGGTCTTAACCAGCTCCACCACCTTTTGGTCGATTTCCTTCTGGGTCTGGGGGGAACAGGCCAGGGAGGCGTCCCCGCCCAGATACTGATTTTGCACCGTCTCCATGGCTACCATGTCAAAGTCCTGGCTCATGCCGTAGCGGGCGATCATGGCCCGGGCCAGCTTGGTGGCCTGCTCAATATCGTTGGACGCGCCGGTGGTGATCTGCCCGAAGGCCACTTCTTCGGCGGCCCGGCCGCCGGTGTAGGTGGCGATTTTGTTTTCAATCTCCTCCTTGGTCAGCAGGTACTTGTCCCCGGCGTCCACCTGCATGGTGTAGCCCAGGGCGCCGGAGGTGCGGGGGATGATGGTGATTTTCTGCACGGGGGCGGAGTGGTCCTGCAGGGCGGCCACCAGGGCGTGGCCAATCTCGTGATAGGAGACCACCTTCTTCTCCTGGTCGGACAGGACGGCGTTTTTCTTCTGGTACCCGGCGATAACCACCTCAATGCTCTCCTCCAGGTCGGACTGGTTGACCACGGTACGCCCGCTGCGCACCGCCCGGAGGGCGGCCTCGTTAATCATATTGGCCAGCTCCGCGCCGGAGGCGCCGGCCGCCATACGGGCGATGGTGTGGAAATCCACGTCCTCCGCCGCCTTGATCTTCTTTGCGTGGACCTTCAAAATGGCCTCCCGGCCCGCAAGGTCAGGCAGCTCCACCGGCACCCGGCGGTCAAAGCGCCCCGGCCGGGTGAGGGCCGGGTCCAGCGCCTCCGGCCGGTTGGTGGCCGCCAGGATAATGACGCCGGTATTTTCTTCAAAGCCGTCCATCTCGGTCAGCAGCTGGTTGAGGGTCTGCTCCCGTTCGTCGTTGCCGCCGGAGACGCTGCCGGAGCTGCGCTTTTGGCCGATGGCGTCAATCTCATCTATAAACACGATGCAGGGGGCCTTTTCCTTGGCCTGGCGGAACAGGTCCCGCACCTTGGAAGCGCCCATACCCACAAACATCTCCACGAATTCCGACCCGGAGATGGAGAAGAAGGGGACGTTGGCCTCGCCGGCCACGGCCTTGGCCAGCATGGTCTTGCCGGTGCCCGGAGGGCCTACCAGCAGGATGCCCTTGGGCATGGCTGCGCCTGCCTGGGTGTACTTCTCCGGATTGTGCAGGTAGTCCACAATCTCCCACAGGCTTTCCTTGGCCTCGTCCTCGCCGGCCACGTCGGAGAACCGGATGCCCTTGGTGGACTGGACATAGACCTTGGCGTTGCTCTTGCCCATGCCGAAGGCCATGGAGCCCTTGCCGCCTCCCGCCTGCTCCATGAGCTTTTTGCTCATGTATTGGCCCAGGCCCACAAAAATCAGGATGGGCAGCACAAGGGTGAGAAACAGCGTCCACAGGGGGGAGACCGGCTCCTCAATCACCCGGTCAAAGACCGCGCCCGACTCGTGCAGGCGCTGGGTCAGGGTGGGGTCCTCCATGGGGCTGGTTTTGTACACCGTGGTTTCAGCCTTATCGGTAAAGATGATCTGGGTGTCCTCCACCTGCACAATGCCGATGTCCTGCTCCTCAATCATATCCATGAAGGTGCCGTAGTCCACCTCCGTCACCTGGCTCTGGGAGAGCATGGGGGTGACGATCATGTTGAACAGCAGGATGATCAGCAGCACAATGCAGTAATAGTAAATCAGCGGCCGCTTTGGGGCCTTTACCTCTTTCATAACGGTCTCCTTTCCATGGCTTGTTGGGTTAGCTGGGCGTCAATAGCCTGCATGGAGAGCAGCAGCGCCTGGTTGGACGCCTGTATGGCGAAATCCAGGGCGTATTCCGCCAGCAGGATCTTTTGCTCCGCCGCCTCCTCCGGAGGGGCGTTCTGCGCCTGGCTGCGCAGGGCGTCCCCGGCGGCTTGGATGGCGGTTTCCACCGCGTTGTAGGAATTGGCCAGAACGGATACCATGGCGCATTGGGAGTGGCGCAGCCTGGCGCCCAGGGCCAGCTCTGTTTCATCACACTCCCGGCGCAGCGCCTGTATTTCCTGCCGCAGCTGGGACTGGCCGGCGGTTTCGCTTAGATGGATGCGGCCGCTCAGCCGGGAAAGCTGATCTTCCAGCTCGCAGAGCTTGACGGAGAGAATTTCATGGGCCATGTCCAGACCCCCTTTCTGGTTCTTATTATAGGCTGCCCGCCGCCGGATACAATTTGCAGATTTTCAGACCTGTCTATACAAAAAGCGCCGGAGTGTAAAAAGTTTTTACACTCCGGCGCTTTTGATTGGTCCATATTCAGTTCCGGCCGTCCCAGGGGGGGATGTCCGCCGTCATGATGTGGTATAGGGTGTGGACAATCTGGTCCAGATGCTCGGTGTCCTCCTCCGTCCACTCCTCCAGCATCCCCAAAATGGCCTGGCAGTGGTAACGCTGGATAATGGCCATCTGGGAGCGGGGGCAGTTGGGATAGATGTTGCTTTGTTCTGCCGCCAGGGCGAAGTAGCGCTGGAAGCACTGGCGCAGCAGCTGCTTCAGCTCCCCTCCATAGTTGCTTTTCATCCCCCGCTCCATATAGGGGGCGGCGTTGACCGCCATGACAAAGAAGCAGCGCAGCCCGGCCTCCCCGTCCTCCTGAGCGGCCGCCGCCTTCATAACATGTTCGAAATATCCGTCGATCATCCAGCGGAGCAGTTCCGGGATGCCCTCGAAATGGTAATAAAAGGCCTGGCGGGTGATGTGGCACTCCTCCACAATATCCTTCACCGTCAGCTTCCTCACATGCCGCTTTACCAGCAGGGTCTGTGTGGCCTCCGCAATGGTTCGTTTCATATCAACGGGCACGGGCACCGCCTCCTTTGCGATTTTGTTCCTGTGGAGGTATTATACCGGTTTTTTCCCCGGTTTTCAATTCCGCAAAGGGCGTCCCACCGGAAAAGGGCAGGCGCGCAGTGTGCGCGCCTGCCCTTGGTTCTGGTGTTTCGTTTTGCCTGGGAGGGGGTTACTGCCTGGCCGCCGCAGGATGGATGCTGCACTGGAAGGGGGCCAGAACCTCGCCGTCGTAGGTGGTTTCCCAGGCGTTGTGGTTGATGACCATGCGGATTCCATCCTCCCGGCCGCCCCGGAAGACCACTTCCACGCCGGAGGGGGACTGCACCGGGACAATGCCGTGCCGGGCGATGACCTGCTCCAGGATTCCGGAGAGGATACCCTCCTCCAGGCCGCAGCCCAGATAGTATACAAAGCCGTCCTGCTGGGCCATTCGGGTGGCGGCGGCAAACTCCCGGTAGAAGGGGTCGGCGTAGCGCAGCAGTACCTGGGCGCCCTGGGGCAGCAGCATTTCGCGGAAGATGCCGCCGTGGCCCTGGATGCCGGCCATCGCGCCTTCACCGGCCAGGGGGAACTCCTGCCCCTCCTGGAGGCTTTCCGTCTCCGCCACGCAGACGCCGGCAAAGGCGTCGAAGCCCACGGGGATCTGCTTGCCCAGCACCAGGTTGTTGTCCGAGTCCTTGACAAAGTCCCGGTAGGTGAGCACCGCCGTCCCGCCCTGCTCCACAAACGCCTTGAGCCTGGCCTGGAATTCCGGCTTGGAAATAATCATCTGGGGGAGGACCAGCACCTGATAGCCGCTCAGGTCGCTGTCCGCGGGGATCACGTCCACAGGGATGTTCCGGTCGTAGAAGAATTTGTGGAACTTCTTCATCTCGGCCTCGCAGTCCAGCAGCACGCTCTGCCGCTGAATCCGGAAGGCGGCCAGGGAGTCGTAATCATACACGATGGCCGCCCGGCTGGCGATGGGGGTTTCCAGCTGGGGGGCGTAGCGGCTGATGTCCTGGAAAAAGCTCTGCACCTCATAATACTTCCGGCGCTTCACATTGTCCGCGTCCAGCACGCCGTAGCAGAACTGCTCCGCGCCCTTGGTGGCGCCCCGGTAGCGGAAGAAGAAGATGGACTCGCAGCCCCGGGCCATGCTCTGGTAGGCCCACATCTTGGCCTGGTTGGGGCGGGGGGAGAAGCCGGTGACGTCGTGCCCCTGGGCGCCCATGATGGCCTCGGTGATCCAGAAATTTTTCTGCTTCAGCCCCCGGATATAATCCAGGCCGAAGGCGATCTCGCCGGGGGACAGGGGTTCCCGCTGGCCGCCCCAGACGGGATAGTTGTTGTAGGCGGCGAAGGCCAGGTGCCGGGCCACGGCGGAATAGTCCACGTGCTTGCCCAGCCCGCCCCCGGGGAAGTCGTGCATGACCACCGCGTGGGGCATGATCTCCTTCAGCAGCCGGCGCTGGAAGGCGGCGAACTTCACAATGCTCTCGCTGCGGAACCGCTCCCAATCCAGCCGCAGGGCGGGGTTGTGGGTGGTGATGGTGGGGGCGGGCAGGGGGATTTCGTCAAAATCGTTGTACTCCTGGGACCAGAAAACGGTCCCATAGGTCTGGTTGAGACGGCCGATATCCCCCTTAAACTTCTCCCGCAGCCAGTCCTGGAAGGCCGCTTTGCACTGGGCGCAGTAGCAGATGTCGCTGTCCTCGTGGCCCAGCTCGTTGTCGATCTGCCAGGCGATGATGGCCGGCTCGTTTTTGTAGTGCTCCGCCATGGCCCGGATGATGCGCTCGGAGTAGACATACATCTCCCTGCTGTTGAAGCAGTATACGTGCCGGCCGCCAAAGACCCGCTTGGACCCGTTTTCAAACTCGGAAAGGATGGCGGGGTGCTTTTTGGCCAGCCAGGCGGGGATGGTGGCCGTGGGGGTGCCCATAACAATGGACAGCCCCCGGGCCTTGGCCCGCTCAATCACATGGTCGAAGAAGGAAAAGTCAAATTGGCCCTCCGCCTTCTCCATCAGGTGCCAGCCGAACTCCGCAATGCGGATGGCGCTGCACCCCAGCTCACAAATGTTGTCCAGATCTTCCTCCAGCATGGAGGGGTCCCACTGTTCGGGATAGTAGTCTACGCCAAGAAACATTATTTTTCCACCTTATTTGCTCTCAGTTGTTTGGTGATCTGCTCCAGATAGCTGCCCTCCAGCTTGTAGCCCTTGACATAAATCACGAAGGCCAGCACGGTGATGACGGAGGGCACCACGCCCATGAGAATCCGCATGCCCATGATGGTCCCCTCAGTCTGGGGGACGTTCTCCACAAAGCCGGAGATGGTCAGGCCCACGCCAATGAGCCAGCCGGCCACGGCGGAAGCGGTTTTCACCAGCAGGGTCTGGAAGGAGGCCACGATGCTCTCGTTCCGGGTGCCCAGGGTTACCTCGCCGTAGTCGATGACGTCGGCCAGCATAACGGTGGTGGCGCCCAGGGTCAGGCCGGAGCCGAACTTATAGAACAGGCCGCAGACAATGATGAGGGGGATGTTGTCGGGGGCCGCCATGCCGGCCACCAGCAGGCCGATCAGGCCGATGGCGGGGGTGAAGCTGGCGATGGCAAACACCTGCTTCTTGCTCATGAAGCGGGAGAGGACGGGGAAGAGGAACAGCGCGCCCATCTCGGCCACGGAGGCGGCAGTGGTGAAGTAGGGGAACAGGTTCTCGTCCATGGTGACGTACTTGAAGTAATACAGGGCCATGCCGCCGGCCAGCTGCACCACCAGGTTGTAGGCCAGCACCACGCCGATGTACACCTTCAGCTGGTCGTTGGCGGCAATCACATGGATGGCGTACTTCAGGGAGGTGCGCTCCGCCTTTTTGCCGGAGTCGGCGTCCATGCTGCTGCGGTCCCGGGCGAAGATTACGGTGACCAGAATGGTGGCCACAAAGACCGCAGCCACCACAATGGAGGTGGAGGCGTAGCCCTTGGCCTCATTCCCCTTGCCCAGGGTGTCGATCATTTTCAGGCCGAAGGCGCCCACCAGCAGCCAGGCGCTGCTGGCGAAGATACGGGGGATGACGGAGGCGGCGTCCCGCTCCTCCTTGGTGGAGGACATGGAGGGCAGCATGGACCAGTAGGGGATGTCCATAATGGTGTAGGTCATGCCCCAGAGGATGTACATGGCGGAGTAGTAGGCATACAGGGCAAAGCCCTCCAGCTCAGGGCCCCGGAACAGCATAATCAGGATGCCTGCGTTAATCAGGGTACCGATCAGAATCCAGGGGCGGAACTTACCCCAGCGGGTACGGGTGTTGTCCACCACAAAGCCCATCATGGGGTCGTTGACGGCGTCCCAGACACGGGCCACCAGGAACAGGTTGCCCACAAAGAGGGGCGCCAGCCCCACGGTGTCGGTGAGGTAGATCATCAGGTAGGTCGTAATCATAGCATAGCACAAATCCTTGCCCAATGCACCTACGCCGAAGCATAATTTTCTTCCTGCGGATAATTTCATCGTTTTCTCCCTCCAAAATTTTTTATGTCGGGCTTACCCGACTGATTGATTTTTCTCAAACTGGACGACGGCGCTGGCATAGTCGCCGCTGAGCTTGATTTCCAGCCCGTGGCGCATCAGATAGGCGCCGCTTTTGGTGATGTCCCCCTTGGAGGTGTGCAGGGTGTACCGCGCCTGCTCCTCCAGGCCCCGCAGCCGGATGGTGGTGCCCCGGTGGCCCACCCTGCTCTGGGGCAGGAAGGCGAAAATCACGCCCTGGTCCTCCTTGAGGTATTCATAGAGGAAATACTGGTCTGCCGAGGGATTGTCCAGCCGGTAGAAGGTGCCCTCCTGGATAATGGGGCGGATGGTCTTGTAAAGGGCGATCATCTTCTGGGACAGCTCCATCTCCTCCGGGGAGAATTTCAGGATGTTGCAGCCCACGCCCAGGGTGCCCATCATGGCGCTGTGGTAGCGGAAGGTCAGGGGAATCACCCGGCCGGAAAGGAAGTTGGGACAGTCGGTGACCCAGGCCCGCATGGCCTTGATGGGGTAGATGCGGGAATAGGCGTCCTGAATGTACAGACGGTCATAGGCGTCGGTGTTGTCGCTGGTCCAGAAGTCGTCAAAAATACCCAGGATGCCGTAGTCAATCCGCCCGCCTCCGGAGGCGCAGGCCTCAAAGAGAACGTCGGGATGCTTTTTCTTCAGCTGCTTGACGATGTCGTAAATGATCTGGATGTGCCGGTACCACACGTCCCGCTGGGGGCCTGTCTGGGAGATGGGGCGGTTGGCGTCCCACTTGATGTAGTCGATGTCATACCGGGTCAGCAGGTTGTCCAGCATGTTGTAAATGAACTCCTGCACCTCCGGCTTGGTGATGTTCAGCACGTACTGCACCCGGGAGGTGTCGGTGACCCGGGTCTCATAGTGGTAGATCCAATCCGGATGGTCCTGGTAGAGCTGGGCCTTGGGGTTGACCATCTCCGGCTCTACCCAGATGCCGAACTTCATATCCAGGGCCTTGACCGCGTCCACAAGCTCCTCCAGGCCGTTGGGGAACTTGCCCTCGTTGACGTACCAGTCGCCCAGGCCGTTCTGGGTGCTGTGGCGCTCGCCGAACCAGCCGTCGTCCAGGACAAACAGCTCCGCGCCCATCTCCTTGGCCTTCTGGGCCAGCTTGATCTGCTCCCGGCTGGTCACATGGAACTCGGTGGCCTCCCAGGAGTTGTACAGCACCGGGCGGAAGCCCTCCCGGAGGATGCGGTCCCGGGCAAAGCGGTGCAGGTTCTGGGACATGGGCTCAAAGCCGTGGTTGGAATAGCCGCAGAGGATGGCCGGGGCCTCCAGGCTCTCCCCGGGCTGCAGCTCCAGCAGGAAGTCGTGGGAGTTGAGACCCATCTGCACCAGGGTCTCGCCGTACTGGGTCTGCTCCACCACGCCGCTGAAGTTGCCGCTCAGCCGCAGGGCGCCGAAGTAGACCTGGCCCTCGGTCTCCGTGGCGTCCCGGTCCAGGACGAAGTAGGGGTTGTGGTTGTGGGTGGAGATGCCCCTGCGGTTTTCAATGATAATCTTGCCGTAGCTGACCTTCTGGACAAAACGCTGCTGCTCGGCGCCCCAGTGGCCGTGAACGTTGGAGAAGTTCAGGTTTTCGTAGGGAATGTGGAACTGGGCGCTGTGCAGCTTTTCAATCTGGATGGGGGCCTCCGTCTGGTTCCGGATGACCACGCTGCGCTCCATCAGGTCGTACTGGGGATAGAGCTTGTAGCGGAGATCCATGAAGAAGTCGTAGTGGTCGTCCTTCAGATGGAGGACAAGCTCCTCCCCATCTTCTCCGTTCTCCACGTCGTACCCGCAGTAGCGGTACACCAGCTCCCGGGTGCCGTCCGGGAAGGTGGCCTTCAGGCAGTGCTCTTTGTAGCGCAGGCCGCCATGGACGGGGAACTCCTCCGGCGTGATTTCGAAAACCGGGTCGTTGGTGGAAACCTCTGTCAATTCTGGAAGGTCAAAATCGTCTGCGGACTCAATTTTTCCGCCCCAATACAGGTGCCGCACCAGCCCCAGGTTGTCGACGCCGAAGGCGTAGCTGGTGGACTGGGTGTTGAGCAGAAAAACGTCTCCTTTTGTGCTGACTGCAATACTCATATGGAACCACCCACCTTATTTTTGTGCTTTGTATGGTAAGAATAGCACCACTTTTTTGAGAGGTCAACAATTTACCTAAAAGTTTTAATGGTAAAATATGAAATTCATAAATAATTAACTAAAACGATTACCCGAATTTATGAAAAATGCAGAAGAGAGGCTCTTCTGCATTTCCAGAATCTTCACTTGTGCTTCACACTGCCCCGTTCTTCCAGCCGGCAGGAGATAATAATCTGCTTGGGATGGATCTTTTTTTGCCATAGCAGCTCCATGCACAGGGCGGCCGCGTCGGCGTTTTCCAGCAGGAAAACTTCCACCGAGGACAGCGGCGGTTCGGACAGCTGGGACAGGCTGGTGTTGTTGAAGGTGATGACGCTCACGTCCTCCGGAATCCGGATCTGGTATTCCCGGAGGGCCTTGACCAGTCCGGGGGCAACCACGTCGCTGGCGGCGAAGATGGCGTCGGGCAAGGGCTTCTCCTGCCCCAGGAAGGCCTTCATGGCGGCATAGCTGCTGCTGGAATTCATTTCGCAGTCAATGACCAGCTCCGGGTGGTAGGCGCCCCGCTCCAGAAGGGAGTTTTTATAATAGTAGTACCGTGGGTCCATGGAGAGCTCTTTGGTGGGCCCGAAGGTGTAGACGCTGCCCAGATAAGCAATCCGCTCACAGCCATGCTCCCAGAAGCAGCTGAGCACCTGCCGGATGGCCAGCTGGTAGTTGGGCACGATGCTGCAATACTTTTCTTCGTCCGGCGACGAGTCCAAAAACACGATATTTTCCGTGTAGTCGTGGAAGTCTGAAATTTCGCCCTGGGTGAAGCGGCCGATGGCTACGATGCCGTCCAGGGGCTGGTCATCATTTTTTACGAAATGGCCCTGGTCATTGCGAAACAGCATCACCGTGGTCCAATGCCGCTCAAAGCACACCTGATCCAGGACGTTTTTTAAAATCATGTAATAGATGTCCTCCAGCAGCTGCTGCTTTTCAAACATCTGGGCAATGCCGATGCGCCGTTCCCCCGTCTGCTGCCCGGCCTCCGCCCCGTCGGCCTCCAGGGTAGCGCGGTACCGCTGCTGCACGGTGCGGTATCCCAGCTCCCGGGCGGTGTCCATGACCCGCTGCCTGGTTTCCTTTGTTACGCTGAGGGTGGGGTCCTGGTTCAGCACCCGGGACACCGTTGCTGAGGAGACCCCTGCCAGCTCTGCGATTTCCTTTAATGTAGCCATTTCAATACTCCTATATAGTATCTTTCTGGATGGAGAGTAAAATGTTGCGTGATGACAATTAATATTTTACTGCATATGGCGGCGGGACACAAGTGTAATTTCGAAAGGCCGCGGAAAAAGAAACCCAGCCGCAACCGTGGGAGCGGATGTAGCGGGCGGTTTGCAGCCTGCATGGGACGGCACAAAAAAAGAAGCACCCGCAAAGCGGATGCTTCCCTTCTGGTGGACGATACAGGACTTGAACCTGTGACCTCCCGCACGTCAAGCGGATGCTCTACCAGCTGAGCTAATCGTCCAGACAACGTAGACCATTATAGCGGAAAGAACCCGGCCTGTCAATGACTTTTCCAAAAATAATTTCCGTGGATTTGCAAAGAAAAATGGCGGAAGAAGCCATAATTTTACTGCAATTTATGCCGCGTTGTGCTATACTGGACTCAGCGAACGCCACACTGTGCTTAGGAGGTTTTTCTATGTTGAAACTGGATCTGTCCAAGATCGCGGGATTCATTCCCCAGGACTATGTTGACAGCCGCAAGGCAAACCTGGAGCAGGCGGCTCAGATGCTGGCCGCCCACAACGGCCCCGGCGGCGACTATACGGGCTGGGTCTACCTGCCCAGGGACTATGATAAGGAGGAGTTTGCCCGCATTCAGGCCGCGGCCAAGCGCATCCAGCAGCAGTCCCAGGTGCTGGTGGTCATCGGGATTGGCGGCTCCTATCTGGGCGCCCGTGCGGTGGTGGAGCTGCTGGCCTCCCCCAACTACAACCTGAAACAGAAGGACACCCCGGATATCCTTTTCGCCGGCAACGGGCTGTCCACCGACGCCCTGCTGGAGACCATCTCCCTCATCGGGGACCGGGACTTCTCCGTCAATGTAATCTCCAAGTCGGGCACCACCACGGAGCCCGCTGTGGCCTTCCGCATTTTCAAGACCATGCTGGAGGAGAAGTACGGCAAGGAGGGCGCCAGGGAGCGGATTTACGCCACCACCGACAAGGCCAGAGGCGCGCTGAAGGGCCTGGCCGACGGCGAGGGCTATGAGGAGTTTGTGGTGCCCGACGACGTGGGCGGACGGTATTCCGTGCTCACCGCCGTCGGCCTGCTGCCCATCGCGGTGGCCGGCATCGACATCCAGGCGCTGATGGACGGCGCCGCCCAGGCCATGGAGCAGCTGTCCGCCCCCGGAGTGGACAACCCCGCCTGGCAGTACGCCGCCGCCCGCCACGCTCTGTACGAAAACGGGAAAAAAGTGGAACTGCTGGCCTGCTATGAGCCCTGCTTCCGGTTCTTTGCCGAGTGGTGGAAGCAGCTGTACGGCGAGAGCGAGGGCAAGGACGGCAAGGGCCTGTTCCCCGCCAGCGTGGAATACACCGCCGATCTGCACTCCATGGGCCAGTACATCCAGGAGGGCGAGCGTCTGATGTTTGAGACCGTGGTGCAGTTCCAGCCCAAGGGCGAGTTTGTCATCCCCAATGACCCCGCCAATGTGGACGGACTGAACTTCCTGTCCGGCAAACCCCTGTCCTTTGTGGCCCAGCAGGCCATGCGGGCGGTTATCCTGGCCCACGTGGACGGCGGCGTCCCCAACGTGCTGATTCAGATGCCCCAGCTGTCCGCCCTGTCCGCCGGCTACCTGATCTACTTCTTCGAGTATGTCTGCGGCCTGTCCGGCTATCTGCTGGGGGTCAACCCCTTCAACCAGCCTGGCGTGGAGGCCTACAAGGTCAACATGTACGCCCTGCTGGGCAAGCCCGGCTACGAGGCCCAGAAGAGCGAGCTGGAGGCCCGCCTGTAAGGGCGGGGAAAGCCCCCAGGACCAGGCGGAGGGGGAGTCTGCCCCACCGGGGATTGGCCAAAATCCAAAAGAAAGCAGTTGAAAAACCCACCGCCATGTGTTAAAGTGATTATACCAAAGGGGAGTGTTCCCAGGTAACCATCCAGTTAAGGAGTGATTCACATGATTCGAGTCATCATGGGTAAGAAGGGCACCGGCAAGACCAAGCAGATGATCGACATGATTAACGAGGCCGTGCAGAGCGAGCACGGAAACGTGATCTGCATTGAAAAAGGAAAGAAGCTGACCTTTGATATCCACTATCAGATCCGTCTGGTGGAGGCCGGCAGCTATGATATTGCCAACTTCACTGCGCTGAAGGGCTTCATTTCCGGCCTGTACGCCGGCAACTATGATATTACCCACGTGTTTATCGACAGCCTGACTAAGATCGTCCCCACTGACGGCTATGTGGAGACGGAGAACTTCCTCAAGTGGCTGAATTCCTTCGGTGAGCAGCACGGCATCAAGTTTACCATTACCATCAGCGACGAGCCCGATCTGGCCCCCGAGGGCATCCGCCAGTATTTCTAATCCTAAGAAAAAAACTCCCCGCTCCGGCGGGGAGTTTTTTTATGGAAACCGATTCGAACATAATTTTGATTATTTTTCCAAACCCTATTGACAATAGAGCCAAGAGCGTGTATTATAATCTATGAAATTAGAACATAAGTTCCAAACAAAAAAATAAATGCCGCAGGAAAAAAGTCGGAGCAAGCAACAGCTTACTCCGACTTGGTGGAGGAGGGTGGATTCGAACCACCGAAGCGAAACGCAACAGATTTACAGTCTGCCCCCTTTGGCCACTCGGGAACTCCTCCATAGGACGGATTCATTTGTTGGAGCTGGTGGACGGATTCGAACCCCCGACCTGCTGATTACAAATCAGCTGCTCTACCGGCTGAGCTACACCAGCATACGAGAGTAACTGTCCAACAACAGGTGTCATTCTAGCAGAAATATGACTATTTGTCAATAACTTTTTTAAATTTATTTCCTTGGTAGGGAAGGAGGAAAAAGGAGCATGGGGCGGATCTGTCTGCGCCCGCCGCTGCGGGATGTCCAGCGTATGCCGCCGGCGGGCTACTGCCCGGTATGCGGAGGGGAGGAATATGCGTGGGAGCTGCCGGAAGGGGGGCCGTGGCCCGTTTTGTGCCCGGTGTGCGCCGCCGCGGAGAGAGGCTGCCGCAGAAGGCGGCGGAGGGGGTGAATGGGGCTATTGATTGATTGGGACACAAAGGAGGAGAGGAATATGACCTTGTTGGAACTGTCTGCCGAATACCGCGCCCATGCCCAGGCGCTGGAGGAGCGGATACGGCTGCTGGAGGGGCAGTTGGCCGCTACAGAGGGCTATACCCAGCGGGACGAGCTGATCCAGCGGATTCAGATGCTGGCCACCATGCTGGGCGAGGCCAGGGAGCTGGCCGCCCTGACGGAGCACTACTACCAGAAGAACTTCCGGCGCAACCCGTACTACTCCCTTTAACGGAAGAAATGACTGCCGGAGGGGGGATAGCAGGGATTTAAATAACGTTTTCTTTATATTATCTATACATTTATTTACGTTTCGCAAAGATAATGAGGAAAAACGTTACATTTTTGTCTCCTTTTTAGATGCAGTAAAAAAGCCGTTTGTGCATTTTGCTGCCGGGGTTTTCCTGTGAAAAATCATAGAAATGAGGAAAACACATCACTTTTTCAGGGGGGTTGGCTTGGTCCGCCTGCGCGCGCGCAACCTGAATACGGCGGAAATCCTGCATTTTAACCATTTACAACCGGGGAATGGTGGAGTACAATGACCGCCTGTGAAGGAAGTGATTCAATATGAACCTGGAACAAATCATTGCCATCACCGTCTTCCTGCTGGTGATGCTGGCCATTATTTCGGAGCGGATTCACCGAAGCGTGGCGGCACTGGCCGGCGCGGTATTGCTGCTGGCTACCCACGTGCTGACCATTGACAGCGCGGTGGAGTATGTGGACCTGAACACCATCGGCGTCCTGGTAGGAATGATGCTCTTTGTGGCGGTTGTTAAAAATTCCGGCATGTTTGAGTACATCGCCGTCAAGGCCGCGAAGATGACCCGGGGCCAGCCTCTGGCGATCCTGGTGGTCTTTACGGTGATTACGGCGGTCCTTTCCGCCTTCCTGGATAACGTGACCACGGTCCTGCTGATTGGCCCCATGACGGTGGCCATCACCCAGATTCTGGAGCTGAATCCCACTCCATTTTTGATTTCCCAGATTTTTGCCTCCAACATCGGCGGTACCGCTACCCTGATCGGCGATCCCCCCAACATCATGATCGGCAGCTCCGCCGGGCTGAGCTTCCTGGACTTCATTCAGAACACCGCTCCGGTGGTGTGCCTGATCCTGCTGGTTTTGATCGGTGCGCTTTATCTGACCCAGGGGAAGCGGCTGACTGTAGCAGAGGAAAACCGGAAAAAGGTGCTGCTGCTGGATGAGGGCCGCGCCATCAAAAACCGCCCGCTTCTGATGAGGAGCGTGGTGATGATTGCCCTGGTTGTGGTGGGCTTCGTCTTTCACGACCAGCTGGGCGTGGAATCGGCCACTGTGGCGCTGATCGCGGCGGCGGTGATGCTGCTGGTGGGCGGCCAGGACGCGGAGGAGATTATCCTGGGCGTGGAGTGGTCCACCATCCTGTTCTTTATTGGCCTGTTCGTGGTGGTGGGCGGCCTGAACGCCACCGGTGTGATTGCCATGCTGGCCAACGAGATGCTGAAGCTGGTGGGCGACAACATGGTGGTGGCCATTATCCTGATCTTGTGGGCCTCCGCCCTGATCTCCGCCTTCCTGGACAACATCCCCTTTGTGGCCACCCTGATCCCCATGATTCTGACCATGGAAAGCGGCGGGATGGATGTGACGCCCCTGTGGTGGGCCCTGTCCCTGGGCGCCTGCCTGGGCGGCAACGGCAGCCTGATCGGCGCCAGCGCCAATGTGGTGCTGGCCGGCGTGAGCGCCAAAAACGGCTATCCCATCACGTTTATGCAGTACCTGCGGGTGGGCTTCCCCATGATGCTGCTGTCCGTGGTCATCTCCACCGTGTATTTGCTGCTCCGGTTTGCCTGACCCCGGCAGTGTTACGCCCCTTGGTTTCATCATTCCAGCCGTTAGGACAAAGTTTAGAATGGAGGTCCTTTTATGAATCGGAATAGCGTCAGCGGCGATATTGTAGATTTGAAGCTGAACCAGATGGGAGCCACCCAGATCACCAAGCTCCGCAGCTACATGTATATTGTGGACTTTGAGCTGGAAAACGGCCTGATGATCTCCTATGTGTTCAACATCACCAAGCACGATAAGTATTTCCTTCAGCGGATGCGCCCCTATGCCATGGTGCAGGGCAAATACGCTGATACCCAGGAAATTACCAAGTTCATCCGGGAGGATTTGAAACGCTTCCGCAACGCGGAGGGCAGCTCCAACTTCTCCGAGTTTGTGGATATCTCCCGGAAAAGTGTGCAGCTGGCCCATGATTTGGAGGCCCTGTTCCTGAATTACAATGTGGATCGGGCCACCCTGGATGAGATGGACGGCACCCTGACCCGGATGTCCATGCATCTGGAGCAGCTGAAAAAGCAGCTGCCTCCCATTGAAGGGAAAAAGCTGTAAGCAGGGTTTAAGCCGCCGTGGAAGAAAGATTCCACGGCGGCTTTTTTTGAAAAAACAGGGGTGAATGAGGAACACATGTTTGACTTATTTGAAAAGGTGTGGTATAATAACCGCAAAGCAGTTATTATACTTTAACCCAACGCCCTTTTTCTCGCCCCTGACGGGGCAACCGAAAGAGTTGGCGATGATACCATCCCGGCGTTGCCATTATGGCATTAGAACCGCAGCACAGCTGGTAAGGCTGTTTCAGCCGCCCAAAGGGCGGCTGGGCCGGGCGGGATTCCTGCGCCCGTGCTGTGTGCCGCGGCCCACCCAATCACACAGAGTTCCTCCCGGCGTCTCACTGTGGAAAGGAGTTTCGAGTATGAACAAGCTAACGGCCAAACAGCAGCGGGTGTACGACTTCATCCAGTCCTTTACCGCTGAGCATGGATATCCCCCGTCGGTGCGGGAGATCGGCGCCGCAGTGGGGCTGAAGTCCCCCTCCACCGTCCATTTCCACCTCAAGGGCTTGGAGGAGGCGGGGGCCATTATCAAGGCGGAGGGCAAGACCCGGGCCATTACCCTGCCCAAGGCGGCCAAGGCGGCGGAGGAGCAGATCCCTGCCGACCGGGTGCCTGTGGTGGGCAATGTGGCGGCGGGCTCTCCCATCCTGGCGGAGGAGTGCATTGAGGACTACCTCACCTTTGACACCCAGGGACAGGCGGGGGAGCACTTTGCCCTGCGGGTGCGGGGGGAGTCTATGCTGAACGCGGGCATCCTGCCTGGCGACATGGTGGTGGTGCACCGCCAGTCGGAGGCGCACAGCGGGGAAATTGTGGTGGCGCTGTTTGAGGACGAGGCCACGGTAAAGACCCTGCGCCGGAAGGATGACCACGTCTGGCTGATGCCGGAGAACGACGCCTACCAGCCCATTGACGGCACCAATGCGGAGATCATCGGCAAGGTGGTGGCGGTGGTGCGCCGCTACTGAGCCCAGCATTCCATTCCATAACCCAAAAAGCTCCGCCGTGGATCATTCCACGGCGGAGCTTTTTATCTGCGTTAAAATTCCCAGGCGGGTTAGCCGCGGGTGGGCACGTGCCAGATATTCTGGGCGTAATCCCGGATGGAGCGGTCGGCGGCAAAGACGCCGGAGCGGGCCACGTTAATCAGGGACATCTTGTTCCACAGCTTCCGGTCGGCATAGGCGTCCAGGGAACGGAGGTGGGCCTGGCGGTAGCTGTCAAAGTCGGCCAGAAGGAGGTACTCGTCGCCATGGATCAGGCGGTCGGCCAGGTCGGCGTAGCTCTCCCCATCGGCGAACCCGGCGGTGAGCTGATCCAGCACCCGCTTGAGCTCGGCGTTCTGGTAGTAGTAGTCCTCGGGGCGGTACCCGTTGGCCTTCTTCTGAGCCACCTGATCGGCGGTCAGGCCGAAGAGGAAGATGTTCTCGTCGCCCAG
>CASFCW010000017.1 GCA_949293165.1 uncultured bacterium
TCGTGAATCCTTTCTCCACTGCTCCATAAAACACACCCCCGCATCTGATACCATTTTACCAGATGCAGGGGCGTTTTGGAAGTTTTTCGACAGTCTGACCAAAAAGAAAGACACGCTTAGGCGTGTCTTTCTTTTTGGGTTTCGGTGGCTGAAGCCGCCTCCACCCTTTTCATTAAAATGCTCGGGGCAAGTGAATTGCCCCTGCGCCGAGGTTTTCGCCTTCGGCGAAAACGCTCGTACGGCGCAAAAGCGCCGCCCCGCCGTGCGGGGCCCCACGTCCTACTGGCATCTATAGTGTTGTGATGTTCCACGTCGGAGCAAGCGTCATATCGCTTGCTCCGACTTTTTTACAAAAGTCAGAGCGCGCTCATTCTGCTGCCCCTCCTTTTCCAAATCGAACCCGCTGCGCTGGGCTTCGATTTGGTTTTGGGTGCAAACCTGGAGACCTGTCCTCGAAACTGTACGGTTCACTCAAAAATCCACGTGCTCCGCAGGGAGCTTGTGGATTTTTACTTATTACTTCTTCCCTGTTCACCCTTCCTTAAACTTGAAGGGTGGATTTTTGGAAAGGAATAGGGAATAAGCGGGGAACGGGGTGCAGTCATGGACATGCCGATTTCATTGCCAAGATTCAAATTGCCTTGAAAGAATGCTCCGAGAGCGAATACTGGTTAGACCTTCTGATTGAAAGCGGCTATTATAACGATTCTACCATTCTGGAGCGCTGCATTGAGATAAAAAAACTTTTCATTTCATCTATTAACACCGCAAAAAGGAACACAAAGTAACGGCATCTATACTGTTTCAATCCCCCAAAAAGAAGGACACGCCTGGGCGTGTCCTTCTTTTGCGTCATTCCACGCAGAGCATTTTGAATTTGGTGAGCAGATAACGGGCGTCAGCAGCGTAATGCTCCTTGTCCCGGACAGCGCCGGAGGCGGAGACTACGGCGGAGTACAGCTCCGAAAATACCTGCCTGGAGTAGACGGAGACGTCCCTGCCGATGTAGAGAAGCTGGTTGGAATATCGCTGTGCCTGGGCTTTGTTGGGGGCGGAGATGGCCTGCTCCGCCAGGGTTTCAATGCGCTGGTATTCCTCCAGGGTGTATTTGTCTCGCATAGGTATGGTCCCTCACTTCTCTGTCTATGTCAGCCGCTGGTACAGCTTCATAAGCTCCGCCACGCAGGTGGTCTCGGTGGTGGTTTTGATGTCGAAGCCGTAGGCCCGCATGACGGCCTTGTCGTTTTGCTGGTGGGCCTTCCGCAGCTCCGGGGGCATGGTGGTCTCGTCATACAGATCAGCCAGGCTGGAATCCGGGTATAGGGCTCGGGCGTCCAGGATAGCCTGGGCGGTCTCCTCGATTTTGGCCTTCTGCTCGTCAGTGGGATTGGGCCAGGGGAAGTTGTTGTAGACTACGTTGACGGAATAACGATAGTCGCTTTTTATTCTTCCGCAGATTGTGCGAATCCATGCATTGTGTACATTTGACATCAAAATTCCAAAATGAAACAATGTTACATTGTATGTTAGTAAATTTGCATCACCGCAAATCACATCTGGTTTAACGAATCCAATGGGGACATAGCGACGATTTTGAGAGGAATGTCTTGGGATAATAATGTATTCCGTTTCTGGCTGGCGAATTTCTCCAAATAATGCTGGTGTTTGAGCGAGTTTCCTAGTAGCTTCTCGATTACTAGATTGACGCATTTTCTGTACTGCTGCGACAGCATCCACTACCGGTTGTATTTTTTTAATACGTGCGGGAGATATTCCTTTTAACCACAAACACCATCGTTCTTTATTATGTAAAAATTCTGTTGCACCAACAAAACGCCTAAACATATGTTCAGAATCAGGATAGGCATAGACAATAGAATTCTCCCTTTTAGGTTAAGTGTTGCTAAAGCTCACCCCATCGATCCTAATGTAGATTTATTCACCAGGGACATAACAAGAGGCAGGAACCCTAAGGCTCCTGCCTCTAAGTTGTTGTCTGAGGTCAGTATTGATGTGTATAACTGGCTAGCCGTTATATTCATTGTAAATGCTCATTGGCAAACAAAAGGAGCAAGGTATATTTCAACCTTGCTCCTATCGGTGGGAGCGTATTGTTATTTTGTCATCTTATCAAAAATTGCCTTTGTCTGCTCCGCCAAGTCAATATACATTGTGTGGCTGTGTGCAGAAACTCCGGTATGCCACAAATGGAAATTTTCCTTAAAGAGGGCCTGGAGTTCTTCATCTGTAAATGCTGCTTTCAGATCATCATTTATAACCAATCCATTTTGAATGAACAAATCGAGTAATTCTTCTGCGGGCATTTCGGATAATTCTTCATAAGTATATCCCTGTTCACCTTCGGATTGAATGTCTGTTTGGGATAATTCCTCGTTGTTTTGAGTTGGAGTTGTTATGTCCTGTTGTCCCTGTTGACTGCAACCGACCAGGCCCAACACACAGGCCAACGCCAATAATAATGCTATGTGCTTTCTCATAGGAATTACCTCCTTGTCAAATTATGTTTCTATTTATGTAGACGAAAAAATCAGCAAAATGTCCCAAGTTATAAATTATATTATAGCATACTTCGGCCTGCTTGTCTCACCCAGAAAAGAATTTTTACAATTCAACAGATACGGTGTTTTCTTAGACCAGCTGTTTTCTGGGTTACTTAAACTTTCTTGGGAACCAACCCTTTTGTGTTAAGCTCCAATTCGCGATTGGTGATGCTTTCGTAATCGGTTCCAGGTGTTGCTATATCGTCGGAGATTAGGGCATACAGCTTGTCTACTTTATCAGTTGTAGATAGTTGCCCATTTTTCTCTAACCACCAAAAGAGCATTAAACTAAGGTCTAAGTATTTAGTGGCGGGAGCCCGCTCAGACTGCTTTGGATAATAGTCTGCGATTCTGGCGTGCAGAGCATTGATGCGTCCTAAATTGTAAGCACCTTTGGCATGCTTGTCGGCCTCAATCTGTTCCAACTGTATTCGCTCCTTATGAGCAAAACCCGGATAAGCGTTGTGGCTGTCTGTCACGAGGATTGCATCACTGGCAAATCTGCCCTGTAAACACTTTTCTACATCAGCTGTTTCTAATCTGCCAATACATGCAGGCTTTACATAGAGGTTGCCGCTCCTATCCTTGCAGGTCAAGATACAGGTTTGGTCATTGCTGATGCCTCGCTTATATGTGTTGCTTGAACTGAGCAAATTTTCTAGCATTACAGGATCTTTTTGAAGTTCATCCCAAAATCCATACTTTTTTAGATAGTAGACCTTTTCCTCATAAGTCCTGTTGTGCCTTGGCATACGCCCCAAGGTGTAGATAAAGAACGCAGGATCTCTTTTACCCTTGAAAGATAAAGCTGTATAACACTCGTCGCACTCTGCTATATCTACAAAGTTATCCTGCTCACCATACATTGCTTGTAATGCCATACAAACCTTCTGCCGGTTATGCCACACTGTCGTTACGCTGGTGTCTATCATATCAGCAATTTTTGAAAGGCTTAAATTCTGCACCATCCCCAACAATAAACCTCTCCATTGCGCCGGGGTCAACCTGGAATGATATTGAAGGCTTCTGCTTGTTTCCACGAAAGTTTTATGGCAATCTTTGCAATAGTACCTTTGACGGCCCGATTTGCGCCCATGCTTCTTGATGTCAATGCTCCCGCAGTGAAGACAGGCTGTGGGAATTTCCTCATCCTTTGATAGTTCCTTGATGTTCTGACTTCCTGCCCTTTTCACTTCCAACCGTGACATGAGTTCGTTGACCTGCTCGTCAGTTAAAGAATCAACGCTTTTCATCAACTCACTGAAGAAGTCGGACATGGTAAGTCCCCCTGACAATATTCGATTGTCGCCGGCATCGCGGATGCCATCCCTTCAACCATAATCTAAGTTTTTGAGCAACGCCTCCTTTTGAAGTGTCATAGCCTTTTGCTGATATTGAGCGGCGGACTGTTGTAGTCTGGCAGCCTCCTTGATGTATTCCTCTGCGGCATCGAAGTTGTTGATAATTTCCAGCTTGAGCTGTTCCCTGTCGGATGGAATAGAAGCTTCTCTCTTAACCGCTTGCATCACATAGTCAGGGTTTCGACCTCCTGCCCCAACGATAATGCCCATCAATCCATGATGCACATTAGGATTAATGACTTTCTTTGCTTGAAATACCTGCCTGAGTTCTGTCCACTCCGGATCCGCAATAATTTCAACGCCCAGGCGCTTGGCGTAAACCCGAGCGTCAGCAGTAACACGATTATTTGTAATAACTACCGGCTGACCATTGCCGCCATAGTAGTTGGCTCCAGCATAAACCTCTTGTATAGGGTGTTTGCCAAGGGTTGTATTGAAATACTTGCATTGAATATAAAATGTATACTCAGTTTCTTGAATCCTCTTTTTGGCCACAATATCGATGCCACCGTCATCTTTTCCGGTACGGTTCGCATTGAAGCCTAAGCTTTGAAGAAAGTTGGTAACTGTATACTCGAAGTCTGCACCTGATTTACAGCTTGGGAAGATCTCATACACTTCCATGATGTATACCCTCCAAAGGTAAGTACTCACTTCTTGACCGAAGTTGTACCCCCTATTACTTTGAGGGTTAGCTGCTAACATAAGGCAAATTTCATCAATGTATCTGCACAATTCTCAACGCATGGTCTTGTAGTAAGAACGCTCAACAAGGTGGTTCTTATCCCCAAATCACTTTTTCTCACATTTCCACACAATGCACTAAAACGTGAACTTAAACTTATGCAAAATAGCAAAGTGGATGGCTCGGGCAAAAGCCCATGTGCCATCCGCTTTCTCTATATGTTCTGTATATTTATCCGACGTTTTAATTAGCAACACTTATCTTGAAAAGGGACATAGAATTTTTTTCCTCTGGAGAGAAATTACTTAGATACCCACTGTCATTTGGCATACTACCAAATATGACGGTTGGTACACTGCATAACGGTGTTTTCCGACTTTCGATCAATACATCTGGGCCATCTATAAGATATGGGTTAATGTTCTGGGCTGTTTGGGATCTATCAGAGGTAAAAATACGTTTTTCTTTGGAAGTTAATGACGATGTACTAAAGCCAATAATTACGCAGTGGACATGAGCTTTAATTTTTGCTTCACTGTCCCACATAAATGTGCGGTGTGCGAAATCAATGTGCACATTTTGGTTGAAAAGTTCTTTCCACAGAATGGGAACTTGTTCACCTTGCGTAATTGAGTTTGTTGATACCAACGCAGAGGAAATTTGGCTATATTGCATCAAAAGAGCTGCCTTTTTATACCAGCCCGAAACATAGTCTAGATTTCCGGCGTTTTTCTGTCCAGAAAACACTTCAAATAAATCTTCCTTTTGGGTCTTGCTCATCATTCTGGCCCCCACAAACGGCGGATTCCCCATGATGTAATTCAGCTTCTCCTTGGGCACCACGCTCTCCCAGTCCAGGCGCAGGGCGTTGCCCTCGGTGATGTTGACGTAGGATTTCAGGGGCAGGAAGTCCAGGGACATGTGGACGATGTCCTCCGTCTCCTTCATCATCTGGCTTTCGGCAATCCACAGGGCGGTCTTGGCCACGGTGACGGCGAAGTCGTTGATCTCGATGCCGTAAAACTGGCCGATGGACACCTGGATGGGGTTGTCCACGCCCCCCAGCATAATCTGGTCGGTGAGGGAGCGGAGGGCCTGGTTTTCCAGCTTCCGCAGGGAGAGATAGGTCTCCGTCAGGAAATTGCCGGAGCCGCAGGCGGGGTCTAAGAAGGTCAGGCCGGCCAGCTTGGTCTGGAAGGCCCGCAGGCGGGCGGTGCGGGTGCGCTCCACGGGGACGGCCTGAATCTCCGCCAGCTCCGCCTTCAAATCGTCCAGAAACAGGGGGTCAATGACCTTGTGGATGTTCTCGATGCTGGTATAGTGCATTCCGCCGGAGCGGCGGGTTTCCGGATTCAGGGTGCTTTCAAACACGGCGCCGAAGATGGTGGGGCTGATGGCCGACCAGTCGAAATCCTCGCTGGCCTTGTGGAGAATGAGATCCACAATGTCCTGATCCAGCCGGGGAATGACCACGGTGTCGTCGGCAAACAGGCCGCCGTTGACATAGGGAAAGGCCAGCAGGTCGTCGTCCAGGTAGGGGTCCCGCTCCTCCGCTTTGGTGTCCAGCACCTTGAACAGGTCGATCAGCGCCCGGCGGGCGTCGGCCACGTGGTGCTGGAGGTAGTTGTGGAACATGTTCCGGCCGCCAAAGACCCCGGCGTCCTCGGCGTACAGGCAAAAGACCAGCCGCACGCACAGGGCGTTCAGGCTTTTCAGGGTCTGCTCCGATTCCGGCTCCTTGTACTGCCGGAGCAGGGCGTCGTACAGCACACCCACAATCCGCCCAGCCTCCAGGGAGACCCGCATCTCCTTGCGGATATTCTCATCCCCGGTGTCCACCAGGAAGTTCAGGCGGTGGAATTCCTTCTCCAGGTCGGCCAGGGCCACCACCTCCGGCTCGTTGTTGGGGAGGTTCATGTCGTGGATATGGAATTCCCGGAAGTTGCACACCACGATCCAGCGGGGGTTCATGTCGTGGGGGAGATAGCCGGCGTAGCGGCGGGCCTGCTGGAAGGGGGTGAGCATGGAGCCGTCGGACTGCTTGTACCCCCGGCGCAGGTCGATATCCGCCCCCTTCTGCTCGATAAGCACCCGGGTGGAGCGGATATAACCGTCAATAAAGCTGACGTGATCCAGCTTGACGGGGTATTCAAATTCGATGGCCTTCTCCGGCTCCGCCAGTCCGTAGACGTTGCGCAGCAGGTCAATCCAAAAGCGCTGGGTCTCCTGCTTCTCGTCTCCACGGGCGCTCCAATAGGCGGCAAATTCCTTGGCCGCCGCCCGCTGCTGTACTTCCGTCATGGCATACTCCTCCTGCCTTCTGGGTGACTGATTTTCTCCAGCATACCACAAAGAGAGGTATTTTTCCAGCCGGAGGAAGGAATACAGAAAAATCCGCCGGAGAACGCCCATTCTCCGGCGGATTTTTTCATTGGGGGTCAGCGCCTCCTGGGCTTTTGGAGGCGGCGGGCAGCCCGCTCCACAGCCAGGGCGGCGGCCAGGACCACCAGGGCTCCGGCGCAGAGGAGGAACACGGTGGGCTGGCCGGAGCGGGTCAGGCCGTCCAGGGGGATGTCTACCTCCTCCAGCAGCTGGGGATCGGGGCGGGGCTCCGGTTCCTCCTGGGGGGGCTGGGTCTCCTCCTGGGCGGGGGTTTCCTCCAGCTCGGTCTGGGTCTGGTCGGGCTGCTCATTCACCGGGACGTCAGTGATGTCCACGATGGTGGCGGTCTCGCCGCTGGTCTCCTCCGAGGGCGGGGTATCTCCCTCCCCCAGATGCTCGGCGGTGGAGGCCCGGGTGGTCAGGGCAAAGACCCCCAGCTGATCTGTCTGGAACAGCAGGCGGCTGCCGGTGGTGACGGAGCTGATCCGCGCCAGGGTGTCGGCACTGTCGGCGGCGTACACCGTCACCGCCCGTTTGGCCTGGTCGCCGGTGAGCACAAGCTGCACATCCACCTCCTGGGTGGGCTGCACCACCTGGTCCCCGCTCATGATCTGGATTTGATAGAAGGCCACCGTCTCCGCCGTGTCCCCCAGGGCTTGACGCACCGGCTGGGCGGAGGGGATGTTGTCCTCCACCTCATCCACATAGAGCACCGCGTCCTCAGGCAGGGCCCCCATGGGGGCCAGGACGCTGACGCCGGAGGCCTGGTCGTAAAGGATCTGCATTTCCTCCCGCACCACGGAATTGTATGTCTGGACGATGGCGGAGCGCAGGTCGGTGATGGCGTTGTCGATGGCGGCCTGGGGGCTGTGGTCGTGGAGGGCCTGGGCGGCGGCGATGGCGGCGGCCAGCTCCTCCACCCGGTTCTGGGCGTACTGCCCCTTGCCGGTGCCCACGTTCCCGCTGGCGGTCTGATACAGGCTTTGGGCGTCGGCCAGCAGCTCCTCCAGGATGCTGATGTCGGAGCGGAGGAGGCTGGAGGACTGGGCCAGCGCCAGGGCCTGGTCCAGCTCCTCCACCATGGCGGCCATCAGCTCCTCCGCCTCCGGCTGAAGCTTGGTGCGGACGGAGCGCTGGATCTGCTCCTGCTGGTTTTCCAGCAGGAGGGTGAGGTTGTCAATGTTCTCCTGGTGGTAGGTCACCCCGTCCACCGCCCCAGGGGCCAGGGAGTCCAGGAAGGCCTGGGCCTCCTCCGCCGCCGTCTCCCAGATGGTCACGTCGGCGTAGGTCTGGACGGTAAAACGCATGGGCACCAGGTTGAAGTTGTAGATGTAGCTGCCGTCCTCCAGATCCTCCCGCCAGTAGCTGGAGATGAACTGGTATTCCTTGTCCTTGTCCGCCTCGTACTTGGCAATCTCCTCCTCCGTCTCGGGATTCTGGATATAGCCCAGCCCGTCGTTGGAGAACACCAGGGTCACGCCATTGTTGGCCTGCATCCCCCGGCGGAAAGCGAATTCGTAGTAGCAGCCCGGCTCAAACTGGAAGCCCTGGATGGGGATGGCCCAGTTGGCCCCGCTGCCCAGGCCCTCCAGCCCGGACAGACGGCCGGGGGCGCCGGCGTAGGAGGAAAAGTCGGGGATCAGCTCCCCGTTTTTGTAGGCGATGAGGTACTGATACACCAGGGGGTTGCGGTCGGTGAAGGCGTAGAGGGTGTAGCCGGAGCCGTCCACCTTGGTGGCGTCGATGTAGGACACGCCGTTGAGCTTGGAGGTATACATGGTGGTGGAACCGCTGTTGTCAAACCGGCTGGACAGCCAGTGCAGGCCGTCCTCGGCGGCAATCAGGTACCCCCTGGGCATGAAGGCGTTTTCCCCCTTGCCGGCGGTGCCGAACTCCCAGGTGACCGCCCCGGCGGGGATGGTCAGGCCGGCCAGGAGCAGCAGCAGGCAGCAGGCGCGGCGCAGGGCTTGCCGGATCGCTCTCATAGGCGTCGCCTCCTTGTCCACAGCAGCCCCAGGGTGACGCAGGCAGCCAGGGCCAGCGACAGGGCGGCCACTGCCCCGGCCGCGGCCTCCGGCGGGGGCAGCTGCTTGGCGTAGCTGTCATAGGCGGCGGTGTAGGCGGCGTTTTCCTCGTACAGGCTGCCGTGGACGGACTGCTCCGTCATGGGCAGGTCGGTCTCATAGGAACGCACATAGTCTCCCAGGCTTTCCAGCAGGGCGTTTTCCTGGGGCTGTTCCTCCGTTCCGGTGACAAAGCTCACGTTGTAGGCCTGGTCGATATGGGTCCCGTTTTTGGCCAGCAGGCAGTTGTCCACCGCCAGCACGTACCGGCTCAGGGGCTCCAAAGGCTCCACAGGCTGGAGAAAAACCGTCCGCTTGGTCTCCCGCTGCAGCTGGTCGTCGGGGAAGGTGACCCGGATGGCCACGCTGTTCCCCTCCGGGCCGGCCAGATGGAAGCAGGTCAGGTTGTGCTCCAGCACCGAGACATTGACTACATTCCGGTCAAAATCCAGTTGGATCAAAACATTGGTGGCCACATCCTCCTGGTCTGGGGAGACGGAGCAGCTCAGCAGGGCAAAGGGGCCCTTGCCGCTGTCGTCGGCGGCGCCCTGCACCGGCAGGCCGCTGGTGCCGGTGGTGACGCACCAGCCGGGGAGGGCCAGACCCCACATCAGCAGCAGAAGCCCCAGGCAGGCGCTTATCCGGTTTGCCAAATGCTTCATGCCCATTTATATCCTCCCGATGAGCCAGCTCCAGGCTGCCCAATACCATGGCTTTTGATTGCGGATCATGGCGGTGAGGCCGACGGCGTAGCGCCGGGCAAACTCCGCCTGCTCCGCCGACGGCGGCGTCCGCCCGTAGCGGACGGCGTAAATCAGCAAAATGAAATCAGACAGGGTCGTCCCGTCGGGCAGGTCAAACCGCCCGCCCTGGGCCTGGGCCGCGGCCCAGCACCCGGTGGAGGGGAGGCGGCAGCCCGCCGACCCCAGCAGACGGGCCACATAGGCGTACACCGCCCCGATGGCCCGGCGGGCGTCCCGCTGACGGAAGCGGCGGCTGCGTATCTGGTGATACAGGGCGCAGGCGGCCACGTACCCCACAGGGAGCAGAACCAGCCACAGCCAGGCCGGGGCCTGCCAGGTTTGGGGCGTCTCCTCAGGCACGTCCTCCTCCACGGCGGGAGGCAGCACCTCGTCCCGGAGGTAGTAATACTCCGGATTCTCCACAAGCTGATCCTCCACGGCCTCCTCCGGCTGGCCGTCCTCTTCCTGGGTGTAGAAGCCGGGAGTCACCTCCACCGGCACCCAGCCAAAGCCGTTGACGTACACCTCCACCCAGGCGTGGGCGGAGCTGTCCGGCAGGTCAAAAACGATGGAAGGCATGGAGGTGTAGATAGCCACGTCCCCAGGGGTGAGGAAGTAGCCCTCCGCGTACCGGGCGGGGATGCCGGAGCGCCGGTAGAGCAGGGTGGCCAGGGTGGCGAAGTGGGTTTGATTGCCGCAACGGCTGAGCAGGAAGCTGTCCAGCACCCCCTCCCCGCCGGTGACGGCGGAGTAGTCCAGCACATACCCCTGGGAAAAATAGGCCCGGATCTGCCTGGTGACGGCGGCCAGATCGGCCTGCTCCAGGCGGGCCAGGGAGTCTGGGTCAAAGCACTGTTCCAGCAGGGCCTGATCCGCCTCCGAAATCCCCAGATAGGCGTGGTAGACATAGGTGCGGTAGAGCCGCTCCATCTCCTGGTAGGCCTCCGGCGTCCCGGCGGCATAGGCGGTGAGATCGGCCAGGGCGTAGTCCTCCACCACAGGCAGGGCCATGGAGCAGGTGTACTTCCGGGCGCCAAACAGGCCCTGGGCGCGTATCCCGCCCTCCTCCTGGTAGCCGGCAAATTCCTGGGACAGGTCGCTGACCATCAGGGATTCGTAGGGGACGAACAGGTATTTGCTGCTGGCGGCCAGGTTTTCCACGGTGATCCAGGCTGTCTCCGTCCCCTCGTCCACCACGGTGGTCTGGCCCACCTGTACCTGAGGGTAAAAGCCCCGGCTGGCCAGGTAGGGCAGCAGCCCCAGATACTCAGCCCCCACGGCCTCCGGGGCCTGGGGCTGGCTCCATACCCCGTCGGCGTAGTCGCCGCCGGTGAAGCCCTTCAGGTAAACGGATCTGGGCCGCTGCATGGTAATCCGCAGGGCGGTTTCCCCGGTGAAGTCGGTGTGCTCCTGGTTCAGGTTGCCACCTGCCAGCAGGGGGAGGAAATCGCCGGTTTCATACCGCAGGCTGTCGGCCCGGCGCTCCAGCGCCGCCTGGCCCTGGGACAGCTGCTGCCCCACCGGAAGCCCGGCCCAAAGGCAGAGGAGGCCTGCCGCCCCAACCGCCAGCGCAGCCGTCCCCGCCAGCAGGAAGAACCTGGGGGAGAGGGCGGGCGCCTGGCTGCCTCCGGCGGCCTGGCGGCGGACAAGGGCGCTCCATAAAATGGCGAAAACCAGGCAGCTGGGGAGCAGGGCGGTCCAGGGAACATGGGCCGCCAGGGTTGCCACAGCGGGCAGCCCGCCCAGGAGCACGCCGCCCAGCCAGAAGCCGCGCCGGACGCACAGGCCCAGCAGCAGGCCGTACACCCACAGCAGCAGGGCAAAGGCGGCCGCCTCTGACAGGGCGGGGTGGAGGGCATCCACCGCAAAGAGTACCGCCTGGCCACCGGCGGAGAGAAAGGCGTTGAGCAGCAGCAGGACGCCGGGGAACACCGTCGCGTAAGTGAGGGAGATCACCAAAGCGGTGGCTGCCAGGGCGTAAACGGGGCCCCAGTGGGGCCAGCGGCAAAGGAGCAGCCAGACCAGGATGGGGCAGAGCAGCAGCGCCGCACCCCGCCCAACCGGGCTGCTGGAAAGGGGCAGGGCGAAGGCGGCCGGACCCCAGGCCGCCCAGGTGAGGGCGGTCAGGGCCAGCATGCCGGGCACAACCCCCTGGGCACGTCCCTCCGGGGCGGGGATGGATTCAATTGTCATTTGGCGTTGTTTGGTCATAGCTACCCGTCCCAGTTTGTTAAATGGTAAATTCGTCCAGAGGCTCCGATGGGTCCAGTACGGCCAGGGCCGCCGGGCTCCCGGCTGCCTGGCCGCCGCCTGTCAGGACCAGATGTACCTCCATCCCGCCTTCCCGGGCCAATTCATCCAGAGCCTGGGCATCGGGCTGGGCGGCGATGTAGTAGAGGATGCGGCATTGGCCCCGCTGGGGGTCGGACAGCCAGCAGGACAGGGAGGATGCCTCCCAGCGGCGCATTTCAGCCCGCAGCAGGGCGGGCAGCTCCTGCTCCAGGGTGTTCCAGCCCTCAATTACCTGGCGGTGGAGGGCGCTGCCGTCCATCCAGGCCAGGTCAAAGGAGATCTCGCTGCGCAGCAGCCGGGCGGCCAGGGAGGCGGCCGCGTCGAAGCAGGCGCTCAGCTCGTCCCCAGAGGGCTCCCCGGCGCCGGCTTGGGTTTCCAGCAAAAGGGTTACCGGCTGGCCCACCGGGAGGCCGAACTCACGCACCACCAGCTTGTCCAGCTTGGAGGAGAGCTTCCAGTGTACCCGGCGCAGCTCCTCCCCGGGCACATACTCGTGGAGGGCGAACAGCTCGCTGACGTCCTGGCCAGGGCGGTGCTGGGAGTAGACCGCGCTGTCGTACAGGCCGAACTGAGCCTGATCGTTGAGCAGATGGACCTGGGCCAGCCTGGGGGCGATGAGCACCTCCTGAACGGCCGGGGCGGGGCAGGCCAGCCGGAACAGGCCCAGGGCGTCCCAGAGAAAGACCCGGTCCGTGGACAGGCGCAGATAGCCGGTCCTGGCGCCGCGGACCTGGAAGGAGACCGCCTGCTCCTGCCCGTCGCCGGCAAGGATGGCGGCGCCGGTCCACTGCTGGGCGGCGCCTCCGGTGCTCCTGCTCATCACCGCGCGCCAGGTCAGCCGGGAAACCGGCCAGAGCGAGGGGCAGCGGGCGGTATACCGAAGCTGTACCGTCCCGTTGGCGTCCGCCTCCGCCGTCAGGGCCAGGGAGGCGCGGCCCCGGGCCAGGAGCAGGGCGCAGCCGGTGAGCAGGGGGAGCAGGAGAAAGAAGGCAGGGAGCAGCAGAAGGGCGGCCTGACCCAGCCAGACGGCGGCCAGGCAGGACAACAGCAGCAGGAGCAGATACTCCATCCGATGACGCAGCATGTCCGTCCCCCGTCAAATTCGATTGATGGCCGGAGCGGGGACGGAGGCCAACAGGCCTTCCAGCACGGCCTGGGGCTGGGTCCCCCGAATCCGGGCCTGGGCGGACAGGCGGATGCGGTGGCAGCACACATCGGCAAAAACCGCCTGCACATCCTCCGGGATCAGGAAATCCCGGCCCTGCACCATGGCGTGGGCCTTGGCCATCCGCACCAGGGCCAGCACCGCCCGGGGGCTGACCCCCTGCTCCACGTCGGCGTGTTCCCGGGTGGCCATGCACAGCTGGGCAGCATAGCGGATCACATCGTCGTGGGCAAACACCGCTGCCGCCTGCTCCCGCAGCTCCATCAGCCCGGAGGCGGTAATCACAGGCTCCACCTGGGTGAGGGGGTCGGCCTGCTGGCGGTTTTTGATAATCTCAATCTGGTGTTCCAGGGTGGGGTAGCCCATGGACAGGCGCACCATGAACCGGTCCAGCTGGGACTCCGGCAGGTTTTGGGTGCCGGCGCTGCCGATGGGGTTCTGGGTGGCGATGCAGATAAAGGGGATGGGCAGCTTGTGGGTCACGCCGTCCACCGTGACGCTCTGTTCCTCCATGACCTCCAGCAGGGCGGCCTGGGTCTTGGGGGAGGTGCGGTTAATCTCATCGGCCAGCAGCAGGTTGCAGAAGGCGGCGCCCTGCTTGTACTCCAGGCTGCCTGTCTCCTTGTTATACACGCTGAAGCCGGTGATGTCGCTGGACATGGTGTCCGGCGTGAACTGCACCCGGCGGTACTCCAGCCCCATCGTCCTGGCAAAGGCCAGGGCCATGGTGGTCTTGCCCACGCCGGGCACATCCTCAAGGAGGATATGGCCGGAGGCGAGAATGGCCATGAGGATCTTTTCAATGACATCGTCCTTGCCTACGATGACCCGCTTTACCTGTGCAATGATCTGTTCTGTCATGGATAACGCCAACCTTTTCTGAGGTTTCCGGCTGTGGAGCCGGGGATCAATTGACTTTCATGGAGGGCCCCCGCGGAGCCCCCCATGAAAACCAATTTTGCGGGGCAGCTCCCCGCGGGGACGGCGGAAAGCCGCCCCCGCGGGGGAATAAAATGACGAATGGCTTACTGCTCCAGCAGGCCGCAGAAGTTCATCAGAATCTGGGCAACCTCCGCACGGGTGGCGGTGCTGCAGGGAGCCAGGGTGTCGGCGCTCTTTCCGCCGATCATGCCGGCGCCCACCGCCCACTTCATGGCATTCCCGGCCCAGGAGGACATGGTGCCCAGGTCGGCAAAGCCGCTGAGGTCGGCGGAGGCGGACACATCCAGCCCGGCGTTGACGGCATAGTTGTACAGGATGACCGCCAGCTGCTCCCGGGTGATGTTGTCGTTGGGGCCGAAGGTGCCGTTGCCGTAGCCGCTGGCTACGCCGCTGGAGGAAATCCAGTTCACCGCGGCGGCATACCAGGCGTCGGAGGCCACGTCGTTGAAGCCGGCAGAAGCGGCCTCAGGCTGACCGGCCAGATTATACAGAATCTGGGCAATCATGCCACGGGTCAAGGTCTGGTTGGGGCCGAAGGCGGTTTCCGTGACGCCGCTCATCAGGCCCTTCTCGTACATGTAGCCGGCAGCCTTGTAATACCAGGCGTCGGAGGCTACATCGGTGTAGGGCAGCTCCACGGAAGGCGTCTCAGTGTCAGGCGTCTCAGTGTCAGGCGTCTCGGTATCACCGGAGCCGGAACCGCCGGAGCCGCCGGAGCCGGAACCACCGCTGGAGCCGCCGTCGCCGCCGGGCTGCTCGGTATCGCCGCCGGGCTGCTCCGTGCCGCCGCCGGGCTGCTCGGTATCGCCGCCGGGCTGCTCGGTATCGCCGCCGTCAGGCACATCTACGTCGGTGCCGTCGCCCACGGTGAACTGGAAGGCGATGTCCTTGCCAAGGGTCTTGTTGATGTTGTTGCCGCAGACATTCCGGCCAAAGACGATCACGTAGGTGCCGTCAGCCAGCACGCCCGCGTCCACGCCGATGGAGATGGTCCGGTCGCTGAAGCCGCGGTACTGCAAGTCGCCGCTGCCGCCGTCGTACTCGGCCAGGGGGGAGCCCACGGGCTGCCCATCCTCAAAGGACTGGTAGATGGCGATGTGGCCCATGGAGTTGTTCAGGAAATTGGTGTCGTTATAAGCGTTGATGCCGGCGCCCATGGTGAAATAGAAGTCAATGGGCTGGGTGGGGTCATAGGAGAAGTCGCTGCTGATGATGTTGTAGGCGTAGTCCGTCACGTCCTCCCGGACGGTGATGTACTGGGCGTCGGGGGTGGTCATCAGCAGGGTGTTGCCGCCGTTGCCCTGCCAGGTGTAGCCGTCTACGGCCTCGGCCTCTTCCAGGACAACGGAGCGGGTCTCGTTATTGAGGGGGGTGAAGCGCATGGCGTCGGTGGTGTAGCCCTCCGCCTCGGCCACATAGGTGTATTCCACGCCGGGGGTCAGCTTCCAGGTCAGGCCGGATTCCGGCTCCAGGTAGTCCTCCTGGCCGTACTTCACCCGCAGGGTGGCGTTGGAGGGCTCCACAGTGAAGGTGACCAGGACGTAGTCCACCATTTTGAGGGAGACGGTGGTGTCCTCGCCTTCCACCAGCAGCTGGCCCTGCTGGGCCACATAGCCGGAGGCGCTGACCACGTACTCATACAGGCCGTCCTCCAGGTAGTAGGTGTCGTCGCCGGAGGGCTGTACCACCACGCCGTTTTTCCGAACCAGGATGGAATAGGTGGTGTCGGACACGCCGGAGATCTTGAAGGTTACCTTATAGGTGCCCTCCGGCTGCTCCCCCTCATCGGGAAGGGTGGGATCTTCCTCCTCGCCTACGGTGAAGTAGATGGTGTACTCATTCTCCGTGGGGCCGGCGTTGGCCTCCACACCGGCCTCCACCACCAGGGCATAATCCCCGTCATCCAGACCCAGGGCCTGGGCGCACAGGATGCCGTTATCCCCGGTGTCGCCGGGATACTTATGGAGGGTCTGGGGCTCGTCGGTGTCCACGCTGTAAATGGAGATCTTGTCCAGGTTATCGGACAAAAACTCCTCATTCTGCATGTTGTTGGTAAATTTCAGCTCAAAGCAGGGGGCGGAATCCAGGCTGTCAGCCAGCCGGATTACGGTGTCCCCCTCGGGGAAGGAATGGGTCTGGCCGTCTACGATTACCGAAGCCAGGGTGGGCAGATCGCCCTTAGAGGCGTAGGCATTGATCTGAAAGACCTGGGGTGCCAGCATGGTCACGGCCAGGAAAACAGCCAGATATTTCCGCACGGCCGTTTGGATTGCTTTCATGGTCTCACACTCCTAAAAACTGAGATAATCCGGCGGAGACGGAACCGCCGTCTCCGCCGGATTGGGTATAGGCTGCCTGGGATTACTTCACAACGCTCTCGCAGAAGCGCATCAGAATGGTGGCGACCTCTGCGCGGGTAGCGGTGGCCTGGGGGGCCAGGGTGTTGTCGCCCTTGCCGCTGATCAGGCCGGAGCCCACCGCCCAGCTCATGGCCTGGGCGCTGTAATCGCTCAGGGCGGAGCTGTCGGAGAAGACGGTCAGGTCGGCGCTGGCGCTTACGTCATAGCCGTTGAGCTTGGCGTAATTGTACAGGATAATGACCATCTGCTCCCGGGTGATGTTGTTGTCGGGGCCGAAGGTGCCGTCGCCGTAGCCACCCACAATGCCCTGGGCCGCGGCCCAGTTCACCGCGTCGGCATACCACGCGCCGTCGGCCACGTCGGCAAAGACGGAGCCGCCGGTGGCGGAGGCGCCGTCAAAGGCGTACAGCACCTGGGCGATCATGCCCCGGGTCATGGAAGCGTCGGGGCTGAAGGTGGTATCGCTGGTGCCGCCGAACATGCCGTGGGCGGTAACAAAGTCGATGTAGGGCTTGCCCCAGTGATTCCGGGTGTCGGTAAAGGTCTTGCCCTGATCGGCCAGAACCAGCTGGACGGAGCCGCTGACCAGGACGGCCAGGCCGTCCTCGGTGGGCACGCACAGCTTGATTACGTCGCCGGTCTCAGCATCCACGGCCACGGTGCCGGAGGTAACCTCACCGGGGATGGTGACCACAGCCTGCTTCATGTCGGAGGGGAGGGTCACGGTGGCGGTTACATCCTTGCCGGGCTCATCCACAGTAACCACGGTTACGCGGTCCGCGCTGGTGTAGGTGGTGGTGACGGTGCCGCTGGACTGTGTCACAACCTCCTTCACCGCGCCATCCTCATAACGGGTGGTGGCTGTCACAGTACCGGTGCGGTTGTTGGTCACCGTGGTGGTGACGGAGCCGTCAGGATTGGTGGTGACAGTGGTGGAAGTGGAGCTGCTGCCGGACCCGCCGCCGCCGGAGGGACGGTCATCATCGTCGTCGTCATCCTCCGTCTTGGTCAGGGTGACGGTCAGGGCCACATCCTGGTCAGCGATGGTGACGGTGCTCTCCTGAGTGTCATATCCCTCGGCAGAGACGGTGTAGGTGTAGGTGTCGGGGGACAGGTGGTAGATGCCGTCGGCGTCAGAGGCCACCTCATTGCCCTGGCTGTCCTTCACCACCACCACGGCGGTGTCGGGATTGAGGATGAAGGTGAGGGAGTAGGTGTCGGGCACCGGCTCCTCCTCCTTGGTCAGGATGACGGTTTCCGTGTACTCGCCGCCGCTGGTGATGGTGTAAACGCCTGTTTTGGTGCTATAGCCCTCAGCGGAGACGGTATAGGTGTAGGTGTCGGGGGTCAGGTGATAGACGCCGTCGGCGTCAGAGGCAACCTCCTCGTCCTGGCTGTTCTTCACCACCACCACGGCAGTGTCGGGAGTGACGTCGAAGCTGAGGTAGAAGATCGCAGGCTTCTCCTCCACCAGAGCCACCGTCTCGGTCACATTCTGATCCACGATGGTGACCGTGTCCTCCACAGTCTCATAGCCCTCAGCGGAGACGGTGTAGGTGTAGGTGTCGGGGGTCAGGTGATAGATGCCGTCGGCGTCAGAGCTCATCTCCTCGCCCTGGCTGTCCTTCACCACCACCACAGCGGTGTCGGGGGTGATGTCAAAGGTCAGGGTGTAGATCTCGGGCTGGGGCTCCCCGCCCTCCTTCACCACGGTGAAGTAGCCAGCAGGCTCCTCAGCGGCGGTGACGATATAGCCCTCGGCCAGATAGGTCTCAGCGTTGCTGATCTCCTCCTGGCAGAACAGGCCGCCGCTGATGGTGGCAGGACCAAACGCGTAGATCGGATAACGGTTGGAGGTGCCGCAGACGAAGGTGCCGCCGGTAACGACGACAGGCGTGACAAAGCTGCTCACGGTATCCCATCCGCCGGTCAGGTTGCCGCCGTTGATGGTTATCTGACCGTTCGAAGAGGATTTCACGGCGTAGTAGCCGCCAGTCAGCGTGCCGCCGTTAATGGTAATGTAGCCGCCGGGGCCTTGATAAACTGCGGTATTTTCCTTGCCGGAGATGGAACCGCTTTCGACGGTGACTGTTCCGGTGTATTTGTTGAAAATTCCGTATTTTTGACCATTGATGGCGCCGCCGCCCACGGTGTCACGAACGGTCAGGACACCATTGTTGGTGATAGGAGCGGTACTACTGTCAGAGGCGAGAATTTTGCCGTTGAGATCCAGCACGATCTCATCATCCTCAGCCACGGTGACGGCCTCGGTGACGTTCTGCAGCAGCTGGATCACGTCGCCCTTGGCGGCGTCGTCGATGGCCGCCTGCACGGTTTCATACATCACGTCGCCGATGGCGGCCACGTCGGAGCTGCCCTCCACCACGGTGAAGTAGCCCTCAGGCTCCTCAGCGGCGGTGACGATATAGCCCTCGGCCAGATAGGACTCGGCGTTGCTGATCTCCTTCTGACAGAACAGGCCGCCGCTGACCGCAACGGTCATGGAGCCGGAGGCGTAGATGGGATAGCTGCCGGAAGCGCCGCAGACGAAGGTGCCGCCGGTGACGGTGACGGTACCGCCGTAGCAGTACAGGGTGTTCTGTCCGCCGGTGAGGGTGCCTCCGGTAACGGTGAGGGAGCCGGCATTCTGATAAACCGCGGCGTTCCCGCCGGTGACAGCGCCGCCGTCGATGTTGATAATGGCGGCGGACTTGTTGCTGATGCCGTAGCCGTTGGCGGAAATGGAGCCGCCGGTGACGGTGACAGTACCGCTATTGGAGATTCCGTACGCGCCGGCAAATGTGCCGGTAATGGCGCCGCTCTCCAGAGACAGGGTACCCTCATTCAGGATGGGATAGGCGTTGGCAGTAACCAGGATCTGGCCGCCGCCCACAGTGTCCCGGATGGTCAGGCCGCCGTTGTTGGTGACAGGGTAGCTGTAGGCGCCGGGGGCCTGGCCGGTAAAGACCTTGCCGTTGAGATCCAGCACGATCACATCGTCCTCAGCCACGGTGATGGCCTCGGTGGTGTTCTGCAGCAGCTGGATCACGTCGCCCTTGGCGGCGTCGTCGATGGCCGCCTGCACGGTTTCATACATCACGTCGCCGATGGCGGCCACGTAACGGATGATGACGGTATAGGTGCCGTCGCCGTTGTCCACGATCTCGCAGCCGACAGAGAGATTGTCCTCCAGATTTTCCCGGCTGGAGAAGGTGCCGCCCAGCAGCTCCACGGCGCCCTGGGAGATGGTCAGGCAGGACATGCCGTCGTCAGCGGTAAAGGTGCCGCCCTGGATGGTGGTGCGGCTGTCGGCGCCGGAGGTACTCACGGTACCGGCTCCGACGGCGGTAAAGCTGCCGCTGAGGATGGTGAGCCGGCCGCCGTCGGTGTTGCTCACCGCGCTGGCCTCGGAAGCGGTGACAGAGCCGCCGCCCTGCTCAGAGCTGTCCTGGATGGTCAGCACGCCGGTGTTGGTCACCGTGCCGGTGATGACGCTGCCATTGAGATCCAGGGTGATCTCCTTGGCGTTGGTCACGGACTCCTGGGTGTCGTTAATCAGGACGATCACGTCCCCGTCCGCGGCCGCGTCCATGGCGGCCTGGAGGGTTTCATACAGGACCTCGGTGCCGTTGGTGTTGATGGACGCCACATTGGCGGTGTCCTTCACCACGGTGAAGTAGCCCTCGGGGGACTGGGCGGCCTCCACCTTGTAGCCGGGGGCCAGGTAGCCGGAGGTGCTGCACAGCGCCTGCTTGGAGAAGGTGCCGCCGGAGACGGTGACCGTACCATAGGAGGCGTTGTAGTTGTTGATGGGGTAGTTGTTCACCCCAGAGGTAAAGGTACCGCCGGAAATGGTGGCGGAAGCGGGGGCTGCGGCGGAGCTGCCGGCGTTGTACACAGCGTCGGTGTAGCCGGTGATGGTGCCGCCGGTGACCCGCAGGATGCTGGAGTTGGACACCGCCGCGCCCTTGGCGGAGGTGACGGAGCCGCCGCTGATGGTCAGGGTGCCGTTGTAATTGTTGATGCCGTTGCTGCTGCCGGAGACGGAGCCAGCCTCCACGGTGATGCTGCAATTGGAGTTGCCGCTGATGCCGTAGGAGCCGCCGCTGACGCTGCCGCCCTTGACCACGATGCTGCCGCCGGAGGTATACATGCCGTAGTTGTTGCCCACGATGGAGCCGCTTTCCACGGTGATGGAGCCGCCGTTGTTAAAGACGGCGTAGTTCCCGGTGGAGCCCATGGTCAGCACGCCGCCGCCCAGGGAGTCCCGGATGGTCAGCACACCGTCATTGGTGAAGGAATAGTTGGCGCCGGTCACGCCGGTGAGGGTCTTGCCGTTGAGGTCCAGGACGATTTCGTCATCCCTGGCCACAACGATGGTATCGCTGGTGTCGGCCAGCAGGGAGACCACGTCGCCGGGCTGGGCGGCGTCGATGGCGTCCTGCACGGTCGCGTACATATCGTCGCCGATGGCTGCCGCGTAACGAACCACCACAGTACAGGTGCCGTCGCCGTTGTCCGCAATCTCACAGCCTCTGGCCAGGACAGGCTCCAGACCATTCTGGCTGGAGAAGGTGCCGCCGTACGCGGTGACGTTCCCGGAACCGTACAGGCAGCTCGTCCCCTCAGGAGCGGTGAACAGGCCGCCCTTGATGGTCAGGTAGGTGTTGACGCCCTGGGTGTAAACGGGGTTGGTACCGTCGGAAACGAAGGTGCCGCCGGTTACGGTCACATTGGCCCGGCTGGTAACGCTGAGGGCGTAGCCGGAGCCGCCGTTGATGGCGCCGCTGCCGTCCTTGGAGCCGTCCAGAGTGGTGACGTTGCAGCCGTTGCCGAGGGACAGGGTGCCGGTGAGGGTGCAGCCGTTGAGATCCAGGGTGACGCCCTTGGAGATGGTAACAGTCTCCTGGACGTCGTTGAGCAGGGTGATGGTGTCCCCGTCCGCGGCGGCTGCCACGGCCTGGGCCAGGGACTCATACAGAGTGGTCTTGTCGCCGCTGGTGACGGAGGCCATGTTGGACACGTCCTTCACCACGGTGAAGTAACCGTTGCTTTCCTCTACCACCTTGTAGCCCAGGACCAGATAGTCCCCGCTGCTGCAGATATCCTTCCTGGAATAGCTGCCGCCGGTGATCTCCACAGACATAGGGTTTCCGTAGGGGGAGAACGTGATGGGGTAGCTGTTCACGTTGGCGGTGAAGGTACCGCCGGAAATGCTGATGGAACCACCGTTGCCGTACACCACGGAGCTGGTGCTGCTGGTCAGGGTGCCGCCCTCAATGGTCAGGACAGCGGACTCACCGCTGCTGTAAACGCAGTAGCCGCCGCCGGAGATGGAGCCGGAGCCCAGGCTGTCCTTGATAACCAGGTTGCCGCGGGAGAACAGGACGTATCCGCTGGCGGCGGTGCTGGTCAGGGCCTTGCCGTTGAGATCCAGGGTTAGGCTCTGCCCCTCAGCCACGGTAATCATGGCGTAGGTGGAGGTATCTCCCGTCACGTCACTGAGCAGGGTCAGCGTATCACCGGACTGTACAGCCTCCAGTGCTTCGGCCAGGGTGGCGTACTTGGTGACCATACCTTCGGCGTCGGTGACGGAGGCCTGGTACAGGCAGCGGACGGAGAAGGTGCCGTCGCCGTTGTCCACGACCTCATAGTCCTCGGGGATGCAGCCCTCCGTGGCGCAGATGGCCTCCTGGGAGAAGGTGCCGCCGGTGATCTGGAGGGTGGCGGTGTTGGCGATGAGGTATTGGGCGCCCTCGGAAGCGGTAAAGGTGCCGCCGTTGACGGAGGCCTTGCCGCCGGCGATGTTCAGGACGGAACCGGCCTGGGCGGTGGTGAAGGCGCCGCCGTTGATGGTCAGTACGGTGCTTCCGCCTCTGGCGTCAAGGGCGTAGGTGCCCTCGGAGGTGAAGGTGCCGCTCTCAACGGTGAGGTTGATGCCGCTGTTGGCGCTGAGGGCGTAGCTGGCGCCGCCGTTGACGGTGCCGGTGCCGTCCGCGGAGCTGTCCTTCACAACGGAAGTGCCTCTGCTGGCAAACTTCAGCGTGCCGTTGAGCACGTGGCCGTTGAGATCCACCGTGATAGTACCGTAAGCGGTGACATTCTCGGTGGTGTCGGACAGCAGGGTGACAATGGCGCCGGTCTTGGTCATGGCCGCGGTCAGGGCCTCGTGCAGGGACTCGTACTTGGTGACGGTGCCGTCGGCCTCGGTGACGGAGGCGGTGGCCTTGGTCAGGGTGATAGCCTCGGTCACGTCGGCGTCCGTTACCGTGATCTGGCCCTCGGTGGTCTCATAGCCGGGGGCGCTGATGGTGTAGGAATAGGTGCCCGCCTGGACCACGTAGCTGCCGTCGGCCTCAGGGGTGAGTTCCTTGCCGTCGGCATTCTTCACGACCACCTTGGCGTCAGCGGGGGTGACGTTCAGCCTTAGGGCGTAGGTGGGAATGACCACATCGAAGCCGCCCAGGGCGTTGGCCTGGATTACACAGCCCTTGGCCAGGTAGGTGGACAGGCCGGAGTCGCTGGAGAATGTGCCGCCGCTGATGGAAGCGTTGCCGCGGGGGATGCTCAGACAGGCGGTTCCCTCGGGGGCGGTGAACTTGCCGCCGTGAATGGTCAGCACGGCCCGTCCGCCGGCGGTGCAGACGACGCTGCCGGCCTCAGAGGTGAAGGCGCCGCTTTCCACAATAATGGTGGAGCGGTTGACGTACAGGGCATAGCCGCTGCCGCCGTTGATGGCGCCGCTGTCGTCCTTGGAGCCGTCCCGGATGGTCACGGAGGCGCTGTTTTCAGAGGTCAGCGTGCCGTTGATGGCGAAGCCGTTGAGATCCACCACGATGGTTCCGGTGGCGCTGATATTCTCATTGGCGTCGGACAGCAGGGTGACGGTGGAACCGCTGGCGCTGGATGCGGCGGTGAAGGCCTCAGCCAGGGTCTCATACATCTGGGTGGCGCCGGAGCTGGTGACGGAGGCGGCGTAGGCCGTCTCGTCGCTGCCGGCGGTCATGGTGATGGTGTGATCCTTGGCGGAAGCGGTATCCAGGGTGCCCTGATAGGTCTTGTAGCCCTCAGCGGTCACGGTGATGCTGTAGTTGCCCTCGGGGATGATGTAGCTGCCGTCGGACTCCTGGCCAAAGACGCAGCCGGTGGCGTCGTCGGTGATGGTCACCACGGCGTCAGGGATCACCTGGCCGGATTCGTCAACCAGCTTAACGGTGTTGGCATAGCCGAACACGGCGTAGATGGCGATATCCTCATTGGGCATGGTGAAGCGGCAGTCGCCAAAATTCTGCATATTTCCACCCGCAGCCGCAAAGGAGTGCAGGGGGAGAATGGTACCGGACTGGGTGACTGCATTCACGGTAAACGTGGTGCCATCCAGCTGAGCGGTCTGCTTAATGGCGATTTCCTGGCCGGCGTAGGAGGCGGTGATGGCTTCACCGGGGGTATAGGTCGCGGTGGAGCCGGAGCCGGTCGTGCCGCCAGCGTACCGGTTGAAGGCGGCTGCGCTGGTTTCGTCGGAGGCGCCCTTCACCGTGGTCATGGTGATGGCGTGCTGCTGAAGCCCATTGGAAACTTCAATGGGGCTGCCCTCACCCGCGCTGTCAGAGGTAGTGAACTCGTAGACGACGGGGTAATAGAGCATCTTCTGGTTGTTGTTGCCGCAGGTGGCGGAACCCACAACCAGCCAGTAGACGCTGCTGGGCTCCAGGGCCTCGTGGGGAACGGTGTAAACAATTCCGTACTGGTTGGCCGGCGTGGCGGAACCATTGTACAGGCCGAAGCTCATCTGGTACACGCCGCTGGTGTTGACGCCGCCGGCCTCGGTGCCGTCATCCAGCCAGTTGGCTACCAGTTCACCGGTCTGCGCGTTATACACATAGGCATACCGCGCGCCGTTGTTTTTCCAGTTGTCATCACTGTACTGGTTCATACCTGCGCTGAACCTGATCTGCAGCGCGGCGTCTTCATTGACGTCATACACCTCGCCGATGCTGTTCAGCCAGTAGTAGGAGCCCTCGTAGGATGCCGGGGTGCCGGTGGGAACGGTTTCCCGGACGAACACCGAGGGATGGGCGGTTGTGGTACCCAGCGTCATCAGCTGGGCCGTCTGGTTGAGACCCTGCGCCACTGATGTGCCATAGGTGTATGCCGCCGAAACGGACACGCACAGCATGGACACGATCATAGACAGCGTCACAAACAGGGACAGCGCCCGGTTCATCGTGTGTCTCTTCATTTCTTTGTTTCTTTCTCCTTTCCTTTCTGGCCTGTCCTCCTCTGCCATGGGAACGGTGGAAACAGGGTGGCGGCAGTGACCGGCTGCGGGCGCCCGCGCGTCCAGGTTTCCCAATGTCCAGAGAAAAACGGAGGGACGCTGCCGTCCCAAAGTACATTGCGCTGGCAAATCCACCTCCTTCAGGAATTGCTGATAAGCGCCCGACGATACGGGCTTCTCCCACTCCGTTTCCAGCAGGCGGAGCGGGACGACATGATTCTAGGTTGAAATTTGTCTGAAATTTTAGTATAATTGCTCAAACCGCCTGGGGTGGATTGCTCTGTACAGATTGGAGGCATGTCCCATGAATACGTCTTCCTGGCCCATGGTGCAGGATGGCTCTCCCGACCGCCTGTTCGAAGGCTTTACCTGGGAGGAAACCCAAGCAGTGGTGGAGTATCTGGAGGGGCATGTGATTTCCTTTGAGCGGGGCGAGCACATCGGGAAGGCCGTCTCCGTCCATATGCCCCATACCCTGGCGTATCTGCTGTCAGGGGGGGCCTTTATGGCAAAGTACGACACCCAGGGCAACCAGTCTATCCTGGACATTGTCACCCCCGGGTACCTCATCAGCTACTGCGACGGGCGGAGCAACTCCGACATCCACAACCTGGATACAGTGGTCACCGCCGCGGCTGAGGTGCTCTGCCTGAATGTGGAGCGGCTGTGGTTTGCGGAGGACGAGGCCATGCGGCCCCTGTTGACCAAATTCAGCCGCAACGTGGCCTGCCTCCTGGCGGAACGCAACCAGCGGCTGCTGGAAAAGCTGGATATTATCTCCGGTCACAGCCTTCGGGAGAAGGTGCTGGCGTTTCTGAATGCCCAGCGCCGCAGCTACCGGAGGGACACCTTCGACATCCCCATGAACCGGCAGGAGATTGCCGACTACCTCTATACCAACCGCAGCGCCCTGTCCCGGGAGCTGGGCCTGCTGCGGGAGCAGGGGCTGGTGGACTTTCATAAAAGCCATTTCACGCTGCTGTTCCCTGCGGAATAGGGGAGGGATGGCCCAATAGGCGGGTATTTCCAGAATCGAAAATATCATATAATATCTACCTGAGAAAGTATGTTGCACTTGCAACACAGCAGGGGGAAAGCCGCGAAAAAAGAGGGCGAACTGACCGGTTAAAATCAGCTCGCTCTCCTTTTTTTGTTGAAAAAGTTGGGAAATTACCGCCGGCTGGGGCATCGGCCCCTGGGAAAGCCGGCCAAAATGTGAAGAAGCCGGGGTCGCGTTTAAGTGAGTTCAGTGACCAGCATGACCCTAGTGTAAAAATTCAGGGTTCCCTTATAGTTGCCGGCCCACGCAGAGAGATCCTGGCCGAACAGCTGCATCTGGTCCAGGGTCAGCCTCAGGGACGTGGACTCATCTGTGTTCTGGAAGGAACCCACCAGATACCCGTTGGTATACCGGTTGCCATCCAAAAGATTGGCCTGTGTAGACGAATTCTTTATCGTGTAGGTCAGCACCTTGCCGCGATTGGCTGAGTCCTGGCCGATCACCCGGAAACTGGGGTCCTCCTCGGTGTCGGCGGCGTCCTTCACAAAGACGGCCACCCGGTAACCATCAGGAAGGCCATTGATTATTTCCGGCTTCACTGTGGCGTCCTTGTTTACAGGATCAGATACACTATTCGCCGGCTGCTTCAGCTCGCCGAAGTCGATTTTGTCCGGGATGGTGACAGTGTATGTAACGTTGCCGGTGTCGGCGCCGACGACCTTGGCCGTTACCGTGGTGTCGCCCGTGACCGATGTGTTGCTCAGGTCCGCCGCCAACGCCGGTACAGACAGCAGCATACCGGCCAGGACAACTGTGGAAATCAGACGTTTTTTCATGGTTTTGTTCCTCACTTTCTTTACCTTTCCTGTTCCAGAACGGTCAGGGTCAACGCGGAATCGCAGCTGTTCATCGCCTGCGGCTGGTCCTCCATGGCATATCCCTGATAATGGACCGCCGCCTGATAAACGCCGGCAGCCAGCGTCTGGTTCAATGGGATCTGCTCAAAGCCCTTTCCCGGCTCCAGAAGGCCGGACTCATACAGGACCGTCCCGTCCTCCAGCTGGAGGGTCGCCTTCAGATAGCAGGTATTGCCCTCCGGGTTTCCTACCCGCAGCGAAAGGGTGGTATCCCCCTCCCGCATCGTGGCGCCGCCATACCCGGGGATCAGCATTTTCCCCAGCTCCGTCTCCTCTGGGGTCTCAACCTGGACCTCCCAGTCGCCCGCGCTTTGATCCACGTAGGCGTTCCCGCCCGGCTGGGCTTCCGCGGGCCGCCGGGCGTACAGCACCCCTGCCGCCACGGCCAGCGCCAGGAGGAAGACCACCAGAATGCAGCCTATCACAAGGAGCGTTTTCCTTCTTACCTTCGTCTCCATCTTATGCCCTGAGACACCTGCCCTTCTGCGTTTGCTTGGATAACTGCCTGGGGATACTATACCGCGGTTTGGAGGGAGAAGGCAAACGACCTGTGAGGAAAGACGTTCAAACAGGATATTCAGCTCCGCCGTCCCGGAATTCAGACCATTCCGCTGCCCCGCCCTCTGCCGCAGAGGTATTGGAGATACGCCTGCTTCATCTGGCTTGCGCCCCGCTTCCGCATGGGGATGGCCACCTGGTTTTCCAGGATGAATTCATGCTCTTCCACCCGTTCGATGTGGTCCATATCCACAAAATATCCCTTGTTGCAGTTCAGGAATCGGGGGTCCTCCCCCAGGATCTCCCACAGCCGCTGGAAGGTCATATAGGTCTTTACGGCGCGGTCCCTCAAGTGGATTTCTATGCTGTTTCGGTAAGATTCCCCGTAATAGATGGACGAATAGGGGATCTCCACCGTCATCCGGTCGGAGACCACCTGGATGGATTTTCGCTCCTGCTCCAAATCTTTGAGGCAGACTGCCATGCCCCGGAACAGCTTTTCCTCATTCAGGGGCTTGAGCAGATAGTAGGAGGCCCCTACGTCATAGCTCTCCACCGCGAATTCGTCGCTGGTGGTCAGGAACATGATCTTAAAATTGATTATTCTATCTTTAGGGATGACATTGACTTAAAAATGATGTATACGGAGATATTTTATGCCATAGACGGGTATATGTTAAGTAAGTTTCGAGTTGGACAGATGATGTCGGATGAAATGGAAAACGAAATAGGCATACTAATTAACTTTTGGAAAAAGGCATATACAGCGAGGTGAATTATGCAACATAAAACCTTAACGGTTCAAGATGGAATTGTCCACTACTGGATCGAGAAAAAAGAAAACCCCTTACATTGTATTGTATTTACACACGGTGTAACAGCAGACCATACCATGTTCGAGCGACAAGTTAATTTTTTTGAGAAAAATTACACTGTTATTCTTTGGGACGTTCCTTTACATGGCTTATCAAGACCTTTTAAAAACTTTTCTTATAGTAATACTGCAGAAGTGTTACACAATATTTTGCAAGAAGAAAAAGTTGAAAAAGCTGTGTTAATAGGAATGTCTATGGGAGGTTATCCAAGTCAACACTTTGCTGCTTTGTATCCAGAAATGGTAGATGGCTTTGTTGCATTAGACACTACGCCTCTTGGAATCAAATATTATTCTAAATCTGATAAATGGTGGCTAAAGCGTGTTGCTACAATCGCAAAACTTTTTCCGGAAAAAGCGCTTAAAAAGAGTATGGCATGGTCAGTTTCAGAAACACGGTATTCATATCAAAAGATGATTGATATGCTAACTCCTCTTACAAAAGATGAAATCGCTGAACAGATGAGAGTGGCATATGAATATTTTCTTTATGAGAACAAAGATGTGACTTTTTCTTTTCCTGTCCTAATACTTGTTGGGGATAAGGATCAAACAGGAAAGGTGAAAAACTATTGTAAAAAATGGTCTAAGGACACGGGCTATCCGCTTCATTATATAAAAAAAGCAAAACATTTATCAAATTGCGACAACCCTGAACAAGTAAATGCTGAAATAGAAATGTTTATTACACGTAATATTTATAAAATGGACTTTTAATAATAGGCTTTACATACCCAAAAATGCAGAGAAACCGATAGATAGGAGAAAGAAGAACAATGAGAAATGAAAAAGAGATTTTGGGCAGTTGCAACTGCCAGTTGACATATTGAATGGTATGGATTGGTGGTTAGCAACTTGATAAATCACTAAAATATGAGTATAACAATCACATTAACGAGGAGGATAAATTATGATTTTTGCTGACAAGCTTATTTTGTTGCGAAAAAAAGCAGGTTGGTCGCAAGAGGAGTTAGCTGAACAAATGAATGTGACACGACAATCTGTCTCGAAATGGGAGGGTGCACAATCTGTTCCAGACCTTGAAAAAATGATACGCCTTTCCGAACTATTTGAAGTAAGTACAGATTATTTACTTAAAGATGAAATTGAAGAAGCCGAGCATATAAATCCGTCCAATGATATGCCGTCATTAAAGCGTGTTTCTATGGAGGAAGCAAATGCTTTTCTTTCTGTAAAATCAAAGACAGCTAAAACAATAGCGTATGCTGTTTTTTTGTGTATCTTATCTCCGATAGCTCTTTTGGTGTTGGGTGCAATTAGTGAAAGTACGGCAGGCGGCTTGAACGAAGGTATTGCTGGCGGAATTGGAATGATTATTCTTATTATTTTGGTGACAATAGCTGCTGTAATGTTTATATCAAGTGGTAGCAAAACTGCCCCTTTTGCATATTTGGAAAAAGAAAAGTTTGAAACCGAGTATGGCGTGAGTGGAATGGTTAAAGAACGCAAAGCAAAATACAAAGATTTGCACACAAAGAATGATAACGACCTATTTCTAATGGCTATGCTTTCCCTTTCGTTTCTTATTGCAGGCGTAGGTGTGATTTGTTTTATTAAGACAGGTATCATATGGGCGAGCTATGAAAAACTCTTGCAAGAGGGAGAATATTCTAAAGAGAACAAGGAAAAACCGTCTATTGCGGCTGCTGTATATACTGCATATTGGGTAATAGCAACTGCGGTATATTTGGGATACAGTCTATCATCAAATAATTGGGGGCAGAGTTGGATAATTTGGGTTGTTGCGGGAGTTATGTTTCCTGCTATCGTTGCAATTACCAACGCCTTTGATAAAAAATCAAAATGAGAATAGAATGGCTATTATGCCCTACTTTGCCGAGAACGACATCAAGGTTTATGACAAGTCCCTAAAGCGCGGGTTTATAGCTCAACTGCTGAGAAATCCTGTCTACGTCCAGGCCGATATGGACATCTACGAATACTTCAAGGCCCAGGGCGTAAAAATCGAAAGTCCCCCGGAAATGTTCACAGGGGACAATAGC
>CASFCW010000018.1 GCA_949293165.1 uncultured bacterium
CGGTTGGAGTGGCGGGCAGGGGCGCCCCTGGCCCAGGGCGACCCCACCCAGGGGGCGCTGGTGGTGGCTGCCGCCCGGGAGGGGGTGGACCGCAGCCAGCTGGAGGAGGCATTCCCCCGGGTGGCTGACCTGCCCTTTGATTCCAACCGGAAGCGGATGTCCACCATCCATCCTGGCCCGGAGGGGGGCTACCGGGTATATGTGAAGGGGGCGCCCGACCTGCTGCTGGAGCGGTGCCGGTTCGGCCCCAGAGGGCCACTGAGCCAGCAGGAGCGGGGCCGCATCCTGGCTGCCAACCAGGCTATGGCCCGGCAGGCCCTGCGGGTGCTGGGGGTGGCCCGCCGGGACCTGGCCGCCTTGCCCGCCGGCCTTTCCCCGGAGGAGGTGGAGGGGGAGCTGACCTTCCTGGGACTGTTTGGACTGCTGGACCCCCCGCGGCCGGAGGCGAAGGAGGCGGTGGAGCAGTGCCACCGGGCGGGTGTGCGCCCGGTGATGATTACAGGGGATCACCGGGATACCGCCGTGGCCATCGCCCGGGATCTGGACATTTACCGCCCCGGGGATCTGGCGGTGACGGGAGCGGAGCTGGATTTCATGCCCCAGGAGGTGCTGGAGGAGGACATCCACCAGTTTTCCGTGTTTGCCCGGGTGACGCCGGAGCACAAGATGCGGATTGTCCGGGCCTGGCAGGCCAGGGGGATGGTGGTTGCCATGACCGGGGACGGCGTCAACGACGCCCCCGCCCTGAAGGCCGCGAACATCGGCTGTGCCATGGGCAAATCGGGTACGGACGTGGCCAAGGGCGCGGCGGACATGATCCTCACCGACGACCATTTTTCCACCATCGTTCAGGCTATCCGGGAAGGCCGCGGGATATACGCCAATATCCGAAAGGCCATCCATTACTTGCTTTCCTGCAACATTGGGGAGATTGTTACCATCTTTACCGCCACTGTGCTCAATCTGGGGCAGATGCCTCTGGTGCCGGTGCAGCTGCTGTGGCTGAATCTGGTCACCGACTCCCTGCCGGCCTTGGCCCTGGGGGTGGAGCCGGTGGAGCCGGGGGTGATGGACGAGCCGCCCCGGGGCGCGGGGGAGGCCCTGTTCGACCGCCGGTTTTCCCTCCGCCTGCTGTGGCAGGGGGTGATGGTGGGGTGCCTGACCCTGTGCGCCTACTGCCTGGGCTTTACCATTCTGGCCGCGCCGGGAATGGAGGGAGGATCGGCCAATACCATGGCCTTTGCTACCCTGACCCTAAGCCAGCTGTTCCACGCCTTCAACGTCCGCAGTGAGAAGCGCTCCCTGTTTGCCCAGGGGGTGCTGTCCAACCCCACCATGAACCAGGCCTTCCTGGTGGGGCTGGCCTTGCAGCTGTCGGTGCTGCTTCTGCCGCCCCTTCAGGGGGTGTTCTCCGTCATCCCCATGGGCCTGGGCCAGTGGGCCGCCGTGCTGGGTCTGGCGGCGGCACCCATTCCCATCTGTGAGGCGGCCAAGGCTGTCCAGCGGAGGGCCGACAGGGCCGCCGGGGAGAAGAAGGAGACAAAGCGCGTCCCGGCGGCAAAATAAAAACTGCCCCCGGCCAAATGGCCGGGGGCAAAGCTGTTTGGAATCAGAACTTGTTGTTCAGCGCCAGAATCAGGGTGATGGCTTCCTGAATGGTGGTGTTGCTCAGGGGGGCCAGGATGCCGTCGCCCTTGCCGCTCATCAGGCCGTTGTTGGTAATCAGGGCCATATGCTCGGTGGCCCAGGGGGCGATCTGACCGGCGTCGGTAAAGGCGGGGGAGACGGTGGTGCTCTGATTGGTCAGGGTGTTGGTGCCGTTGGCCTCATCCACACAGCGGATGACCTGGCGGAGCATGACGCAGATCTCCTGGCGGGTGATGGGGTCGTTGGGGGCGAAGCGCCCCTCCCCCTTGCCGGAGGCCACGCCGGCCTGGGCGGCCTTCAGAGCCACGGGATCGCTGGTGTCCACAAAGCTCTGGCTTCCGGTGGACAGGGCGGAGCCGGTGGCCTGCTCAATCAGGTTGACGGCCAGCTCGGCAAACTGCAGCCGGGTGATGCTGGCGCGGAAGTCGGAGTCCGTGCGCTCGGTCACCAGGTTGTCGGCGTAGGCGGACAGGATCAGACCGGTGGCCCAGGGATCGGCGGAGGACAGATCCAGAGGCAGGCTGTCGGCGCCGTAGACGCTGCCGCCGTTATCCACATAGATGGTGTACTTCACCGAGTCGGAGAAGGACCCCCGGACGGCCCGGGCCTCGATGGTGTGCACACCGGCGGACAGCTGGCTGGGCAGGGTGCAGGTAAAGGGCTCCTGACTGACGGTGGCCATCACGGCGCCGTCCAGGTAGTAGGTGCAGGTGGCGGAGCCGGAGCCGGGGAAGATGATGTAGGTGCTCAGCTTCGTCTCCCCGGCCTTGCCGATGGCGGTGTTCAGCTCCGTGTAGCCGGCGCCCTCATCCTCGCCCCACTGGAGGAACGCGCCCTGAGAGACGATGCCCGTGTAGGTGGAGGCCAGGGCAGCGTTTCCGGTGAGGGCATAGTCGTAGTCGCTGGTGTCGTGATTGACGTCGAAGTAGAAGATGGCTTTAATCTGGGGGAATACCATGGGCAGGTAGGAGTAAAACTTCCGCAGCTGATCCACGGCGTATTCAGTCTGCTGGGCGCCGGTGGAGCTGTTGTAGTAGGCCGCGCCGCACTCGCTGATCATCATGGGCTTTTTGTGGTCGGCAGCCATCTGGGCAAGATCCTCCAGCACCACCAGGGGATCGTTGCCGTAGATGCCGGTGCAATAGAAGGCGTCGTTGGAGTAGCCGGTGTTGCTGTAGGTGTAGGCGCTGCCGTAACCGGCCGCATTGCGCTTGTAGGAGGACACGCCGATCCAGTCCACATAGTTGTCCCCGGGGTAATAGGTCTCGTAATCCACCGTGCGGTTGGACACGTCGTTGGGGGAGTAGACCAGGGCGATGTTGTCATACCGGCGGGCCTCCTGGGCGATCTTCCGGTAGGCCTGGATGTAGGTCTGGGCGTCGGGCAGGTTGGTCCAGCAATTCATCTCCGCGCCGATGCGCAGCAGCACGGTGCAGTCCCGGCTGCCCAGCTCGGCCAGGCTCTGGGAGATATAGGCGTCGGAGGAGAGCACGGTCTGCAGGCCGCTGTTGCTCTCCTGGAAGTTCCAGGCGACCTCCACCACGCCGCCGCTGTTCAGCGCCCGGTCCGTTACGGAATCCAAGGCAGCGTAGTAATCCAGCCAATACTTCATGCCGTAGGAATCGCCGAAGGTGACGTAGATCAGGGCGGCGGAGTCGTCGACGTGGGTACCGGAGGCCACGGTGCCGTAATACACGCCGGATACCGGCTCGCCCACGGAGCCGTAGTAAGGCACATCGGCGGGGTCGTCCACCAGGGCGTAGATGGCCATGTCGGTGTTGAGGTGGTTCAGCTGGGCGTTGACGTTAATCAGGGTGTCCTGGTAGCTGCGGATGTTGTCATTAAGCCACTGGGCGTACATCAGCTGGCGCTCCCGCCACAAAATGGCGTTGTCCAGATCCCCCCTGATCTCATAGCACCAGGCTGCCCTGCTGCAGTAGGGCTCCAAAATTTCGCAGATCTCCTTGCACAGCGCCTGGCCCTGATACAGCTCGTAGGTCTGCTGGGCCACGGAGATGGTCTGATCCATGTTCTGGGTCGAGACTGCCTCCTCCCAGGCGGCCTGCAGGGGCCAGTAGGCGCTGGGGAAGGTGAAGGCGGAGGCCGTCACGCACAGACCGGAGATCAGCGTGCCGGTGAGGGCCAGGGCGGTTAGTCGTTTCCATCCTGATTTCATGCTACACGTCTCCTTTTCACTTCCAGATTATCTGCCGGCTCCGGGGGAGCGGCTATTCAGACGGGGCCGATGTGCAGGGAGGAAGGGGGATCAACCCTCAGTCTGAGCGGAGCTGGTGCTGCTGTCGGCAGCGGACTGATTGGCGCTGTCCTGGGCGGACACTTCGTCATCCACGGTGGCGCGGAGAGAGGACAGGCGCTCGTAGTACACAGAGGGGTCAATGCGGTCAAAGGCGTCGGTGGTCTTGATGGGGTAGTCCTCCAGCCAGCCCTCCTGCCGGTGCTGCATCTGGGCGGACACGTAGCTGGCGCGGTAATTCTCCGGCTGGAGAGGCAGACGGAGGATGATGTGGTAGCCATAGGGGCTCTCCACCACGTCGCTGACCTGGCCGGGTTCCAGAGCCAGGGAGGCCTGCTCAAAGGACTCCACCATCTGGCCCAGCTGGGCCTCGTAGCCGTCGGGGTTGAGGACGGTGCCCTTGGAGTCGGTGTCCTCGCTGTACTCCTCCATCAGCTGGTCAAACAGAGTTTCCTTGTCGGAGACGGCCTGCAGCTGCAGGGCGATGTCCTCCGCCAGGGCCTTCTTCTCCGCCACTGTGGCGGCGTCCAGGGACTCATACTCCCCGGTATAGGCGCCGCTGTCATCGGTGATGGGCTTGTCGGTGTCCACGGTCTTGAGCAGGATGTGCTTGACACGATAGGCGATGCCCAGCTCGTCGGTGGTAAACTCCTCCAGCTGCTGGTCGGTGGGGTCACCCTCCGAACCCTCGCCGTACCACCGCTCCTGAAGCTGGGTGTTGTAGTCGTTGGCCTCAAACAGAGCCAGGTACAGCGGCTCGGTGAGGGCGCTTCTCCAAAGCATGTGGTCCAGCAGCTGCTGGCTGCCGGCCTGCTCCCGGATGCCGTCCAGGGTGGAGGAGACATACTCCCCAACCTCGGTGGAGACGCTCAGCCCCTCCTCCTGGGCAAACTTGGGCAGCAGGGCATACAGGGCGGCGGTCCTCAGAGCGGAGTCGAGGATGGACTCCTCCAGCGTGGAACCGTCCACGTCGGCCTCCCACTGGATGTCCCCGGAGCCCAGCATGGTGGAGTATTGCACGGCGCTGTCGGTGGCAAAGGCCAGCCAGTACAGCAGCCAGTCGGCGGTGATGTCGCAGCCGTTGATGGTGGCGACCACCTCGTCCCCGGCTACGCCGGAGGTGGCCAGATAGGGGTCGGTAATGGTGGAAACGTCCAGGGGTTCCAGCTGGATGTCGGAGCCGCCGGGGTCGGAGTTGTTCTGGCAGCCGGTCAGGGCGGACAGGGCCATCACAACAGACAGGGAAAGGGCTCCCAGTCGGGTTATCTGATTCATAATAGCAGTATTCCTTTCTTTCTTACGCTGCCGCTGTCTGCGGCTGGTGCCATCATAGCACAAAATACATACGGGGGCAATAGCTCAGGAGCATTGTTCCACCGCCTTGGCAAAGTCGTCCACCAGGTTTTGGGCGGCCCGCAGGGGGTCGTCGCCTGCCCGCAGGCGCAGGGAGAAGCGGGGGGTGTCCCCCGGCGTGAGCACAAGACGGTTGACATACCGGGGGTTTTGGCACAGCAGAGAGAAGGGCTCCAGGGAGAACTGGGCCAGGGTGAACAGCAGCTGCCCCTTTTTCTGGGAAATATCGGTAATGGACAGCCGGGCCGCGGCGGCCCGGAGCAGAGCTACGGAGATCAGGTTGTTCACCGGCCTGGGGGGCTCGCCGTACCGGTCGATGAGCTCATCCACCAGGTCGTCTGCGTCGGCCTCGCTGCGGATGGAGGCGATGCGCCGGTACAGATCCATCCGCTGCTCGGCGGTGGGCACATACCGGTCGGGAATGGAGGCGGCCACGCTGAGGTCGGCGGAGCACTCGGTATGCTGGGGCAGGGGCAGCCCCTGTTCGGTGAGCACAGCCTCCTCCAGCAGCTTCAGATACATGTCGTAGCCCACCGACAGCAGAAAGCCGGACTGTTCCGGGCCCAGCACATTGCCGGCGCCCCGGATTTCCAGATCCCGCATGGCGATCTTGAAGCCGGAGCCGAACTCCGCAAACTCCCGGATGGCGGACAGGCGTTTGGCCGCCACCTCGGTGAGCACCTTGCCCCGGCGGTAGGTGAGGTAGGCGTAGGCCCGGCGATTGGAGCGGCCCACCCGGCCCCGGATCTGGTGGAGCTGGGCCAGCCCCATCTGGTCGGCGTCCTCGATGATGAGGGTGTTGGCGTTGGGCAGGTCGATGCCAGTTTCAATGATGGTGGTGCACACCAGCACGTTCAGGTCGCCGTCAGTCATCCGGCTCATCACATTGTCAATGGCCTCCTGGCTCATCCGGCCGTGGGCCACGCCGATGGCGGCGTCCTCCCCCAGCATCTCCTGGAGGCGGGCGGCGGTGCGGTCGATGGTCTCCACCCGGTTGTGGAGGTAGTAGACCTGGCCGCCCCGGGCCAGCTCCCGGCGCATGGCGTCCACCAGCACCGGCCAGTTGTGTTCCAGCACATAGGTCTGAACCGGGACGCGGTCCGCCGGAGGCTCCTCCAGGGTGGACATGTCCCGGATGCCGGACAGGGCCATGTTCAGCGTGCGGGGGATGGGGGTGGCGGACAGGGTGAGGACGTCCACCTGCCGGAAGGTCTCCTTCAGCTTTTCCTTGTGCTGCACGCCGAAGCGCTGCTCCTCGTCCACCACCAGCAGGCCCAGATCCTTGAATTTCACGTCCCTGTTAAAGAGACGGTGGGTGCCGATGAGAATGTCTACCCCGCCGTTCTCCACCCGCCGCAGGGTCTCCTTCATCTGGGCGGGGGTGCGGAACCGGGACACCACGTCGATGTTCACCGGGTATTTGGCAAACCGGTTCAGGGCGTTGAGGTAGTGCTGCCTGGCCAACACGGTGGTGGGCACCAGGATGGCCGCCTGCTTGCCGTCCAGCACGCACTTCATAATGGCCCGGAAGGCCACCTCCGTCTTGCCGTAGCCCACGTCGCCGCACAGCAGCCGGTCCATGGGGACGGGGCGCTCCATGTCGCCCTTGACCTCCTGAATGCACCGCAGCTGATCCTCTGTCTCCGCGTAGGGGAACTGCTCCTCAAACTCCACCTGCCAGGGGGAGTCGGGGGAGAAGGCGTAGCCGGGCTGGCGCTGGCGCTGGGCATAGAGCTGAATCAGCCCCTTGGCCAAATCGGCCACCGCCTTTCTGGCCCGGGTCTTGGCCCGCTCCCAGTCGGTACCGCCCAGACGGGACAGCTTTTTGACCTGCTGGGCCTCCTCGCCGCCGCCGATGTATTTGGAGATGAGATCCAGCTGGGTGGCGGGGACATACAGCACGTCCGTCCCGGCATAGGCGATTTTCACATAGTCCTTTTCCACCCCGTCGGTGCGCATCTTCACCAGCCCGTCGTACCGGCCTACCCCGTGGTGCTCGTGCACCACCAGGTCGCCGGGGGTCAGATCGGCGTAGGAGCTGAGCTTCTGCCGGTTGGTGGCCCCCTTCTTCTGGGGCCGGGGCTTCCTGGGGGCGTTGACGGAGCCCTCCGTTACCACCGCCAGCTTCTGCTCCGGGTACTCCATGCCGCCGGACAGGCCGCCCACCGTAATGTAGGTCTGGCCGGGAGGGGGGAGCTGTTTGGGGGCAAATTCCACGGCGGACAGCACCTTTTCCTCCCGCAGCAGCGTTTGGAGATTCAGGGCCCGCTGCTCGCTGGACACCAGCACCAGGGTGGAATAGCCCGCCCGCTGAAAGTGGGTGAGATCCTGCACCGCCGTCTCCAGGCTGGCGCCGAAGGAGGGCAGCTGCTTGGCGGTGATGGACAGGACGGCCCGGGGGGCCATGGGGTAGGCGGACAGGGTGAAGGAATCCAGGTAGGCCACCGGCCAGTCGGCCAGGGCCTGATACAGCTGGTCCGGGGTGCGGAATACTTCCAGGCAGTCCCCTGCCATTTCCCCCCGCTCCAGCAGGGCCTTCCCGTCCTCCTCCATCTGCCACTGTACCGTTTTGGCCCGCTCCGCCACCCGGCTGCTTTCCGAGAAAAGGACGCAGGCGTCATAGGGCAGGTAGTCCAGCCCCGTGGCCATGTCGGGATAGATCAGCGCCAGGTACCGGTCGATGGCGGGGAAGGAGCCCTCCTGGGCCAGGGCGTCCCGGTCCCGGAGCAGGGTGGCCTCCAAAGCGCCGTTGCCCTTCTTCCCGGCCTGGGCGGCCAGCCGGTCCACGGCGTCCAGCAGGCCGGTCAGCCCATTGGGAGCCATGCGGGGCAGCACCTCGGAGGCAGGGAGGAGCAGGGCCTCCTCCAGATTCCCGGTGCGCCGCTGGGTGGACGGGTCAAAAGCCCCCATGGCGTCTACCTCGTCCCCGAAAAACTCTACCCGGACAGGAGAGTCCATGGCGGGGGAAAAGACATCCAGAATGCCGCCCCGCAGGGCGAACTGGCCCACGCCCTCCACCTGCTGGCAGCGGACGTAGCCCGCCGCCGCCAGGTCCTCCGTCAGCTGGTTCAGGTCCAGCACCTGGCCTACCCGCACAAGCCGCACCGCCCAGCGCAGGATATCAGGGGGGAGGGTGCGCTGCTGCAGGGCCTCCACCGTAGCCACCAGGCAGGGGACCTCTCCCTGGAGCAGACGGTAAAAGAGGGCCAGCCTGCGGTGCTCCCACTGACGGGAGACGGTGGCGATGGGCTGGAAGGTGAAGGAGCGGGGGGTGAGCACCGGCACAGATGCCCCGGTGAAAAAGGCCAGGTCCCTGGCCATCCGTTCCCCTTCGCTTTCATCGGCGCATACCACCACAACGGGACGCCCCGTCTCCTGGCCCAGGGCGGCGGCCACATGGGCCCGGTGGACGGCGGATAATCCGGACACCGCCGCGGGGGACTGCCCTCCCTCCAATGCGGCGGCCAACTGCTGAAATTCTTCCATCCGGGTCAGCGCCCCGGCAAGCAGATGCATAGTCTCTCCTCCTTTTCTGCCGTTGTGGGACAACGGAAGATTGCCCCCGCACCGGAAAGGAGGGGGGCTTACAAATCCATATAACGTCATCAGTTTACCCCAACTCCCCCGTCTCGTCAAGGCGAAACGGGGGAGGGAAAGAGACGGTTTTTCAAGAGAAGGGCAGCCTTTCACAGGAGGGACGGCTCTGTCTCCCTGTACAGCTTCCACAGCTGCCACACCACCGCGATATAGGCGCACAGGCCCGCCGCGGCAATGGCCATGGTCATGGGAACCCAGGCCAGCATCAGATCCGTCCAGGAGAAAAGGATGGAGACCACCACAATGACCGTGCGGGCGACGCGCAGGGCGTGCCCCCGTCCGCTGTCGGGAAGGGCCTCGTCGGCCAGGGCGGCCAAATCGGTGAAAAATTGGAAGTGGGTGTACAGGATCACCAGCGTCACCAGAAGGGAGACCGCCCGGGGGAGCCATGCGTCCATCCACGGGAAAAACTGCGTGAGATTCCATACCGCCAGACCCAGGCAGAAGGAGCGCAGCAGCCCCAGGGAGGGACGAAAGACCGCCCCCGCCTCCGCCACCCCGGCCAGCATCCACCAGCCCAGGGAGTTGGGTAAGAATTGGAGGGCAAACAAGTCGCCGAAGGTGAATTGAAAGTTAAACAGAATGAGGAAGTACCCCCAGAAGGCCCGGTGGGCGATGGGGTGGAGCTGATGGGGAGAAATCATGGCGCAGCCTCCTCTCCAGGGAAGGGATAAGTGCCCCCGTCGGGGGTGGTGTAGGTGAGGGTCATGGGGACGGTCCGCTCCGTCCTGCCGTCCAGAATTGCCGTCACCTGAAGGGCGTCGGGGCCGAGAAAATAGTCCGGCTCATTCCCCAGATTCCCCATGGCGCCTCCTCCGCCATCGGCGCCCTGTTGGCTGCCTCCTGCCGCCAGGGTCACCACCTGGTCCAGCACGCCTGCGGCCATCCGCCGGCCAGGCTGGGCGGGAGCCAGGCCCTCCGGGGTGTCCCAAAGGGGGGTGGATGTCAAGGTCACGGAAACGGGCCGGCCTCCGGTCTCCTCCGCGGCCCAGTAAGTGCCGGTATATATGGAGGAAAAATCCGCTCCGGGCATGGGCTGCTTCTCTGAGGCCTGCTGGCCATTGCCGAAGGACCAGAACCCGCCTGAGCCGGCGGAGCTCCAGTCGATCATGTATTCCTTTCCCAGGATGCCGTCCCCTGTTTCCAGCAGCTGGGCAGGGGAGAGGGACAGCTTCACGCCGTCTGCTTCCCCCACCCAGGTTACCGGGCCGGGAAACACATTGAAGCTGGGCTCCCTGGACAGGGGCGCCCCGGGCAGCTCCCCCTGGGCCTCATCCAGGCAGGTAACCGTCCAGAACTGCCCCTCCGGCTGAATCCAAAGGGTGTGGCACAGGTACTCCGCCGGCCAGGGTTCCCCATCTTCCGGGAAGGGGTGCTCCTCCGTGCCCAGCATGGCTTCGGGCATATCCCGGTACCACAATGCCTGACACAGGTAGCCGCCGGAGCCGTCGCTCACCAGGCCCCGGAACTGGGGGCCGGTGGTCCATCGGGAGCGGTTCAATTCGTCGGTTTTTTCCCACTCCTCCGTCAGAGCGGGCAGGGTTTCCTTCGGGGCAGTCATGGCGGCGCACAACAGGGCGGTATAGGGGTCGTCATACTTCAGCAGCACCCCCTTGCCGTAGGTGTCCAATGCCCCGGCCACCGTAGTGGGGCGGTTTAACTGGCCGGTGGACAGCGCCCCGGCTATGGAGCTGGGGGCGGAGACGGTCCCGCCGGCGTCCTGGACGAGTGCCTGTATGGGAGCGCCCACCACCAGAGCATATGCGAGAGAAAGGGTAATGCATACGGAGACCAGGGCCATCCCCTGGGGATAGCGCTTGAACCAGATGATGGCCTGAATCCGGGCGGCCACCGACCGGGCGCCGTTGGCCATGGTGGTGGCGCCGGGGATGCGGACGGAGCGGTTGTCCGCCATGGACAGGAGAACCCGCCCATAGTCCCGGCGCTGCTCGCCTTCCAGCCGTTCCAGCACCTGCTGGTCACACAGGCACTCCCGGTCATTGCCGATCTTGTCAAAGGCCAGCCACAAAATGGGGTTGCACCAGTGGAGGCACCGCAGCAGGGTGGTAACCCATCCCGCCAACACATCCTGGTGTTTCAGGTGGAGCAGCTCGTGGAGCAGCACCTTGCCCTCCACATTCCATCCCATGGGCAGCACCAGGGTGGGATGAAACACCCCCATGAGAAAAGGGGTGGCCGTCCAGCGGCACTCCACCACCCGAGAGGGCATGGGCAGGGTATACCGCTGGGCAGTGTCCTGGATAAGGGAAAGCCGCTCCCCGGCCACCGGGACGCCCTCCCGCACCCGAAGGTGGAGGCGCAGGGCCTGCAGCACATACCAGAGAAAGCATAAAAGTACCCCGGCTGTATACAGCACAAACAGCCAGTCTGTGACCGAGGCGGGCGCCTGTACGGGCAGCTCCGGCCAGGGGACCTTGGGCAGAGTCTCTTGCCAGGGGGAGGCATACCGGGAGGACAGCCGCAGCTCCGCCCACACCCGCAGCTCCTCAATCCAGGCAGCGATGTCCAGATAGGCGGAGCGATACCCCATCCTCACCGGCACCACCAGGCGCAGCAGCAGCACCGACCACACCCCGTACTGCCACCGGGGGGACAGGTGCCGGAGGAAAATCCGCTGCAAGACCAGCAGGAACAGGGCGGTAACGGCCGCCGCCCCTGTCTGCTGGAGAAAGGCCCAAATATTGCCCATGGATCATACCTCCATCTCATCCAGCAGCTGTTTCAGCTGCTCCCGCTCCTCCTTGCTCAGGGAGCCGGAGCGGACAAAGGCGGCCACCAGCTTTCCCGCCGACCCTCCGTAAGCCCGGTCTACCAGGGTGCGCTCCTCCTGGCTGACGCACGCCTCCCGGCTGAGGGCCGCCTGGTAGTGCTTGGGGGTTTCCCCCAACGCCTCTACCAGCCCCTTGGCCGTCATCCGGGTGAGATAGGTGTGTACGGTGGTGCGGCTCCACCCCGTTTCCGGGGCCAGGCGCTCCATCACGTCGCCCAGGGTCTGCGCCCCGCCATCCCACAGGGCGCACATGACCTTCCACTCCCGGTCGGTTAAATGCGGCATAAAGCACCTCCTACAGTTGTAGTACATTTTTATGCTACAGCTGTAGGACAAAAAAGTCAAGGAAAACACAGAAATCCTCGGCTGGATTTGACCAAGTTGGCGGATGTATCTACCAAATGGAAGTAAATTTCCAATTTTTTGACAAGAAACGCCCTTCCATATCATTACGCGGTGTGATATAATGCCTGAGTGTGAGTTGTGATCTCTGTAGAGATTGTTGAAAGGGCGCTGGAGATGAAATTTTACCGCAGTTTGGTTTTGTTTGCCTGCGACAGCGTGATTTTGCTGTGCGCCACGGCGTTTTGCCTGTTCTTTTCCCACTGGTTCCATGACGGGAGCATCGGTCGGATGGCCTATCTGGCTGTCCATCTGCTGGTGCTGTACCTCTGCGTGACGGCGGCGCAGCTGCTGCTCCGCACCTATTCCAGCCTGTGGCGCTACGCCGAGAGCCGGGAGTACCTGTCCCTGTTGGTGGCGGCCTTCCTGGGTATGCTGGCCTACGAGATCGTGGCCAGGACGGTGATGAAGGACGTGGCCATTCCCTTTATTACCCTCACCGCCATCGGCGGGCTGTGGGTGCTGGGGATGCTGCTGCTGCGATTTACATACCGGGTGTACCGCGGCCACATTGGCTATCAGCGCGGCAGCCACAAGGTGCCCGCCGCCATCGTGGGCGCGGGCGCGGCCGGCATCCAGCTGCTGGAGGAGCTGACCAACAATCAGGAGAGCAAGTTCAAGGTTCAGTGCTTTTTCGATGACGACCCGGGGAAGTTCCACAAGATGGTGCATGGCGTGCCTGTGCGGGGCACCATTGACGAAGCCGCTGCCAAACTGCGGCTGATGGGCATTGAGAACGTGTTTGTAGCCATCCCCTCTGTCAATGAGGACCGGCGCCATGAGATTCTCCAGGCCATCTCCAAGCTGGAGCACGTGCGCATTTCCACCCTGCCCAGCACGCTGGAGCTGATTGACCGCAAGCCCATGCGGGGGCAGCTGCGGGAGGTTCAGATTGAGGATCTCCTGGGCCGGGCGCCTGTGGTGCTGGACCCTGCGCCGGTGGATGCTTTCCTGGAGGGGAAGGTGGTCCTGGTCACCGGCGGCGGCGGCTCTATCGGCTCTGAGCTGTGCCGGCAGATCGTGAAGCACGACCCCAGGAAGCTGATTATTGTAGACATCTACGAAAATAACGCCTATGACATTCAGCAGGAGCTGCTGTACCGGTACGGCGGCCGGCTGGACCTGACGGTGGAGATTGCCTCCGTGCGGGATGCGCGCCGGGTACGCCAGCTGATGAACAAGTACCGCCCCAACGTGGTGTTCCACGCCGCCGCCCACAAGCATGTACCCCTGATGGAGACCAGCCCCCAGGAGGCAATCCGAAACAACGTGTTCGGGACCTTGAACGTGGTGCGGGCGGCCCACGAGTATGGGGTGGAAAAATTCCTGCTGATCTCCACGGATAAGGCGGTCAACCCCACCTCCGTCATGGGGGCCAGCAAGCGCCTGTGCGAGATGATTCTCCAGTCCATGAAGGGCCACAGCGGCACGGACTTTGTGGCCGTGCGGTTTGGCAACGTGCTTGGCTCCAATGGCTCGGTGGTTCCCCTGTTCAAGCGGCAGATTGCCGCCGGGGGCCCGGTGACGGTGACGGACAAGCGGATTATCCGCTATTTCATGACCATCCCCGAGGCCGCGCAGCTGGTGCTGCAGGCGGGCGCCCAGGCCCGGAAGAATGAGCTCTTTGTCCTGAATATGGGCCAGCCGGTGAAGATCCTGGACCTGGCGGAAAACCTGGTCCGCCTGTCCGGCCTGGTGCCCTACCGGGATATTGACATTGTGGAGACGGGGCTGCGCCCGGGAGAGAAGCTGTATGAGGAGCTTCTGATTGCCAGCCGGGACATTGAAAAAACGGAAAACAGCGAAATCTTCATTGAGCGCCAGCCCGCCATCACGCCCCAGGAGCTGGAGCAGAAGCTGGCGCTGCTCACCCAGGCCCTGGAAAAGGATGACCCCAAGGCCATCCGTGCCGCCCTGCATCAGGCGGTGCCCACCTTCCACGAACCGGAGGAGGTCAACCGGGAGCAGGGGGCGGAGGTAGAGATCCCCCCCCAGCAAAACAGCCAGCAGTGCCCGGTGGGTGTATAAAAGAAACCATCGCCCCAGACGCAGTGGCCGTCTGGGGCGATTGCTCTGTTTATACGGGGGAACGGTATCCGGTTTTCTCCGGTTCCAGGGGGATGTCCGGGCGGCATCGGGCGATCCTGTCCAGCACCTGCAGGGCGGAGGCCTCCCGCTCAAAGACAAAGCTCTGGGAGCCGTTCTCGCCGTACCGCACCCGCAGCACCGTCACCGGCAGCTGTCTGCCGCAGCATCCCGTCAGGGCAAGGGAGGAGCTTTGCACCCAGGCCCGGCATATCGCCTGGAAGGGGAGGTACTGGACGGCAAAGAAGGGCCCGAAATAAAGGGCCTGCGGGCTGACCCGATACTGCTCCACCCGGAGGGAGGCACGATAATCCTCCTGGGGATGGTCCAGAACCGTGTCCGGGCACAGTGATTGCAGCCGCATACGCAATTCCTCCTGTGGTGGAGAGCCTGGGCAAGGCTCCCGGTTGATAATGGGCGGATGCCAGGCCTGGCGGCCGGTTTCCGCAGCGGGCTTACTCCGTCAAGGCGCGGTAGGCATCGTCGGACACCGCCTCCAACCACTCGTTGGAGCAGCTTACCCCGGGGATGTCCATAGCCAGGTGGGAAAACCAGCTGTCCGGGGCGGCGCCGTGCCAGTGCTTTACCCCGGCAGGGATGGTGACCACGTCCCCAGGGCACAGGGGCCGGGCGTCCTGGCCCCACTCCTGGTAATAACCCCGGCCGGCCACACAGATCAGCAGCTGGCCGCCGCCCTGGTCCGCGTGGTGGATGTGCCAGTTGTTCCGGCAGCCTGGCTCAAAGGTCACGTTGTATACGCCGGGGCTGCCGGTGGAGAGGGGGTGGAGATAGCTCTGCCCCACAAAATACCGGGCAAAGCCGTCGTTTGGCGCCCCAATGGGGAACACCATTTGCTGCTGGTGGCGCTCCCGGCCGGTTTCCGCTTCCTCCTCCGCCCAGACCTCCTTGGCCATGCGGAACGCCGCCCATGCCTTGGGCCACCCGGCGTAAAAGGCGGCGTGGGTCAAAATCTCCGCAATCTCCTGGCGGGTGATGCCGTTTTTCCGTGCGGCGGCCAGATGGTACTGGAAGGAGCTGTCCACCAGCCCCTGAGCCATGAGGGCCACTACGGTGACCAGGGAGCGGTCCCGGATGGACAGCTTGTCCTCCCGGCTCCATACCTGCCCGAATAGAATATCGTCGTTCAGCTGGGCAAACTTTGGGGCGAACACGCCCAGGGCGTCCCGGCCCGCCGTCTGTTTTTCTGCCATATCGGCACCTCCTCATTCCATATGCGCGGCCCGTCCCGCCAAACGGCAGGGCGGCTCCGCCCCCTTATTATATCAGTATGGCCGGAGGAGCACAAATACCTGGTGTACATGCCTTTCCATGCCTGCGGCTTATGGCTGCCAAAACGCCGGCGCCCGCAGACGGCGTTGGAGCCGCTTGACGCTGCCCAGCTGCCAGGTATAAAATAAGAAAAAACAAGGAGGGATATCCCATGGAAGAAGTCTACAAATTTCTGAAAGCCTGCGGAACCTACTATTTGGCTACCATGGACGGGGATCAGCCCCGTGTACGCCCCTTCGGAACGGTGGACGTCTACAATGGGCAGCTCACCATCCAGACCGGACGGAAAAAGGACGTGGCCCAGCAGATGCTGGCCAATCCCAAGGTGGAGATCTGTGCCTTTGACGGGCAGCGTTGGCTGCGTGTGGCTGCCAAGGCGGTGGAGGTGCCTGAGGTTGACGCCCAGGAGCATATGCTCAACGGTTACCCCCATCTTCGCGGGGCGTATACCCCTGGGGACGGCAACACCATGATTTTCGCCCTGACGGAGGCGACGGCCACCTTCTCCTCTTTCACGGAGCCCAGCCGTACCGTCCGGTTCTGAGCGCCCTGGAAGCCCTGTGCCTGCCGAGCCGGCGTTTTTCAGCATGAATGGCTGGGAAACGCCGGCTTTTTATGCCCGGGCACAGCTGCCCCGGGGGCCGCGGTCAGCGGCCGGTGCCGCCCTGCCAAAGGCATATCCCGCCGCCGGCCCGACCCGTTTGCCCCTGTCCCCACAGGGAAGCGGACAATGATATGGCCATATAAAGGGGGGCGTGCCCTCATGACAGCACCCCGCCGGGAGAGGATGGCGTTCGCCCTCTGTGTGATGAATATATCACATAGCTATGGACGCATCAAGAGGGGTTGGTAAGGAGCGGCTGGGGTACGGATTGCCAAAAGGGGGCAGTCATGGTATGATGGCTCTATCAGAATGCGGGAGGTGGCCTTATGCCCTTTTCCATGGTACGCAGCGATATTACCACCATGAAGGTGGACGCCATTGTCAATGCCGCCAACGAGCGCCTGCTGGGGGGCGGAGGGGTGGACGGAGCCATCCACCGCGCAGCCGGGCCGGAGCTGCTGGAGGAGTGCCGCGCCCTGGGCGGGTGCAAAACGGGGCAGGCCAAGCTGACCAAGGGCTACCGCCTGCCCGCCAAGTTTGTGATCCATACGGTGGGCCCCATCTGGCGGGGCGGAGGGCACGGGGAGCGGGAGCTGCTGGTGTCCGCCTATCGCTCCTCCCTGGAGCTGGCTGCCGCCCACCAGTGCAAGACGGTTGCCTTCCCCTTGATTTCCTCCGGGGTGTACGGCTATCCCAAGGATCAGGCGCTGAAGGTGGCGGTGGACACCATCACCGGCTTTCTGCTGGAACATGACATGACCGTCTACCTGGTGATCTTCGACCGGACGGCCTGCACCATCAGCGGGAAGCTGTTTGACCGCATTGCGGCCTATATCGACGACAACTATGTGGACAGCCACACCGATGAGCAGGAGCAGCGCCGCCGGGAACTGCTTTTCCGCCGGGAGGCGGCGCCCCAGCCCTGCGCCGCGGCGCCGGGAGGCCTGAATGAGGCGCTGGAGCATATGGACGAGAGCTTTACCCAGATGCTGCTGCGGAAGATCGACCAGCGGGGCATGACCGACGCCCAGTGCTACAAGCGGGCCAACATCGACCGCAAGCTGTTTTCCAAGATCCGCTCAGACGTCCACTACAAGCCCTCCAAGCCCACGGCCATGGCCTTTGCCGTGGCGCTGGAGCTGCCCTTGGAGGAGGCACGGGAAATGCTGGGCAAGGCGGGCTTTGCCTTCTCCCACGCCAGCAAGTTTGACGTGATTGTGGAGTATTTCATTTCCCAGGGAAACTACAATATGGTGGAGATTAACGAGGCCCTGTTCGCCTTCGACCAAAGCCTGCTGGGGGGCTGAACCCATGCCCTCCCAGCGCCCTTGCCAGGCGGGCAAATCAACAAAGGAAATCCCCTGTTCTGTGGATAGGTCCAGACCACACAGAACAGGGGATTTTTACAATAGAGGATGGCCGGGCCTGTCACATCTGCCCCTTCCAAACCCGGGCCAGGATGTCCTTCAGCACCAGCAGGGCGTCGGTGCGGTTGTAGCCGTAGTCCACCTGCAGCTGGGTGAGCAGCTCCTGCAGGGCGGGGGCGTAATCGCCGATGCGCACCCACTTGTGGTATTCGGCCAGAACCGGGTATTTCTTGCTCCATACCTTGTTCCAGTCGATCCGGGCCTGGGCCTCATCGCTGACGCTGTCAATCATCTGCCGGGCCTGCTCCTCGTCGAAATCATACTCGATCAGCTCGTCCAGCGTCATGTGGTAGAGCATGGCCAGCCCCTTGGACTGGCGGATGTCGGGCAGGGTCTCGTTGGTTTCCCATTTGGAAATGGTTTGGCGGCTGACGCCCAGCTTTTCAGCCACATTTTCCTGGGAAAGGCCGCTTTTTTTCCTGGCGTGGTATAGGCTGCTTCCCAAACTCATGGCGGATACCTCCTGTGGTTTGATCTGTTTCGCTCTACAGTATACCGCCTGGTGGGCGGAAAATCTACCAAGGGAGGCTGCCACTTTCGCCCGTTTTCCTGACGCCCGCCAGGGGCTTACCCCAGTGCGCCCGTCTGGATGCGGCCCTTTCAATCCAGCACCTGTTCTTCCATGGGCCGTTTCCCGCGCAGGGGGGAGAAGGGGCAGGCCTTGCCCAGGCACTGGCCGTTGCGGCTGTTGTAGGGGCAGACGGGGACGGTTGGCGCCATCTCCACCCCCAGGTGCTCCCGGGTAAAGTCGACGGCGGCCAAAATGGACAAAAAGGAGTCCCGTTTGCAGCACCGGGGGCCGCCCACCCTGCCGATGCTGTCCAGAGCCCGGGCGGTCATCTGGTTGCTCAGCCCCCAGGGCTGCCGGGCAAGCGGGGTGGACTCTGTGACGATGGCAAAAAACTGCCCGGCGCTGATCCCCGCGCCGCATGCGCCCCAAAAGCCGCAGGCTCCGCCGGGGACGGCTTTGCCCCGGCTGTACATCTCCCGCAGGGCCTGCTCCAGATCCAGCCGCCCCCCGGCATTCCGGTAGGCGGTGAGCAGGGCTGCCCCCACCATGACGTGGTGTTCCGGGCCGTGCATGTGGCAGAAGGGCAGATCCATCATCCGGCGCAAAATGGCCACAGGATCGGTGGAGGTTTCGGCCAGGCACAGCCCGAATATGCTGTCCATGCCCTGGGTATGGCAGCCGCTGCATACGTAGTGGCCCTTTACACACCGGGTTTTGCTGGGCTCCTTCCGGTGGCAGACGGCGCACTCCATCATCTCATCCTGCACCAGATACTCCAGGGGAGCCTTACAGATCAGACATTCTTCCGCCGGCAAATCCATCGCTCCTTCCATGGGGACGGCCGCCCCCGCTCACGCGGCCTGGCCGCCCAGGTAGGCGTCCAGCCGGGCAGCTACGTTTTCTTGCAGGTTGCGGTAAAAGAACTGATAATCATAGATGTGGTAAATGCCCTCGGCAAAGGTGGGCAGCATGGCGGGGTACTCCTGGGGGGTGACATCGGTCACCTTCAAGGCGCCCCGCACCGGGTCAATGTAGGCCCCCGTGAGCTGGGGAATCTCGGCAATTATGCCCCCGCTGTAGTCGGTAAAGCAGGCCCCCAGGTTTTCCTCCTTCCCGGCGGGGGTGCTGTCCGTGGCCCAGTTGAGGGGGTTGATGGCCAGGGTGCGGGTGCCCGCGGGAATCATGACGGAGTCCGCAATTTCCTCAGACTCGCTGTTGAAGGAGATGATGACGCCGGTATCGTCGGCGCAGGAGGCGAAGCGGAGGTGGGGGTACTGGGCCATCTCCTCCTCTGTAATGCTCCACCCGATGGCGTAGCAGGCCACCAGCAGGTCGTTGATTTCCTCATCCGCGAAGCAGTCCTTCAGCAGGCGCAGGCTCATGTCCGCCCCCTGGGAGAAGCCTGCCACGATGATGGGGCGGCCCTGGTTGTAGTGGTCCAGGTAGTATAAAAAGGCGTCCTTCACATCCTCATAGGCCGAGGCCAGATACGGCTCCCGCTCCTCCGGGGAGAACAGATAGACGCTTAGGCCGGCTTGACGGTAGTAGGGGGCAAAAAACCGGCAGTCCTGGTCGTAAATGCCCTTTTCCATGTTGATGGCCCCCAGAAAAGAAGCCTTGGCCGCCTCATCCTCCAAGGGCATGTTCCAGCAATCCTCCTGGCCGGCATACACCGTGGGACAGAGGAAAAACACATCTGCCGACTGGGTTTCCTCCGTCTCCAGATAGGCCCAGTTGTCCGCCTGGGCGTACATGGAGGCCTGGCCGGCAGCCCCGCAGCCAGACAGGATAACCGCCAGGACCAGGGCAAAAAGGGGGGCGAAATGCTTTGGCTTCATGGATGGATTCTCCTTTGCAGCTCCTGATAGAATGTGCGGGCCATGTCCAGATCCCGCTTGTTTGGCCGGCCCTTGGCGATGCCTCCCACCAACCGGAAGGGGCCGAAGGTGTCGTACCCCTTGCAGGAAAACGTGCCCAAAACCGGGCAGCCCTTTTCCTTGGCGATCTCTTCCACCGCCCTGGCTCCGGAGCCCCGGATACCGCCGTAGGTGTAGACAAAAAACACCGGCTTCCCCTGGGGCAGGTACTGCCGGGCAAAGGCGGCCACCGCCTTGTGGAATTCAAAGCCGTAGATGCCGGAGGCGAAGCCCACGCAGTCGTAGCCCTCCAGCCGAACCGCCTGCCGGGCGGTTACGTCGATAAGGTCCATCCCGCCCTCCCCGGCCATGGCCTCCAGGACCTTCCGGGTGTTTCCGTGGTGGCGGGAGTAGTAGCAGACAGCGGTTTTCATGGGCGGTTTCCTCCTTGCAGCGTCCAGCCAAAGTCGTTGTGATAAATCATCTGGCGGGTCATACCGCCGTCAATGCAGATGTTTTCCCCGGTTAGAAAGCCTGCCTTGTCTGAGCAGAGGTACAGCACCATGTTGGCAATGTCCATGGGGGTGCCTACCCGGCCTGCGGGCTGCTGGGCGGCGTCCGGGCCGTGGTACACGGTATAGTCGGTATCAATCCAGCCGGGGGAGATGGCGTTGACCCGCACCCTGCCCGCCAGGCTCACCGCCAGGGCGTGGGTCAGGGCGGAGATGCCGCCCTTGGCCGCGGTGTAGCTTTCGGTCTGGGGCTGGCTCATCCGGTCCCGGGAGGAGGAGATGTTGACGATGGCGCCGCCGGGGGCGAAATAGGGGGCAAACAGCTTGGCCAGGTAAAAGGGGGCGGTGACGCCCACCCGCAGGGCGTAGTTGAATTCCTCATAGGTGCAGGCGTCAATGCCCTTCATCAGGGGGAGGGCGTTGTTGACGAGAAAATCCACATGGCCACAGTCGTCAATGACCTTGTGGGCAAAGGCCTCCAAAACGGCCTGGTCGGCCAGATCCCCCACATAGTAATCGTTGGGCAGCAGGTCGATGACGCATACCCGGGCCCCTGCCTTCCGGAATTCCTCTGAAATGGCCTTGCCGATGCCTTTGGCCCCGCCGGTCACCACGGCGGTTTTGTGTTCAAACACAGCCATGCCCCCTTTCAGTCCGCGTCCTCATCCAGGGCCTCCACCAGAAAGCTCACCGGGCGGAACCCGTCGTTGCAGGAGAGCATGGCGGATTTTGGATTCTTCATCCAGCCGTTGTAAAAGTTCCCGCCCCCGTGGCTCAGGGCCAGCACAAAGGGGGAGAGGGTGTCCCAGGCGCTTTGGCAAAAGCCGCTTGGCTTTTCCCAGCCGTTGGCGATAAAGACCTGCCCCACCTCCATGCCGCAGGCATGGGCGATGGGATTTTCATAGCCGGCCATCAGATCCTTGTATTCGCTCTTTCGCATCACGGTGATCCTGCATTTTTTCATGGTATCTTTCCCTTTCGGACGGTTTGTGTCCGGCGCTGTCTGCCGGATGATGGCCCTTCGGTCAATGCCGGGTGTGCAGCATCTGCCTGAGGGCCAGCGCCGCAGCAAACAGCACCGCCGCCACAGGCCAGATGATCCAGGTGTAGTCCCAGCAGCGGGTTATAAAACTTGCGCCCAGGTAGATGGCCAGCACAAGGCACCAATAAAAGACGGTGAAGGGCTCGTTCCGGCGCTTCGTCCTTCAGCAGGTAATCCGTGTTGACGCCGAACAGCTCGCTCATGTTCAAAATCTTGTCCAGGTCGGGCATGGAAGCCATGGACTCCCACTTGGACACAGACTGCCGGGAGACATTCAGCCGCACGGCCAGCTCCTCCTGAGACCAGCCCTGCTCCTTCCGCAGCTTGACGATCTTTTCCGCAAGGATCATGGTGCATCCTCCATTCAAACTTGATGGGTTCAGGATAGCAGACCGCCTGGTTGCGCGCCACCAAGCCGGCTGGGAAATGTGTCAACCGGCGGTTGCGGCGGCCCGGTTATACCGTTTTGCCGCGGGAAAAGGAGGGCGTACGGAGCCCCCCGTCAAATGAGGACCCCGTTGCAGTGGTCAATCTCGTGCTGGATGATCTGGGCGGTCCAGCCGGTGAAGGTTTTCACACGGGGCTGGAATGCTTCGTTCTGCCAGCGCACCTTGATGACCGTCCAGCGTTTGGCGGGGCGGGTGCCGGCCAGGGACAGGCAGCCCTCCTCCGCGTCATAGGGCCCGGATTGCTTGATGATTTCGGGGTTGAACATGACCATATAACTGCCCTGATTGTCAAAGGCGATGATGCGCTTGTTCACGCCGATCATATTGGCCGCCATGCCCACGCAGCCGTCCTTGTGGTGGGCCAGGGTGTCCAGCAGGTCACCGGCCACGGGCAGATCCGCCGGGACGGCGGGCTCTCCCTTCCGGGCCAGGAGGATGGGGTCTTTGCAGATATCCCGAATCATGGCGTACCTCCTTTACCGGTTCCATCCCAATACCCGGCAGAGGGATGCCTCTGTCGCGGAGGGGAAGGCTCTGCCCACCTGTTCAAAGATCAGCTGCCGGGATTGGGCGGGGGGTTCGGCATAGGCCGAGGAGATGTGCCCATAGCCCCAAAGGGCCTCCGGCGTGGCGTAGACGGAGATGGGCCATCCGTAGGGCTGGCCTTTCTTGTTGCGGCGCTGGCGGAAATCCCGGATCAGCAGGTACCCGCCCATCTGGAGGTCGGTCACCGTGCCTTCAAAGTTCTTTTCCCCGTCCTTGCCGAAGCCGGCCAGGCGCTTGAGCTGGAAGGAATACTGCTCCTGCTGGGATTGGAACTGATCCATAATCCGCTTTTGCCGGCGGCTGGCCAGCTCCTCGTCCCAGCGGCTGTCAAAGTCATAGCCGTCCCGCCGCCAGTTGGCAAAGCGGGGGAACCAGGCTTTGGAGATGAAGCCGGCCTTCCGGTCAAAAAATTTCCCGTAGGCCACCTGGCCGCTGCGGGCGATGAGCTGCCGCCATTCCCAGGGGTCCTGCTCCGGATCGCCGCTCCACCAGTACTGGGCAGCGGTGTGCTCCTCGGCGGAAAAACCGGGGATTTCGTTTTTGAACAGGGGCAGGAACCCCACCTCATCCACCCAGTGGATCAATTCTTCCCAGCTGCGGATGCGGCAGGGGTCGTCCCAGGCAAGCCCATGCATAACCCATTCCCCATTTTCCAGTGCCACAGCACACACCTCCGTCCCTGTTTGCTACAGGTATTATAGCACAGCACCTGGCCGGCGGTATACTGAAAATGCAGGGCTGGAGGGATGGGCGCGAGAAAAGGGAGAGTGGCCCGCCGGCCGCGGCTTGTTTTATTTCTCCTGCGATTCCCTCTGCTTTTTTCGGGCGCCCGTGCCTGTCAGGCCGCTGTGGATTCCACTATCGCTCACGGGAAGGTCAACCGCCAGCAATATTTTTGCAAACCAGATAAAGGACAGCAGCACCAGGACCGGAATCACGCAGCAGGTGACCAGCATAACCGCCAGCGCCTCTATAAAATTGTTGACCATTGCCCCGGCCTTCTCCGTAATTCCGCCGATCACATTGGATACCCCATCCGTCACGGCGGAAATGATGCTGGATAAAAAGTTGTCCGCTTCCCCATCGTCCGAAGAGGCACTGCTTTCAATTTCGGCTGTGGTTTCTTTCGCGGTTTCAATCGTCTCCTCAATGGAGGCCTGATAGGTGTCCTCAATCATATTGGAAAGCCAGACGCTGGAGGGAATGACCAGAAAAATCAGCAGCCCAAATGCGGTGAGCTTGGCTGCCAGCTGGCGCAGGCTTTTCCAGTCAAAGATTACATGTAGGATGTATAACAGACAGGAAAGGGGGATGAGAAAGGAAAAGGTAATCGTTCCGGTGATGGTGAGCAAATATTTTTCCAGAAAAATAGCGCAGAGGACCAGCAAAAAGTGCGAGCTCAAATCAGCCAGCTTATCCGCAATCGGCGTGGCGGTGTCACCTGGAATCAAGGTGATAGCCGCTGAGGCGGCTGCCGAGGCAGCGGACAGCTCTAACACGGTGGTCTGTTTTTCCTCCAACTCAGCCAATGTGTTTTTGTGAAACGCTGTCGAAGAGACAAAACCGGACACGACGAGCCAGGACAGCAGCGCGATGACCACAGCCGCCGCAATGAATGGGGATTGTTTACGCAGTCGTTCTACCATAATATTCTCTCTTTCTGTTGCAGAATGTTTGAGGAGCAATGGCATCCATGCGGATAACAGTGGTTCGGCGCTTGTTCACCTCCCGATGAAGTGCTGTCATCTCAATAGACCTTTGTATGTCCCAGCTGGTTGGGGGATCACGGAATTTGAGATTGCCTGCCTGATCCCCCCGGGGTTGGATGCCCTTACCCATATCAGGCCTTCCCTGGAGAAGGTATTGAGGCGGATAATGGGCGCATCCGCATGAAAGATGGGGAAAATGGATATGGGTTTACCGCCCGCTGCGGAGGCGTGCATATGGCCTCACCTACTTTCCGTATCGCCTGGATTGGCTTCTTCATTTTACAGCAAGGAAGCTGCGGATACAACTAGCGTAAACTGACGTATTGTTTTGCGGCAAAGTTATTGAAAATTGTGGGAATGCATGATTTTCTTGCGCGGTTGTGCGGAATATGCTATCATTGTACACAACGCTGTCATGTGTTGGAATAGACCTTGGACGGCATGGGTTCATCCCAAGAAAAGCTCTGCCGTCCGGCAGAGTTTTTGTTTATCATGGGGAAGGGTGCTCCAGCAGCCGGCTATGAAACGGTTTGGGGGCCGCTTCCTGATAATGACAGAAGGGAAACAGGTTTGTGTGCATGAGTGGGGCCTTGCCCAGACTCAGCCGCAAATATGGGCAAAACGGCTGTGCTACCCCGCCCAAGGGCTTGTGCGGACGAGTGCTTGCGGAGGAGCCGCACTGCTGTGGAAAAGTGGGATTGGGAAGCAGAAGCAGATCCCTGGTGGGGATGCGCGGGCCCTCATAAAAACACGGAGCTGAATTATGGAGGAAGCGGAACAAGTGCAGGCCGATCATGCCGATAAACGAGGTTCATTTAAAAAGAAGCCGTTCAAGAGGAGAAAAGGGGGATTGGAAGATGAATATAGAAAGAGCAAAAGAACTGCTATCTGCTTTGGCTGACGGGATTGATCCGTTTACCGGGGAACTGTTACCCCAAAACCATGTATGCAATCAGCCGGAAATGATCCGGGCTTTTCATGAAGTCCAGAATGTACTTTCTACGCCCCGGAAGAAAACCCGGCCCAGAAATGCCGGGAAGCCGTGGACAGACCTTGAGGAGGAGAAGCTGCTGGACGAATATGACTCGGGGATGACCACCTCTGCGATTGCCAAGGAACACGGCAGGAGCAGGGGCGCCATTGAATCCAGATTAGCGGATCTCGGGAGGAGTACAAATCCATACCTGAACAGAAAGCCAAGATGATCTGGCCAGAATTCTGGGCGTGGTCCAGGCAAGTGAATCTGCTTGGCAGAGGCCAATCCGGGAGGACCGGCAACGGATCAAGCGGATCTGCAATGGGAAGTTGAAAGGGGGATTAGCCCGGCTTTCCTGACTCTTTTTACAAATGCAGTTATTTCTGATTAGACTACACATTAAAACAGGAAAAGAGGGTCGTTGCATGGCGCTACAAAATTGTTCTATTTGGAATATGCAAACATTTCTGGGGAATACCTATCACATCCCGGATTATCAAAGAGAATATTCTTGGGAAGAGGATGAATTGGGTGATTTCTGGGATGACCTGGAAACCACTCGGCAAGACGGCGATCAGGCCCCTCATTTCTTTGGGCAGATTGTCGTACATCATGATGAAAAGGCAAAGTATATCATTGATGGGCAGCAAAGGACGATTACCTCGGTGATCTTTTTACGAGCGTTGCAGCTTTTTTATGAAGATATCTTTTTCAAAACACAGAATGCGGATGCTGATGAGCAAAGAACAGATATTACCAGCATGTATATCGGCCGCAATACATCCAAGGGCAACAAATTGCATTTGCGTTTAAATGCAATGGACAGTGATTACTTCAGGGACAATATTCAACTTGGCCAACCGAATTTAAAGACCAGGGAGAAAAAGAAATCCCACGAGAGAATGCGAAAGGCCTATGTTTTTTTCTATAAGAAAATGGAATCGGCCCTATCTATTTATTCACCTGATGAAATTGATGATAGGATAGAACTCCTGAACAGTTATTTTGAGACCTTCTCCAAACGATTTGAAGTGCTGTATATGGAGGCTACTCGCTTGGAGGAAGCCTTTGTCATATTCGAAACATTGAATGCCCGCGGTAAAGACCTGGAAACTGCGGACTTATTAAAAAACTATATTTTCAGTCAATCGAAAGATATTGCTCTGGCCCAGAGAAAATGGAATTCCATGGTTGGAGTTCTGGACAAAATAGACCCCACAAAATACATCCGCCATTTTTGGAACTCACGGCACGAATTTACCCGGGACAAAACATTGTATCGCACTATCAGTAAAGAGATTGCAACACCTAAAAGCAGCAGGGATCTGTTGAATGCGCTGGATGCTTGCGCCCCTTATTACCATGCAATGGCCTTCCCAGAGGATGATGTGGTCTTTCAAAACGACAGATTGGTTGGGAGTTTAAAATCGCTTCGCACGCTTAAGGCTCGGTCTTTTTACCCTGTTATTTTAGCAATGAAGGAAACGGATACGGCCTTTGAGGACAAAGATATCGCCACAGTCGCGGCTACAATTGAGACCTATATGTTGAGAAATTTTACAATCTGCGGCAAAGTAGCCAATCAAAGCGAGCGATTTTTCGCGGCAACGGCGAAAGAGATTTACGAAGGAGAACTTGACACTGTGTCGGATATCTGTGCATGTATCAAAGGTCAAATGGTATCGGACGATGAATTTATAAATTCATTTTCAGTTTGGACAGCAGCCAAATCCCAGAAAGAAATTGTGCGGTATATTCTGAGCAAAATACATTACTGGATCGACAAAAATCTGGAAATCAACCTGGACACCAGCGAAGTGCATATTGAGCATATTATGCCGGTGGCCCCCCAGCATTGGAACGTTGACCCGGATGTCCATGAGGAATACCTGTGGCGTCTTGGCAACCTGATGCTATTAAGCGGCCCGCTCAACATGGCTATCTCCAATGGGTCATTCGAATCGAAAAGGGAGTCTTACAGGATTTCTAAAATTGAGCCCAATAGCCTGGTGGCGGAATGTGATACATGGGGCAAAGATCAGATCATTGCACGGCAAAAAGTGCTAGCCAATTATGCCGCGAAAATATGGAGCAAATAACTTTGGAACAGGAGGTGCTGGATGAAAGCCGTTTGCTTTGGGGACTCCAACACCTACGGCTACGACCCCAGGGGGTATTTCGGCGGGCGCTACGGTGCAGACAGCCGGTGGGTGGATATCCTGGCCGCGGAGACCGGCTGGACCGTCTGCAACATGGGGGAAAATGGCCGGGAAATTCCTCTTTCCGCGCCGATTTTTCCCGCTGATACAGACCTGCTGATTGTCATGCTGGGGACCAACGACCTGCTTCAGGGCCGAAGCCCGGAACAGGCTGCCCAACGGCTGGAACGATTCCTATGTGGCCTTTCCCTGGATCGTGGGAAACTCCTGCTGATTGCGCCGCCGCCGGTGACCCTGGGCACGTGGGTGCCAAACCCGCAGCTCATTGACGACTCCCGCGCCTTTGCCCGGCTTTGTCAAACGCTGGCGGAGCGGCTGGGCATCCCCGCTGCCGATGCCGGGAAATGGGACGTCCGCCTGGCCTATGACGGGGTACACTTCACAAAGCAGGGGCACCGGGCCTTTGCCGCCGGACTTCTGGAGGAATTGACATGAAACGACTGCGCCCTGTCTCACTTGTCATGTTGCTTCTGACCGGATGCGGCGGGGAAGCGGCCAAAGAGATGATGGACACCCAAACGGTCATCATCCTGGGTGCGTGGGAACAAAGCGAATACGACGGCGGACATATCCCTGGTGCGGTGCTGCCGCCGGTGGGCACCATTGATGAAACCACAGCCGCCCAGGTAATCCCTGAAAAGGATTCCGCTATTTATGAATCTGGAGGGATCAGGACCTGGCCCTATGAAACGGAGACGTAAAAGGCAAATTTCGGCGCCGGGCCGCCGCCCCATGGAAGCGGGGGAAACGGCTTCGCTTAATTCGTCGGATTGCCAGGGGACGGACCATGGAAAAGATTCTGCGCGCCTAATTGTCGCCTGCCAGGCGACCCATTGCAGCCCAATTTCCCCTATACTGTAGTTGTAAAGCAAACAACACAGAATAGGGGGATTTTTTATGAAGCAGAATTTGACGGAACTGGTGTTTATCCTGGACCGCAGCGGGTCCATGCAGGGGCTGGAGAGGGACACCATCGGCGGCTTCAACGCCATGATTGAAAAGCAGAAGCGGGAGCCAGGCGAGGCCTTTGTCTCCACCGTCCTCTTTGATGACCGGAGCGAGGTGCTCCACGACCGGGTGACGGTGGGCCAGGTCCGGCCCATCACGGAAAAGGAGTATTATGTCCGGGGCTGCACCGCCCTGTTGGACGCCGTGGGTGGGGCCATCCATCACATCGTCAACATCCATAAGTACGCCCGGGCGGAGGACGTGCCGGAGCATACCATCTTCGTCATCACCACCGACGGCATGGAGAACGCCAGCCGCCGCTACTCCGCCCAGCGGGTGAGGGAGATGATCCAGCGCCAAAGGGAGAAATACGGCTGGGAGTTCCTTTTCCTGGGGGCCAACATCGACGCGGTGGAGACGGCGGGCCATCTGGGCATTTCCCCTGACCGGGCAGTGAACTACCACTGCGACAGCGTGGGCACCCGCCTCAACTACGAGGTTGTAGGCCAGGCCGTGGCTGCTGTCCGGTGCAGCGCGCCGCTGGATGCGCACTGGAAGGACGCCATTGAGGAGGACTTCCGCAAGCGGCAGAAACCAGCAAATCAAACCTAAATCTATGCCCCCTGCCATGGGCAATCAAACATGGCAACCGCAGGCAGCACTGCCTGCGGTTGCCTTATTGTATAAAGAAAACCACTCGCTAGGCGAGTGGTTCAAAAAAGCCTAAGGCGATGAAAATGATAAAAAAACTCCCTTTGCTATAATAGGAGTGCGGTCT
>CASFCW010000019.1 GCA_949293165.1 uncultured bacterium
ACCGCACTCCTATTATAGCAAAGGGAGTTTTTTATCATTTTCATCGCCTTAGGCTTTTTTGAACCACTCGCCTAGCGAGTGGTTTTCTTTATACAAAAAAGTCTGGGAAGGTGTTCCTTCCCAGACTTTTTTATCCTTTTCTGCCCCTGGACAGCCGGGCGTTGGGGGCCCGCTCCACCAGGATGTAATCCTCCCCAAAGCGGCGCACCCAGTCCCAGGGGATGCGGCAGTCCGGCTCCCGGCCCAGCAGCCCAAACAGCCGCCGCCGGCCAGGCACCACCAGCGCCCGCACCCGCCCGCTGTCCAACTCCACCTCCAGATCCTCCACGTAGCCCAGGCGGCTGCCATCCGACACCCCGATCACTTCCTTCCAACGCAGCTCCCCGATGGTGGTCTCCACAGCCATCCCCCCTCTCCCCCTATGCCTATGACCGCAGCGCTTGGGTTATGCCCTCCCCTCCATGCAGCCGGATGCACCCCCATGCAAAGGGGTGCATTTGCATGCAAGACAAAGACCAAGACTAAGACTAAGACCAAGACTAAGACCAAGACTAAGACCAAGACTAAGACCAAGACCATACCACAGGCAGAATTGGTTCGCGGCGGCATTCTTTGGTTGGGAGCGGGAAAACAGGGACGGCCCCGGGCCGGAGAGGCACAGGGGCCGTCAAAGAAAGGGCTATGGGATTACAGCAGGCCGGCCTGCACCAGGAAGTCCCGGGCCACGGTGTCCACACTCTGGCCCTCCACATCCACCAGGTAGGTCAGCTGGCTCATCATCTCGTCGGTAAAGAGACCGTTGAGCAGGCAGAGGGTGTCCTCCAGGCCGGGAGCCTGGTCGGCAAAGCGTTCAAACACGTCCTCCCGCGCCAGGATGGCGCCGTAGTAATCGGGGAAGAATTTCCGGTCGTCCTCCAACACCGTCAGGTTGGCGCGGATATTCAGGCCGTCCGTGGCGTAGACGATCATCACGTCGAAGTCTCCCTGCTCCACGGCGTTGTACTTCATCATGATGTCCACGGGAATGGCCTTTTGGAACTCCAGCCCGTAGTATGCCACAAAGGGGCCGTACTTCATGCTGCCCGCCTCGGTGAAGAAGTCGTGCTCGGCGCCGAAGCGGAGCTGGCCGGCAATGGGCACCAGGTCGCTGATGGTTTCCGGGGCGTAGGCATCCATTACCTGCTGGGTAACGCCTACGGCGTAGGTGTTGTTCACGCCGATCTTGCCCAGCATCCGGGCGTCATACTCCTCCGCCATTTTCTGGTTGACGAAATCGTACAGGGTCTGCCCATCCGGGATGTCGGTGGTGTCCAGGCCCAGGATGGTGGTCAGCAGGGTGCCGTCCCAGGTATACATCAGGTCGCAGGAGTGGTTGTCGCCCACCATGGCGTTGAAGTTGTTCACCTGGGTCATCTCGTCCTTAATGGTAACGGGCAGTCCGTGGCGGTCCTCCACCAGCTGCTTAATCATGCTGTTGACCAGCTGCACCTCGGAAAACTGGCCCTGGTAGAGCACCAGGCCCTGGGTGTTGGAGGGCAGGAAGGCCACCACGCACAGGGCCAGGGCCACCAGCAGGGACACCCCGCCTGTAATCCGGGCGGTGAGGTGGGCGGCTTTGGAACGCTGGCTGGTGCGGCTGTTGAGATACTTTTCCGCCAGAGCCATCAGCAGATCCAGGGCCAGCGCCATGACCATCAGTACGGCGGTGCCGCCCAGGATAGCCTCCATATCCATCTGGCGGATGCCGGTATTGAGGACGCTGCCCAGGCCGCCGCCGCCCACGAAGGCGGCAAACACCGCGGTACCGATGGCGTTGACGGCGGCAATGCGGATACCGGTGAAGATGATGGGTGCTGCCAGCGGGATCTCCACGTGGAGCAGGCGGTAGGTACGGGTCATGCCCATGCCCTTCCCCGCCTCAATGAGGTATTCAGGCACCTGGTCCAACCCCAGGCAGGTGTTGCGGACAATGGGCAGCAGGGAGTACAGGGCCAGGCCTACGATAACTGTGGGCTTGCCCGCTCCCAGAAACACCATGATAATGCCCAGGAGGGCCAAGGCGGGGGTAGTCTGAATGAAGTCCACCGCGCCCAGAACCGGGCGGCGAACTTTTGGATAGAAGTAACACACCACGCCCAGAGGGACGCCGGCTGCGATGGCAAAGACCAGAGCGGCCACCACCAGGGACAGGTGCTCTATGACCATGTTCAGGGTCATACGCCGCTCCCCCCTTTCCGCAGGCCCTTGGGCACGGCCAGCTTTTGCAGCAGGTCCACCAAGGAGCCCAGGACGAAGGCCAGGATGGCGGCAGGGATGGCGCCCATAAGGATCAACCCATTATCGTTGGAGCTGATCCCGGCGTATATAAAGTCGCCCAGCCCGCCCTGGCCGATCATGGCGGCCAGCACCGCCCAGCTGACGGTATACACCGTGGACATCCGCAGCCCGCCGATGATGGTGGGCATGGCCAGAGGCAGTTCAACCTGGAGCAGGCACTGGCGCGGGCTCATGCCGCAGCCCTTTGCCGCCTCAATATACTGCTGGTCCACGGAAACCAGGCCGGCATAGGTGTTTTTCAGAATGGGGAAGGTGGCGTAGATGCCCAAAGCCACCAGCACCGTCATGGGCTGCATGCCCAGCACCAGCAGAAGCAGGCCCACAAAGACGATACCGGGGATGGTGTTGAACACAGACAGAATGGGCAGCACTACACCGGACAGCTTGGGACGCCGGGACAGGGCGATGCCCAGGCACACGCCAAGCACCAGGCCAATGGCCACGGAGGCCAAGGTAAACATCAGGTGCTGGGCCAGAGCCAGCGGAAGGGTACTCCATCCCATGGAATCACCCCCAAAGCTGCTCAGCCATGGCGGAGGCCATGCTGGTCTTGGTGATGATGCCGTCCACCTTTCCCTCATCATCCAGCACCACCAGATAGCTGGCGCCGCTGGAGATAAGCAGGTCAAAGCAGTCCTTGGCGTTGTCGCCCGCCCGGACGGTGGGGTTGGAGCACCGGACCAGCGGCTCGATGGTTTTGACCACATGGCCGGTCAGGCGGATGTCGGCGATGGATACCGTGCCCTGATAGCGGCCCTGATCGTCCACCACAATAAGGGTATCCACGTTGCGCCGCTGCATCTTGCTGACGCACTCGTTAATGCCTCTGCCGGCTGCCACGGTAAGCACGCCGGTGCGCATAAAGTCGGCGGCGGTCAAATCCTTGGGAGACTGGGCATGGATAAACTTGCCGAGAAAGTCCTGGATCTGCCCGCTGGCAGGATGGGCCAGCATCTCCTCCGGCGGGGCCATCTGAACAATCTTTCCCCCATCCATGAAAATAATCACATCGGCCAGATCCAGCGCCTCCTCCATGTCGTGGGTGACAAAGACGAAGGTCTTGTTCAGCTTCTGCTGCAGGGAACGCACCTCCTGCTGGAGGGAACGGCGGGTCATGGGATCGAGGGCGGAGAAGGGCTCGTCCATAAGCACGATGGGAGGGGAAGCCGCCAGCGCCCGCAAAATGCCGATGCGCTGCTGTTGGCCGCCGGACATCTCCGAGGGGTATTTGTGGGCATACTGCTCATAGGGCAGGCCCACCATCTCCAGCAGGTTGCGGGCAATGCGGTCGCACTCCTCCCTGCTGTACTTCAGCAAAGTGGGCACCACGCAGATGTTCTGGGCCACCGTCATGTTGGGGAACAGGCCGATCTGCTGAATCACGTAGCCGATGTGCCGGCGGAGATCCACCTTGTCCTTGGCTGTAATATCCTCGCCATTTAAGTAGATCTTTCCCTGATCCGGCTCGATGAGGCGGTTAATCATCTTCAGCGTGGTGGTTTTGCCGCAGCCGGAGGGGCCGATGAGCACCGCCATCTGCCCCTCCTGGATCTCGAAAGACAGATCATCCAGAATTTTTTGGCTGCCGTAGGAGCCGCAGGACAGCTGCGTCCCTAAGAGGGACACAGAAATACTGCTGAAAACAGTATACCTGTATTTGTGCAAACTGTCAAATAAACAAATTGTTAAGCTGCTATTCTGCCGCAAAAGGCCCAGTTTCTCCCCTTCTCCCCCGCCCTCTACAAATACCGTTTCATTTGCTGTATATTCTGCTCCTCTGTCCGCAGCAGGCGCTCCCCCAGCGCCAGAAGCTCCGGGTCTGCCTGGCCCTGATACTGATGGAGCCGACGGGTCATCTCCACGGTACCCATGGTGCTGCCCTGGATCATCCGCTCAGCCAGCCTGGAGGAGGAGCCCTCCAGAAAGCTGTCCGCCCGAAGCATCAGCCCGGACATCATCAGAGCCATGCTTCCCGGCCCCCGCAGGGTCTGGTTGTGGGCTTTGGCGTAGGCCTGGGACTGGGCGGCGATGGCCCGGTATTCCCCCAACTGATCCTGCAGCTCCTGGGTCATGGGCCGGCTCTCCGGCAGGGACAGTGCCTGGGGCAGTGTGCCAACCCCCATGGCAGCGTTCTTGTGGATAAACTTCAGCAGCTCACGGTCTTCTTCCATTTCTCTGTCACCTCCGGGAATAGCATCTGCGAAGGAGCGCAAAGTATGTCAGGGAGGATTTTCTTCCGTTCATGTCGCCCATTTCAGCCTTTGCAGGGATGTGGCGTTCTCTTGAATATTTCCGGTTATGGGGCAAGCTGTATTGTTCTAACTGGAACGTCCCTGTATGGGGTAGGGGCGCACAGTGTGCGCCCGCATGGGAGGATTGCCTTTGTGCGAGGCAGCAGCGGCGAGGAAATCTCCACTCTTCACTCTTTCCTAATGCGGCGAGGACGAAACCGAGTTTCGCAGAAAATTCTTTGCCTACTTTCTTTTAAGAAAGTAGGGCCGCCTGCGGGCGGGTTTCTTTTCTCGGCGGGAGAAAAGAAACCAAAAGACCAGAAACCAAAAGACCGCCGGGGGTCCGCGGGGAGCAGAAGTCATGGCAAGCCATGACTTATCCCCGCTCTCCCCCCGGTCCCCCATAGGTGGTCGAACGGGCTTGTGCCGGGGCTTATCCAAGAACTCTGAAGCAAATTTACCCGGCGGGGCGGCTCAGCTGCGTTGTCCGGCCCTTCTCCCGCCCGCGCCTCCCAGGCGCTCTTTTTCTATAACCATTGGCTTGCCCTTCTACGGCGAATATCCGCCGGGCTGCTTCCTTGATGAATATGTCTGCCATCAAAATCTGGAAGCGCAAGCAGCGCCGGTCTGTGCATAGGGGAAGGAAAAACGGAAGCCTGTCTTTCGTGCTGAATTGCGGAACCACAACCAGATCTCGGGCGGCGAGGGCGAAACACAGTTTCGCAGAAAGTTCTTTGCCTACTTTCTTCTAAGAAAGTAGGTTCCGCTCAAAAGACAAGAGCCTTTGTGCGGGGGTTTTTGCCGCATCCCTCCGGCCTTTTTCGTAGGGGCGCACACTGTGCGCCCGCCGATGGCGGAAACCTGCGGAGATGCTGCGTCGCCCTTCGCTGTGTGTATGGGACGATGTCCTCATCGTCCCATAACGGGTGGTTGTCTTTCGTGCTGGGGTGCGGAGTTTTATCTAAGCTGTAGGCAGCGAGGGCGAAGCGGAGCTTCGCGGAAGGTTCTTTGTCCCGCTTTCTTACAAGAAAGCGGGCGGGGGGTTGCGGAGAGAGGCAAAAACGTGTATAATGAGGCACGAAGGACAACGGCGCCCCGATGGGGCGCCGTTTTATCTTTTTATACGCAAAGGAGCGATTTACAATGGATCAATGGCAGGAGAGTCTCCACGAGGAATGCGGCGTATTTGGCGTGTACGATCCCAAGGGCGGCTGCGCCCAAACCGCCTACTACGGCCTGTACGCCCTACAGCACCGGGGGCAAGAGGCCTGTGGCATCGCGGCAATCAACGACCGGGTGCAATCCTTCCACAAGGATGTTGGGCTGGTCAGCGAGGTGTTTTCCCCGGAAATCCTTCACCGGCTCAACGGCACCATGGCGGTGGGCCATGTGCGGTACGCCACCACCGGCGCCAGCCAGCGGGAAAACGCCCAGCCCCTGACCATCCAGTATGTAAAGGGCAGCCTGGCGGTGGTGCACAACGGCAACCTGCTGAACGTGGAGGAGCTGCGGCGGAGCTTTGAGTACCGAGGCGCCATCTTCCACACCACCAGCGACTCAGAGCTAATCGCCTACGCCATCGCCCAGGCCCGGCTGCACACAGACACGGTGGAGCAGGCGGTGACCCAGGCCCTGGCGGGCATAAAGGGCGCCTACTCCCTGATCGTCATGTCCCCCCGAAAACTCATCGCTTGCCGGGACCCCTGGGGCTTCCGCCCCCTGTGCATGGGCCGGAAGGGGGAAGCGGTGGTGTTCGCCTCCGAGACCTGCGCGCTGACCAGCGTGGGTGCATCTCTGGAACGGGAGCTGGAGCCAGGGGAAATTGTAGTGGTGGAGGACGGACAGGTACGCTCTATCCGGGACCACTGCGGCGTGGGCTCCAACCTGTGCATTTTTGAATATATCTACTTTGCCCGGCCCGATTCCGTCATCGCCGGCCAGTCCGTCCACCAGGCCAGGGTCAACGCCGGGCGCATCCTGGCCAGGGAGCATCCCGTCCCCGCCGACCTGGTCATCGGCGTGCCGGACTCCGGCCTGGACGCCGCCCGGGGCTACGCCCTGGAAAGCGGCATCCCCTACGGGGTAGGGTTTGTCAAAAACAGGTACGTGGGCCGCACCTTCATCACCCCCGACCAGGAAAGCCGGGAGCAGGCGGTGCGGATCAAGCTATCCGCCCTGGCCAGCGAGGTGTCGGGCAAACGGGTGGTGATGGTGGATGACTCCATCGTCCGGGGCACCACCTGCAAGCAGATCATCAGCCTGCTCCGGGAGGCGGGCGCCACCCAGGTACACATGCGGGTATCCTCTCCCCCCTTCATCTCCCCCTGCTATTTCGGCACCGACATTCCCGATAAGAAACGGCTAATCGCCTGCCGCCACTCCCTGGAGGAAATCCGGGAAATCGCCGGTGCGGACAGCCTGGGCTTCCTCTCCCTGGAAGGGCTGCACCGTCTGGCCCCCGACGCCAAATGTGGCTTCTGCGACGGCTGCTTCACCGGCCATTACCCCGTGGAATAAACGGAAATAGGCGGACGCCCGGGTATGGGCGCCCGCCTTTCCTGTTGTCATCCTGCCTGTTTCAGCTGCTTCCTGGCCTTGGGGACAAAGCCCTCGAAAATCACCTGGTACCCCCGGCGCTGGAGGCGCTCCATCTCCTTCTGGCTGTCCACCGTCCAGCAAAACACCGGCAGATGGTGGAGCCTGCGGCACAGGAACACCGCCGGCACCCAGCAGTGGCGGTGATGGAAGGCGATAAAGTCCGGCCGGGTGAGGAGATTGGGCAGCAGCCCGGTCATACACAGGGCCTGCCAGGGCTTCAGCTCCCCGGGGAACCGGCAAAAATCCTGGGACAGCTGCCCCCGGCACACATCAGGCCGGTGGCGGAGCAGCCACAGCAGCACACCGGGATGGAAGGACTCGATGCAGTAACGCACCTGGTACCGGTCCAGTGTCTCCACCGTCCGGGCCACCAGGGCCCGGACATCGAAATAGTCCGCCTTGAGCTCCACCAGCAGGGGCGGCCCGTCCTGAAACAGGGCGGCTACCTCCTCCAGCATGGGGACGGTCTCCTCCGTCCCCTCCAGACGGAACTGCTTCAGCTCCTCCGCCGTCAGGGACTCCACCTCTACATCCACGCCGGCGGTGCGCTTCAGGCTTTTGTCATGCACCACCGCCAGCCGCCCATCCCGGGTGAGATGGACGTCCAGCTCCACTCCAAACCCCCGCTCCCTGGCCAGGCGGAAGGCCGCCATGGAATTTTCCGGCACACCCTCGGCCTGGTCATGCAGCCCCCGGTGGGCATAGGGAAAGCGGCGGAAATAGGCCAGCTGCGGGTGGTTTCTCCGGCCTCCCGTGGCGGCAATCCACAGCACCAGCACGGCCAGCAGTATCAACAGACAAATCTGAATCCAACCCATGGGACTCACCCCTTTCCAAACGCGGCAGATAGACCATACTCTCTCCTATTATTTTACCCCATGGACAACGGGAGCGCAAGAGGGAAACGCCCCTCCATCCAGCAGCCCCGCCAGCCGCTCCAAGGCGGCGGGAAAGGAAGAAAGGTCAATGCCGGGATCATTGACCACCAGCCAGTGGGGCTCCCGCCCGCCGTAATCAGACAGGAATGCCAGGCGCAGCCCAGCTTCCAATCCCCGCCGGCCCAGTTCCCCGTCGGACAGGCCGGTGTCCAGCCGGAGCAGGAAATGCAGGCCATCCTCCTCACCCCGCAGGTCGTACCGCCCCGCCAGCGGGCTGGCCGCCAGGGCGGACAGCACCGCCCGCCTGGCCGCCCGGTACCGGCTGCGCATCCGGTTGACATGGGACTCAAAATGCCCCTCCTCCAAAAACCGGGCCAGGGTAAGCTGCTCGGCCACCGGTACCGGACAGGAATAGAACCCCAGACTGCGGCGATACGCCTCCGCCAGCGCGGGGGGCAGCACCAGGTAGCTGATCCGCAGGGAGGGCGCCAGGGTGCGGGAAAAGGTGTTGAGATACAACACCCGACCACCGGTATCAACACTCTGCATCGTAGGAATTGGACGTCCTGTAAAGCGAAACTCACTGTCATAATCATCCTCTAGAATATACCGCCCCGCCCACTCTGACGCCCAACGCAGGAGGGCCTGCCTCCTGCCGATGGGGATAACGGAGCCAGTTGGAAACTGGTGGGCGGGGGACAGATGAAGCACCTCCGCCCCCGATTGAATCGCCTGCACCGGATCTATGCCATCCCAACCGGCCTCAATGTCTACACAGCAAGCACCGTAAAGCTGATATACTTGTCGTATTTTCACATGTCCGGGCCGTTCTACACCGTATATTTTCTCCCGGCCCAGCAACTGCACCACCTGCCCATACAGATGGTCGGCCCCTGCACCCACCACAATCTGCCCCGGAGAGACAGACATCCCCCGAAACCGATACAGGTACCGGGCCAGAGCCCGGCGGAGAGGCAGCGCCCCGCTGCCGGGTGAGGGACGGAGCAGCGCCTCCCCCTCCTGGGTCAAAACCTGGCGCATCAGCCGGGCCCACACCGTGTAGGGGAATCCCAGGGTGCCCCATCCCCCCTGCTTCATATCCAGCAGCCATCCTCCCTCCTCCGGCGCCGGCTCCTCCTCCGGAGGCGGGAGATGCTTCGCCTCCTGTCCCCGCTCCACTGCGCAGACATAATACCCCCGCTTCTCCCGGGCCAGGATATACCCCTCCGCCGCCAGCTGGCTGTAAGCACTCTCCACCGTGGACAGCGACACCCGCAGATGGGCCGCCAGGCTCCGCTTGGAGGGCAGCTTCTCCCCCGCGGCCAGCATCCCGCTGCGGATGTCCTCCTTAATCCGGCGGCTGAGATAGTCGTACCGGCTCAGCCCGCCCCGCTCCTCCATGTCGTAGGTCAGCATGGTCTCCCCTCCGTCTGGTCTGGTTTTTTTTGTTTCTTTTGGCTCTTTTCATCCGTCCAGATTTTATTAGAATACACAGTGAACCCATTGTCAAGGAGGAATTGTTATGGGCCAGACCCGTACCCTGACGCACACCGCCCTGATGGCGGCCCTGTGCGCCCTGCTCACCCTGTCCATCCGCCTGCCCAGCCCCATGGGCGGCTACATCAATTTGGGGGACTGCGCCGTGCTGCTGTCCGCCTGGCTGCTGGGCCCGGCCCACGGCGCCCTGGCCGCCGGGCTGGGTTCCGCCCTGGCCGATTTGCTGGGCTATCCGCTCTATGCCCCGGCCACCTTGGTGATTAAGGGAGCCATGGCCCTGCTGGCCGGGATCTGCCTGCGCCATTTCCACCGCCCAATGGTCGGCATGGCTGTGGCCGGTTTGGCGGCGGAGGCCGTCATGGTGGCCGGTTATTGGCTGTTTGAAGCCGCGGTGCTGGGGATGGGCCCGGGGGCCGCGGCCAACGTCCCATTCAATTTGGTGCAGGGGGCGGCCTGCCTGGCTGCGGCGCTGGCCGTGGGCTGGGCCCTGGGCCGCAGCGGCATCCGCGCCCAGCGATAAAGGGATTACAGGAGGATAGCACCTGCAGGCGGCAGACTTGTTTTCGCCGTCAGCTCCTTCACCATGGCCGCAAAGGCGCCGGCCAGCGGGCTGAGGGGGGTGCTTTTGCTCCACACCAGGCGATATTCCACCCAACGGGCCGGCTGGACAATGGTGCGCACGCACACCCCCTCCTGGGGATAGGGCACCGTCCGGGGGAAGATGCTCACCCCCATTCCCGCCTGGGCCAGAGCCAGGGCGTCCACATAATGGGAAGTCCGGCAGAGGATGTCCGGCTCCGCACCAATCTCCCCAAACCAGGCTATCATGGAGTCCACCCGGGATTTCCGGGCCGGGACGATCAACCGCTCCCCCACCAGGGCCGACAGGGGCAGCGCCTCCTCCGGACAGGCAGCCAAGGGATGGCTGCGGGACATCACCGCCACCCACGGCTCCCCGCCCACAGGGATGCCCGCCAGATGCTCTGTATCATAGGGAGCGGCAATCAGTGCCAGGTCTGCCAGTCCCTGATCCAGCCGGAGCAGGACCTCATCACTGCTGCCGTTCCAAAGGCTGTAGGTCACCCTGGGATACCGCCGGGAAAATTCCGCCGCCCAGCCTGCTGCCAGGTAGGGGGCCTGGCCCTCCACCAACCCCAGGTACAAAGCGCCGGATAGCCCAACGCCGTACTCCTCCAGCTCCGCCCTGGTTTTGTCCGCCAGCTCCAGCAGCTGCCTGGCCCGGCGGAGAAGCAGGTACCCCTCCTCCGTCAGCTGGAGCCGGCGTTTTCCACGGATAAACAGCGTCACCCCCAGCTCCTCCTCCAGGCGGTGGATCTGACTGCTGAGAGGGGGCTGGCTCATGTTCAGCTTCTTCGCCGCCCGGGTGATGTTCTGTTCCTGGGCTACCGTGACAAAATAGTGGAGGGTTCTCAGCTCCATCTCAATCACCTCTCCCATTATCATATCAAAAAAATATGATAATGCAAATATTATATGTATTTTATTTTCTTCTCCCACTGTGGTATGCTGGTGGTGTTCCGGGGTGGGGCTCCCCGGTTCGGGTATGCTTATTGTGGCCGGCGGCGTTCCATCCACACGTTCCGGCACATGGACAGACACGATTCATCTTATCTCTTCTCCAAATGCCGGTGGGAGGGGCGGGTATCCGCCTCTCCCACCGGCATTTTCGGCTCCTGTCACATTTCTCGCTTCCCGCACATAGAATACGCCGGCGGGCGGCCCGGCCGGTGGGAATGAACCGCCCCGGGAAAGGATGGATTCCCATGACCAACGAAGATCTGACTCAGACCTGTCCCGCAGCAGGATACCAGTCCGCCTCCATCTGTGTGCCTGTGACGGTGACCCCCTTTGCCCAGACGGGCAGCACGGTCACCAAGTGCTGTGGTACCCCCACCATTACCCAGGGACGCGACATTTGCGGCGGCGTGAAAGGCGGCTCCTGCCTGTTCACCATCAGCCAGGACATCTGCGTGGCTGTCCCGGTGGAGTTCGGCGCCGTGGCCTCCGTGGGCGACACCTTTGCCACCTGCAACGGTGTCACGGACAATGATATCTGCGCCACCTGTGAAAAGCTGCCGCTGCTCCCTGATGGAGAGTTGGTACCCACCGACCCCATTATCCCCGCTGTCTGAGCCTGTTGGGGAGGGCCGTCCTTTTTTCCGCTCCGCAAAACAGTTGCATCCTCCTCTGCCGGACGGTATAATGAGATTATGTGATCGGCATTGCAGGAGGAAAACCCCGTGGAAAAACGATTTCATCTGAAAGAAAACGGCACCACTGTGCGGACAGAGGTTCTGGCCGGTGTCACCACTTTTATGACGATGGCCTATGTCATCGCCCTCAACCCCAATATTCTGACCAACTTTGACGTGGGCTCTCCCCTGTGGAACGGGGTTTTTCTGGCTACCTGCCTTTCCTCCGCCCTGGCCAGCCTGTGCATGGCTTTTCTGGCCAATAAGCCCTTTGTCCTGGGGCCCGGCATGGGATTAAACAGCTTTTTTGCCGTGCTGGTGATCTGATTTTGTCCCTGCTCAACGTCCGGGAAAAGATTGTCTCCGCCATTCCCTACGGAATCCGGGCCGGCATCACCCCGGCCATTGGCATGATGCTGATTAACATAGGCGTAGGCTCCAACGCCGGGATCTACTCCGATACCGAGGGTCCGTTTTATGTCATGCGGGACTTCTTCGGCAGCCTGACCCCCAGCGTGGCCCAGTCCACCATGGGGACAGGCTATCCCCAGATGGTACTGACGGTGGTCACCATGTTCGCAGGGCTGTTTTTTATCGCTGTGCTGGACGGGAAGAAGGCTGCGGCCCCGGTGCTGCTGGGCATGGTGGCGGCATCGGCGGTATATTGGGCGGGCAGCGCCTGCATATTGGGGGAAAATCCCTTTGCCGCCCTGGCCGGCGCTTCCTTCCTGCCCCCCTTCCCCGACCTGGTGGAGACCACGCTGTTCCATTTTAATTTCCGGGGCTTCCTTCAAATCGGCTGGTTTACCGCCCTGACCTCCATCATTACCTTCTGCGTCATTGACATGTTCGACACCATCGGCACCCTGGTAGGCACCGCCTCCCGTGCGGGGATGCTGGATGAATCGGGCAAGATGCCCCAGATGAAGCAGGCCCTGGTCTCTGACGCCGTGGGTACCGTGGTAGGCGCCTGCACCGGTACCTCTACCATTACAACCCTGGTGGAGTCCGCCGCAGGCGTAGGGTCCGGGGGACGCACCGGCCTGACCTCCCTCACCGCCGGGCTGCTCTTCCTGGCCTGCCTGTTTGCCGCCCCGGTGGTCGCCGTGATCCCTGCCGCGGCCACCTCCTCCGCCCTGATCTATGTAGGCGTGCTCATGATAAAGGGGCTGAAGGACCTGGACTTTGACGACATGGACCAGATCCTGCCCGCCGCCCTGATGCTCATTGCCATGCCCATCTCCGGCTCGGTGGGGCACGGCATCGGCCTGGGCATGATCTCCTACACCGCCATCAAGCTGTTCAGCGGCAGAGGGCGGGAGGTCTCCCCCCTCACCTACGGCATCGCCGCCCTGTTCCTGGTCAAATTTTTCCTGGTGCTGTAAGCAGACAGCAAAATGCCCGCCCCAGTGAGGGGCGGGCATTTTCCATTATAGGACAAAGAGGCGCTATGCCTCTTCCGGCGCCGCTTCGGCGGACTCCACGCTGGCCAGGATGGCCCGCAGCAGCTCCTCCCGGCCAGTGCCCTTCTCCGCAGAGAAAGGAATGACGGGATTCTCAGCTCCCAGCTCCAGGGTCTCCCGGATGCGCTGGAGGTTGGGCTCGATCTCGCTTTTTTTCAGCTTGTCCAGCTTGTTGGCCACCACCAGGAAGGGGCGCCCCGCGTCCCGGTACCACTGGGCCATGGTGCAGTCGTCGGCGGTGGGCTTGTGCCGGGCGTCCACGATCATCACTCCCAGGGTCATCAGCTCCGGGTCGGCGAAGTACCGCTCCATCAGCTTCCCCCACCGGTCCCGCTCCCCCTTGGACACCCTGGCATAGCCGTAGCCAGGCAGGTCCACCAGGTAGAAAGCGCCGTCAATGCGGAAGTAGTTGATATGGACCGTCTTGCCAGGCGCCGCGCCCACACGGGCGAAATTCTTCCGGCCCAGCAGGCGGTTGATAACCGAGGACTTGCCCACGTTGGAGCGGCCGGCAAAGGCTACCTGGGGGATTGGGTCCCGCAGGAAGTCCTTGGGCGAGGCCGCGGAGAGGACAAATTCTGCCTTTTGCAGGTTAATGGACATGCCCCTCCCCCCTTCACTGTCCCAGCCGGGTGCCTTTGGGCTGCTTCCCCACGGCAATAGGGCTGTCCAGGGTGTGGTCCGGCTCCCCGGCGGCGCCCAGGGGTACCAGGGCCTGGGCCAGCACCTGGTCGGCCCGCTCTACGGTGACAAACTGCAAAGCGGCCCGCACCGTCTGGTCGATTTCCTCCAGGTCTTTTTCGTTATCGGCGGGGATAATCACCGTCTTGATGCCGTTGCGCATGGCGGCCATGGTCTTTTCCCGCAGGCCGCCAATGGGCAGAACCCGGCCCCGAAGGGTCACTTCCCCCGTCATGGCCAGGCCCCGGCGGACAGGGGCCCCGGTGAGGGCGGAGGTCATGGCGGTGGTAATGGCGATGCCGGCGGAGGGCCCGTCCTTGGGCACGGCCCCCTCCGGGAAGTGGACGTGGATGTCCTTGGTCTTGTAAAAGTCCTCCTCAATGCCCAGGCGGTCGGCCTGGCTGCGGATATAGCTGAGGGCGGCATGGGCCGACTCCTTCATCACATCTCCCAGGTTGCCCGTCAGCTCCAGCTTGCCGGAGCCAGGCACCACATTGACCTCCACCTCCAGCAGCTCACCGCCCACAGAGGTCCAGGCCAGGCCGTTGACCACGCCCACACGCTCCTCCAGCGCCTGCCGTTCCGGGTAGTAGCGCACAGGGCCCAGGTAGTCGTGGAGGTCTTTTTCTGTCAGGCGGATTACCTTGTCAGGGTCCTCCACCACCTGCATAGCGGCCTTCCGGCACACACCGGCCAGCTTCCGCTCCAGCACGCGGACGCCGGACTCCCGGGTATAGCCGGCGATGATCTCCCGGATGGCGTTATCAGACAGCTTCAGCTTGCCCCGGCTCAGCCCATGGCGCTTCATCTCCTTGGGCAGCAGGTGTCGCTTGGCGATTTGCAGCTTCTCCTCGTCGGTGTAGCTGGGCAGCTCGATGACCTCCATCCGGTCCAGCAAGGGGCGGGGGATGGTTTCGGTGGTATTGGCGGTGGTGATGAACATGACCTGGGACAGGTCGAAGGGCACCTCCAGGAAGTGGTCCCGGAAGGCGCTGTTCTGCTCCCCGTCCAACACCTCCAGCAGGGCGGCGGAGGGGTCGCCCCGGTGGTCGCTGCCCAGCTTGTCAATCTCATCCAGCAGCATCAGGGGGTTGCTGCTGCCCGCCTGGTTAATGGCGGCAATGATGCGGCCGGGCATGGAGCCCACATAGGTCTTGCGATGGCCGCGGATCTCCGCCTCGTCGCTGACGCCGCCCAGGGAGATGCGGGCCAGCTTCCGGTTCATGGCCCGGGCCACCGACATGGCGATGGAGGTCTTGCCCACGCCGGGAGGGCCCACCAGGCAGATGATCTGCCCTTTCAGGTCGGGGGCCAGCTGCTTGACGGCCACAAACTCCAAAATGCGCTGCTTTACCTTTTCCAGGCCAAAGTGGTCGTGGTCCAGGGTCTTTCGCACCGCCTCCACGCTCACCCGCTCCTTGGTGTGTTTGCCCCAGGGCAGCTCCAGGCACACATCCAGGTAGCCCCGGAGCACACTGGCCTCAGAGGAGCTGTAGGGCTGCTTGGCCAGGCGGCCCAGCTCCTTTTCCAGCTTCTCCTTCACCGGCTGGGGCGCCTTCAGCTGGGCAATTTTCTGCTTGTACTCCCCCAGCTCGGAGTTGCCCCCCTCCCCTTCGCCCAGCTCGGCCTGGATGGCCTTCAGCTGTTCCCGAAGGTAGTAGTCCCGCTGGTTGTCCGACATCTGCTCCCGGGCCCGGTTCTGGATCTCCATGTCCAGGGACAGGATCTCCACCTCCCGGCTGAGCAGGCGGTGCAGCCGCTCCAGGCGGCGGGCGGGACGCAGCTCCTCCAGAATGGACTGCTTGTCCCCGTTGCGCATGGCGATGTTCTGGGCGATGAAGTCGGCGATGTAGCCGGGGTCCTCGCTGGCCAGCACGTTAATCAGCAGGTCCGGGGACGCCTTGGGGCTCAGCTCCAGATACTGCTGGAACAGCTCGTAGGTGGAGCGGATCACAGCCTCCGTCTTGGCGGAGTTGGGGGTGGGCTCCTCCTTGGGGATTTGGCGCACCTCCGCCTCCAGGTAGGGGGCGGTCCGCAGCAGCTGGACCAGCTCCCCCCGGTACAGGCCCTCCACCATCACCCGGACGTTGTCCCCCGGGGTGCGGAGGATCTGGCGCACGGCGGAGATGGTGCCAACCGTGTACAGATCCCGCTTGTCCGGCCGCTCCACGGAGATATCCTTCTGCCCCACCAGGAAGATGGGGTTTCCGGCGGTCATCGCCTCCTCCAGGGCGCGGACGGAGATGGCGCGGGATACGTCAAAGTGGATCAGCACGTTGGGAAAGACCGTCATCCCCCGCAGGGCGATGACAGGGATGGTGTCCACCTCTCCCGGCGTCCATTCTTTTTTCATGGTACTCACTTCCTCTCTGGGAATGCCACGCAGCCCCGTGATCCGCGCAAAGGCGGCCACGGGGCGGCGGCAGGTGTCATCTGTTCAATCAGCCCGCGGTCTTGCTTTTGGGCCGCTGGGCGGCACGATGGGGGGCGGGCTCCCCCAGCCGGGGCCGCTGGGTCCGCTGCGGGTCCCGCTCAATCTCCGGCTCGGCCCCCTCCAGGATGCAGGGGGCGGTAATGGTCACCTTCACAATGGTGGGGTCGGAGGGCACGGTATACATCACCTTGGACATAACCTCCTCCAAAATAGCCCGCAGGCCGCGGGCGCCGATCTTCCGCTCCACCGCCCGGTCGGCCACCGCCTCCAGAGCGTCCTGGGTGAAGTCCAGCTCCACCTGGTCGTACTCCATCAGCTTGCGGTACTGCCGCACCAGGGAGTTTTTCGGCTCGGTGAGAATCCGCACCATGTCGTCCCGGCTGAGGGAATCCAGGGTGGTAATCACCGGCAGACGGCCCACCAGCTCGGGGATGATGCCGAACTTCAGCAGGTCGTGGGGCTGGATCTCCCGGAAGAGCTGGCCCACGTCCCGATCCTTCTTGCTCTGGATCTCCGCGCCGAAGCCCATGCTCCGCTTATCCAGCCGGTTTTCGATGATCTTGTCAATCCCTTCAAATGCGCCGCCGCAGATGAAGAGGATATTTTTGGTGTTGATCTGGATGAACTCCTGGTGGGGGTGCTTCCGTCCGCCCTGGGGAGGCACGTTGGCCACCGTTCCCTCCAGAATTTTCAGCAGCGCCTGCTGCACGCCCTCGCCGGACACATCCCGGGTGATGGAGGTGTTCTCGCTCTTGCGGGCGATTTTATCCATCTCGTCGATGTAGATGATGCCACGCTCAGCCAGCTCCACGTCGTAATCGGCGGCCTGCACCAGCCGGAGCAGGATGTTCTCCACGTCGTCTCCCACGTAGCCCGCCTCGGTGAGGGTGGTGGCGTCGGCGATGGCGAAGGGCACCTTCAGCATCCGGGCCAGGGTCTGGGCAAAAAGGGTCTTGCCGCAGCCGGTGGGGCCCATGAGCAGGATGTTGCTCTTTTGCAGCTCCACATCCTCGTCCCCACCGAAGTAGATCCGCTTGTAGTGGTTGTAAACCGCCACGGACAGGGCCACCTTGGCCTGCTCCTGGCCGATGATATACTGATCCAGCACCGCGTGGATTTCCTTGGGCGTGGGGATCTGGTCCAGATGCTCCTCCACCCGATCCTCCGGCTCCAGGACGTGCTCATCGTCCAGGATCTCCATGCACAGCTCCACACACTCGTTGCAGATGTACGCCCCCGGCCCCGCAATCAGGCGGCGCACCTGATCCTGATTCTTTCCGCAGAAGGAACAGCGGATGGGGCGCATGTCGTCATTTTTTGCCATTGATCATACCTCTAAACAGTTCTATGGCTGGGAAACGGGCGGGCAGCCCCTCCCCCAGGCGGCTTTTACCGCCGCTCGATTACCCGGTCGATCAGCCCGTACTCCAGGGCCTCCTGAGCGGTCATGAAGTTGTCCCGCTCGCAGTCGGCGGTAACTACCTCCACCGGCTTGCCGGTGTTGGCGGCCAGGATCTGGTTCATCCGCTTCTTGACCACTTCCAGCCGCTTCAGATGCAGAGCCATGTCGGTGATCTGCCCCTGGGTGCCGGCGGAGGGCTGGTGGATCATAATCTCCGCGTTGGGCAGCGCCAGGCGCTTGCCCTTGGTGCCGGAGGACAACAGGAATGCCCCCATGCTGGCGGCCAGGCCGATGCAGATGGTGGACACGTCGCACTTGATATACTGCATGGTGTCATAGATGGCCATGCCGGCGGTTACAGAGCCGCCGGGGCTGTTGATATAAAACTGGATATCCTTGTCCGGGTCCTGGCTCTCCAGGTACAGCAGCTGGGCCACCACCAGAGAGGCAGTGGTATCGTTGACCTCCTCGGACAGGAAGATAATCCGGTCGTTCAGCAGCCGGGAGAAGATGTCGTAGGACCGCTCGCCGCGGTTGGTTTGTTCCACTACATAAGGGACTAAGCTCATGTTCATACTCCTTTATTCAGACCGTGATACCTCAGTATACCCGCCTGCCTGGAAATCCATTCCCCGCCTGCCAGAAAAAGGGGCGGGCTATAGGGACAGGCCGGGGCGGCACAGGCCGCCCCGGATCACTGCGTTGTTCCGATTACTCGCCCTGGGTCTCCTCGGCGGTCTCCTCGGTCTTCTTTTTGCGGGTGCGCTTGGGCTTCTCAGCCCCGCCCTCGGCGCTCTCCTCCGCCTTCTTCTTCTTGGCGGCAGCCTTCTTGGGCTTCTCCTCGGCGGCGGGGGCCTCCCCCTCCTTGGCCTCGGACACCACCAGCTCAGAGGCCTTCTGCAGCCGCAGGTCGCGCTTGAGGGCGTCGGTGGAGACGGTGGCCTTCACCTGCTCGGCGGTGAGCTTGTACTGCTCGGCCAGCTTGGCCACCTCGGCCTCGCAGTCCTCGTCGGAAATCTGGATGTTCTCGGCGTCGGCCACGGCGTTCAGAGCCAGCTCCAGCTTCACCTGGCGCTCAGCGGAGGGCTTGGCGGAGGCGCGCATCATCTCCACGGTCATGCCCATCATCTTCAGGTAGTCGTTCATGGACATGCCCTGGCTGGCCATGCGCATGGAATACTCGTCCATGATCCGGTCCAGCTGGGTCTCGATCATGCCGTCGGGGATCTCAGCCTCCAGGTTGTCGGCCAGCTGATCCAGCACGGCGCTCTCGAAGGCCTCCTTGGCCTGGGCCTGGCGGCGCTGAGTCAGCTTCTCCCCCAGATCCTTCTTGAAGTCGGCCAGAGTCTCGAACTCGGACACGTCCTTGGCAAACTCGTCGTCCACCACGGGGGCCTGGGACTCCTTGACCTCGTTGACCTTTACCTTAAAGACCACAGCCTTGCCGGCCAGATCCTTCACGTAATCCTCAGGGAAGGTGATGTTCAGTTCCTTCTCCTCGCCGGCCTTCATGCCGATGAGCTGGTCCTCGAAGCCGGGGACGAAGGAGCCGGAGCCGATCTCCAGGCTGTAGTTCTCGCCCTTGCCGCCGTCGAAGGCCACGCCGTTGTCAAAGCCCTCGAAGTCGATGACGGCGGTGTCGCCCATGTGGATCTCGCGGTCCACAGCGGCCAGGCGGGTGGCCCGGCGGATGTAGGGCTGCAGCTCGTTGTCGATGTCCTCATCGGTGACGGAGTTAATGGTCATGGGGGCGGTCAGGCCCTTGTACTGGCCCAGCTTCACCTCGGGACGGACAGACACCAGGGCGGTAAACACCAGGCCGTCCTTGCCAACCTCCACAATGTCCATCACAGGGTGGCCCATATCCTCCAGGCCCTGCTCCTTCACAGCGGCCTCATAGGCGCCGGGGTAAACCTCGTTGACGGCGTCCTCATAGAACACGCCGGTGCCGTACATGCTCTCGATGATCTTCCGGGGCGCCTTGCCCTTGCGAAAGCCGGGCACGGCGATGCGGGAGCGGTTTTTCAGATATGCCTTCTGGACGGCGGCCTCGAACTCAGCAGCCTCCACATGAATCGTCAGTTCGACGGTGCTTTTTTCTTTTTTCTCAACGTTGGTGACCTTCATGTCATGATTCCTCCTGTTGGTGCGGCGCTCCTCGGCCCGCGAGCCGTCCCAGGCCGCGCCTGTATACTTTCAACACGGTATTGTACCAGATATATTGCTGTTTGACCAGAGTCTTTTTTGAAAAATCCGTAAATTTTTCCCTAGTCCAGGATTTTTTTGGGGGTAAAGCCGATATAGTCGGCGGCCACCAGGGTGTATTCCACCCCGTTCTGGGCCCCGGACACCGCCAGCCGGTGGCTGCCGCCGTGGAGGTGGCCGTAACAGCAGCGGCGCACCCCGTAGGCCGACAGCAGGTCCAGGATTTCCTGGCAGCGGTAGCCCTGGTACAGGGGCGGGTAATGGAGGAAGCACAGCTTCTCCCGCTCCCCCGCCGCCTTCAGGGAGGTTTCCAGGCGCATCAGCTCCCGGTTGAAGATCTTGGCGTTGTGCCCCCCCTGATCCTCCTCATAAAACCAGCCCCTGGTGCCGCACAGGGCTGTCTCCCCATAGAGGCGGCAATTGTTGTGCAGCAGCTCCAGGGTGGAAAAGCCGTTTTCCTGAAAAAACCGCTCCATCTTTGCCGCCGTGGTCCACCAGTAGTCGTGGTTGCCCTTGAGGATAACCTTCCGTCCCGGCAGGGCGTCCAGAAAGGCGAAGTCCTCCCTGGCCTGCTCCAGGCTCATGCCCCAGGACAGGTCGCCGCACAGCACCACCGTGTCCTCCGGCGTCAGGTTGGAAAACCCTTCCCGCAGCTTGTCCACGTATCCCGTCCAGCCGCCGCCGAATATATCCATAGGCTTGTTGACACCAAAGGAGAGATGGGTGTCCCCGATGGCATAGAGGGCCATACAAGTCCTCCTTTATTTCAGCATATCCAGCACCGCGTCCACCATATGGTCTTTCTCCACCACCTGGGTAAAGCGGATCTCCTTGCCACGGAGCCCCGCCAGCGGGGCGGGCACGGGCTGGCCGGTGACCTGGCTGAGCTGATCCAGCAGATCCAGGCCCTCCTTCTGCTCCGTCACCCCAAGGGCAGTAAGTACGCTGTCGCAGAACTTGAAGGGGCTGGCGGTGGACACCACCAGGGCGGGGGTACGGTCCCCCGTCTCCTCCCGGTACTGCTTCAAGGCGGAGAAGGCCACGGCGGTGTGGGTGTCGATGAGGTAATCCCGCCCGTCGTACATCTCCCGGATCATGGCCTGGGTGCCCTGGTCGTCGCAGCGGTAGCCCTTAAACACCCGCTGGATCTTCTCCCGCACCCGGTCGCTTACCCGGTAGCCCCCCCCTTGGTTCAGGTGCGCCATGTAGCCGGCCACCTCCTCCTGGTCCTGGGTCATGGCCAGCAGCAGCCGCTCCAGGTTGCTGGAGATCAGGATATCCATGGAGGGGGACATGGTGTTGTGGAAGGGGCGGTTGCGGTCGTACACGCCGGTGTTCAAAAACTCGGTGAGCACGTCGTTGGCGTTGGAGGCGCAGATGAGCTTGTCAATGGGCACCCCCATCTCTCTGGCGTAATAGGCGGCCAGGATGTTGCCGAAGTTGCCCGTGGGGACGCAGACGTTGATGGGCTGGCCCAGCTCCACGGCCCCGTCCCGCAGCAGGTCGCAGTAAGCGGAAACATAATAGACGATCTGGGGCAGCACCCGGCCCCAGTTGATGGAATTGGCTGAGGAGAAGAAATAGCCCCGGTCGGCCAGCTCCTGGCGGAGGGCCTCGTCGGAGAACAGGCGCTTGACCCCGGTCTGGGCGTCGTCAAAGTTGCCCACCACGGAGCACACCCCCACGTTGGCCCCCTCCTGGGTGACCATCTGGAGCTGCTGCACATCGGAGACGCCGTCCTTGGGGTAGAACACCAAAATTTTGGTCTTTTCCACGTCCCGGAAGCCCTCCAGGGCGCCCTTTCCCGTGTCGCCGGAGGTGGCCACCAGGATGCACACCGTTTTTTCCTCCTCCTGCTTGCGGAGGGAGGCGGTGAGCAGGTGGGGCAGCATCTGCAGGGCCATATCCTTGAAGGCGCAGGTGGGCCCGTGCCACAGCTCCAGGCAGTAGGTACCATCCTCCACCCGGCGCACCGGCGCCACGGCGGGGGTGTCGAACTTGTCGGGGCCGTAGGCGCTGCCGGCAAAGTCCGTCAGCTCCTTGACGGAAAACTCGTCCAGGAACAGCTTCATCACATAGACCGCCCGCTGCTGATAGGACATCTCCTTCAGCTCCTCCAGGGCACGTCCGGGCAGCTTGGGCAGGTAGGCCGGGGTGAGCAGCCCGCCGTCTGCCGCCAGCCCCTGGGCGATGGCCTGGGAGGCGGAATACTGGGGCTCACGTTGTCTTGTACTGACGTATTGCATGTGGATTCCTTCCTATCATTCAGGATGGGCAGGGAATTCCTGCCATGGCTGCCAAAACCAGCAGTCTGCTCCCTTCATTATGCCATTGAATGCCGGGCCGGTCAACCCCGAATCCCCGGCTTAAAAGGCGTTTTTCAGGTGGGTAATTTCAGGGTCTCTGGTGGAGATACCCTCTGAGGCCAGAATGTCCACCACGTCGAAACGGGGCTGGAGGCAGGTGGGGTGGGACTGGAGGTAAAGCATGGCCGCAGAGCGCAGCCGCTGCTGCTTCCGCCCGTCTACATACTCCGCCCCTGTGCCGAAGTCCCGGCTTTGGCGGAGCTTCACCTCCACAAAGCACAAGGCCCCCTTCCCCTGGACAATCAGGTCAATTTCCCCATACCGGCAGCTCCATCCGGCGGCCACCAGGCGGTATCCCCGCCTGCGCAGGTACTCCGCCGCCTGGGCCTCCCCCCACCGGCCCAGCAGGCGGCTTCTCCCCCCGCTCACAGGTTTTTCAGGAAGCTGCGGCGGTGGATGGGGCTGGGCCCGTACTGCCGCAGCAGCTCGTAGTGGAGCTTGGTGCCATAGCCCTTGTGCTTATCAAACCGGTATTCCGGGTACTCCAGGGCCAGCTCCTCCATCACCCGGTCCCGGCTCACCTTGGCCAGGATGGATGCCGCGGCGATAGACGCTGACAGGCTATCCCCCTTTACAACGCATAGATGGGGCAGGGTGATGGCGGCAGACCGCCCCTTGTCCCGGTTGCCGTCCACCAGGGCAAACCCCGCCGCCGGGTTCAGTCCCCGGATGGCCAGCTCCATGGCCTTCATCCGGGCGCTGAGGATGTCGGTTTGGTCAATCTCCTCCGCCGGCACGCTGGCCACGCTCCAGGCCAGGGCCCGCTGCTGAATGACGGGGAACAGGGCGTCCCGCTTTTGGGCGGACAGCTTTTTGGAGTCGTTGAGCCCGGGGATCTCCTCCCCCAGGGGGAGGACCACCGCCGCGGCATACACCGGCCCGGCCAAAGGCCCGGCCCCGGCCTCGTCGCAGCCGCACACCAGGCCCAGCCCCCGCTGGGCCGCCTCCCGCTCATAAGTCCACAGATCCATGGTCAATCCTCCTGGGGGAACTCCAGTGTAAAGCGGCCCAGCTTGCCGCCCCGGTACTCGTCCAGCAGCACCCGGGCCATCCGCTCGGTGTCCACCTCACCCCCGGAAATCCGCATCCCCCGCTTATGGCCGCAGGCCTGGAGGAGCCGGTAGCCGTAGGCCACCTCGTTCTCCCCCTCCTCCGCCTGGGGCACGGGCTCCAGCTTATAGCTCCGGGTGAGGGTCTGGGGGTAGCGCTCCCCCAAAAATGCCATCAGATGGCAGCCCAGGGTCTCCACGTCCATGATGTCGTCCTTCACCGCGCCGGTAAAGGCCAGGCGCATTCCGGTGGCCGGGTCCTCAAACTTGGGCCACAGGATGCCGGGGGTGTCCAGCAGCTCCAGACCCCGATCCACGGTGACCCACTGCTTTCCCCGGGTGACTCCCGGCCTGTCCCCGGCCTTGGCGGATTTTTTCCTGGCGACCTTGTTGATAAAGGTGGACTTGCCCACGTTGGGCACCCCCACCACCATGGCCCGGACGGGGCGGCCCACCAGGCCCTTTTCCTGCCAGCGGGCGATCTGATCCTTCAACACCCCCTGGACCACCTGGGAAAACTGGCCGATGCCGGAGCCAGTTTTGGCGTCGGTCTCCAGCACAGACCACCCCTTCCCCCGGAACCAGGCGCCCCAGCGCTTGTTCCAGGCGGGGTCGGCCTGGTCCGCCCGGTTTAAAATTACCAGCCGGGGCTTGCCGGCGGTGATGGCGTCAATGTCCGGGTTGCGGCTGGAGACGGGGATACGGGCGTCGATGATCTCCACCACAATGTCCACCAGCTTCAAATCCGCCTCGATCTGCCGCCGGGTCTTGGTCATATGACCGGGGTACCATTGGATATTCATAAAATTCCCCCATTCCGCCGCGCCTGCGGCATGATTTACAGCGCTCCGGCCCCCTTTACAGGGCCGGATTGATACAAAAAAGGAGCGGCTTGCCACCGCTCCTTTTTCGGATGGATTACAGGGCCTCCTTGATCTTGGCAGCCTTGCCCACGCGGCCGCGCAGGTAGTACAGCTTGGCCCGGCGCACCTTACCATGGCGCACCAGCTCGATCTTCTCGATGGAGGGAGAATGCAGGGGGAACACCTTCTCCACGCCCACGCCGTAGGAGACGCGGCGGACGGTGAAGGTCTCCTCGATGCCGCCGTGCTTCTTGGCGATCACAGTGCCCTCAAAGACCTGGATACGCTCACGGTTGCCTTCCTTGACCTTCAGGTGTACCCGAACGGTGTCGCCCACCGTGACGACGGGGGGCTCAGCCTTCAGATGCTTCTCAGAAAAAGCCTTCAACAAATCCATAACAATTTCCTCCTGTTTTATAGGCGTTCTTACCGGCCATGGCGCCCCGCGCCCCTGCGCGAAGCGGCCGCAGAGGACCACCCGTTATCTCAGACCCGGACATTATACCACACCTTTTGGGGGAATGCAAGGAAATTTTTCATTTTCACCGGAATATCCCGGTCAAACGCAGAAATAGGCCTCCCGGTGCCGCCGGGACAGGCGCACCTCCACCTGGGGGAAGATTTTTTGCAGGTACTCCGCCAGGCTGGGGCACACCACCTGCTCTGTGGGGTAATGGCCGGCGTCCATCAGGGTGATGCCCTGGGCCTTGGCGGCGAGGAACTGGTCATACTTCACATCGGCGGTGACAAAGGTGTCGCAGCCCATGGCCAGGGCGTCGGGCAGCATGGAGCCGCAGGAGCCGCCCCCCACCGCCACCCGGGACACCGGGCGGCCGCTGTCCGCCACCCGCACACCGGCGGCCCCCAGCCGCTCCTTCACCCAGGCGGCGAATTCCCCGGCGGGGCAGCCGGGGTTGGGGGCGGTCCCCACCCGGCCGATGCCGTAGGCCCTCCCCTGCCCGTCCACCCCGTCCTGATGGAGCTGCTCCACCCCGGTCAGGCCCAGGGCCTGGGCCAGGCAGTCGTTGACGCCCCCCTGGGCGGCGTCCAGATTGGTGTGGGCGCACACCGCGCCGATCCCCCACTCCGCCAGGCAAAGGAGCAGCGCTCCGGTGGGGTTCCCGTCGGTCAGGCCCTTCACCGGGTGAAAAATCACCGGGTGGTGGGCGACAATCAGCTCCGCGCCCAGGTCACGGGCCTCCTCCGCCACCTCCATGGTCACGTCCAGGGCCACCAGAACCCGGCTGACCGGCCGGTCCCCCCGGCCCACCAGGAAGCCGGCGTTGTCAAAGTCCATCTGGGTCTCAAAGGGGGCCCAGGCGTCCAGGGCCCGGTACACGTCCGCGATTACTGCCATTTATCCCACTCCTCCTTCAATTCCGCCACCTGGCGCCGGATCTCCTCCAGCTCCCTGCGGCGCTGCTCCACCTGCTCCCCCTTGGCCAGGGCCATCCCTGCCAGGGCACGGTCCAGGCGGCTGAGCTGCCGGGCCAGGTACTCCCCCCGCAGCGGGTCCCGGCTCTGCCGGCCAGCCCAGCGTTCTCCGGGGGTGAGGGTCATCTCCCCCGGCCCTGCCGCCATCACCACATACAGGCTGTCCCCCTCACGGGCCAGCCGTTCCGTCCGGATCTCCATGCCGTTGTCCTCCAGCCACCGGCGCAGCTCCGGCTGGGTGGACATGGGCTGGAGAATCAGCTCCACCCCTCTCGTCCTGACCCAGGGGGCGGCCTGGAGGATACCGGCGATGGTCTCCCCGCCCATCCCGGCGACGACCACCGCGTCCACCTCCTCCGGGCTGATGCCGGACAGGCCGTCGCACAGCCGGAACTCCATCCGGCCGCCGCAGCCGTACTGCCGGGCGGTCTCCCTGGCCCGGGCCAGAGGCCCTTCCCGCAGGTCTGCGGCGATGGCGGAGGGAATCCGCCCCTCCAGCAGCAGCCAGGCAGGCAGGTAGGCGTGGTCGGTGCCGATGTCCGCCAGCCGCGCCCCATGGGGCACCAGCTCCGCGGCCAGGCGCAGGCGGGGGGTCAGTTCCACAGTCTTGTTCATGGCCTCTCCCTTCCGAAAAAGAAGCGGGGCGGACAGCCCGCCCCGCTTCTCCATACCTTTTGTTTACTGCTTGGCGATGGCGTCGTTGATCTGAGCCAGCAGCTCGTCCACGTCCACCCCGTGCACCATGCAGGCCTGCTCCACGGTCTCACCCCGGGAAGCGGGGCAGCCCAAGCAGTGCATGCCGATGTTCATGAACAGGGGGGCAGTCTCGGGAGCGATGGTCAGAATATCACCGATGATGGTGTCCTTGGTAATGGTCATGTTGATCTCCTCCAGTTTCTTTTGGGATAGGGGTAGTATACCGCATTTTCCATCGGGTTTCAACACCCCTTTTCACAGGCATGGAAAAAGGCGCCCCGAAACCGGGACGCCTTTTGTCTGACTGAGCTTGTAATCAGCCCTGCTCGCGCATCTTGGCGAAGCAGTCGCTGCAGTACACAGGACGGTCGGACTTGGGCTCGAAAGGCACACGGGCCTCCTTGCCGCAGGCAGCACAGGTAGCGGTGAAGAACTCACGGGGGCCGCGGGCGGCGTTCTTGCGGGCGTCACGGCAGGCCTTGCAGCGCTGAGGCTCGTTCTGGAAGCCCCGCTCAGCATAAAACTCCTGCTCACCGGCGGTAAAGGTGAACTCGTTGCCGCACTCTTTGCAAACCAGGATCTTGTCTTCGTACATTGTGGTGTCCCTCTCTTTGACTTGTTGCCCGTCCGATCCGGCCGGGCTTGTAATATTTGCGATCAGCTTCCGCTGATTCCGCCGGAAGAAATTTGCTTGGCCACCTTGCGCCGGATACGCTGGATGGCGTTATCCACCGCCTTGGGCGACCGCCCCAGCTGCCCGGCAATCTCTCCGCAGGACAGGCCGCTGAGGTATGGGGTGAGGATGTTTGCTTCGAACTCAGACAACTGGCCCTTCAGAGCGTCCAGACGCTCTCTCAGTTCCTCCCTGCCAATGATGACATCTTCTGGGCTCTCTTCGCTGGAAAACAGATATGCGTTGGTTCCGTCAAAAAGAGGGGGTTCGAATGAGACGCTGTGGTTCAAAGGGGAATGCTTGTCGCCCAAAGCCGCCCGGACGGCGCTGTACAACCGGCTGCGGATGCAAATCTCCGCGTAGGTCCGGAAGGACGCTTCCCTTCCCGGATCATAGGTGCGTACCGCGTGGAGCAGGCCCAGCATGCCCTCCTGAAAGAGGTCCTCGCTGTCCCCCCCTGCCAAAAAGAGGGGGCGGGCACAGGCACGAACCAGACGGCCGTACCGGCCCACCAGCGCCTCCTCCGCCTGGGAGTCGCCCCCCGAGGCCAGGCGGCAAAGCTCCCAATCCTGGAGGGACTGGAAATTTTGCCCAAGGCTCTGTTTGATCTGGTCACGATCCATCATAAACAAATTGACTGGTTTTGTCAAGGGGAAGCGGGAATTTTTTCGTGAAATATCCCATACTCGCTGCCTTCTTCCCCCGCTCACCCCTGTACCAAACTGGGAATTTGTTGGGCCAGACGCTGAGCGGTGTCCTGGGCGACGTCGTGGGTTTCCGCCTCTACCATCACCCGCATCAGGGCTTCCGTGCCGGAGGGGCGCACCAGAATCCGGCCCTTGCCGTCCAAGGCGGCCTCCTCCTCCTTCACCGCGTCCCACAGCTTCTGGCTGGCCATAACCGCCTTCTTCACGTCGTTGTCCTTCACAGGCACGTTGATCAGCACCTGGGGATACCGCTGGCAGACGCCGAAAACCTCAGAAGCCTTCTTGCCGCTCTCCTTCAGCAGCGCCAGCATCTTCAGGGCGGTGAGCTGGCCGTCGCCGGTGGTGGAGTGCTCCAGGAAGATCATGTGGCCGGACTGCTCCCCGCCGATGGCGTAGCCCTTCTCCACCATGCGCTCCAGCACGTTCCGGTCGCCCACGTCGGTGCACTCCAGCTGCAGCCCATGCTCCCGGGCAAAGATATGCAGGCCCAGGTTGGACATGACGGTGGCCACAATGGCGTCCCCGGGCAGCTTGCCCTTCTCCCTCAAATCCATGCCGCAGGCGGCCATGATCTGGTCGCCGTCGATGAGGCTGCCCTTCTCGTCCACCGCCAGGCAGCGGTCGGCGTCCCCGTCGAAGGCGATGCCGATGTCGTAGCCGCCGGCCTTGACCATGGCGGCCAGGCCCTCCACGTGGGTGGAGCCGCACTTGTCGTTGATATTCACGCCGTCAGGGTCGGCGTTAATCACGTCGGTACGCAGCTTGGAAAACCGGTCAAACAGCCTGGCGGCGGTGGTGGAGGCGGCGCCGTTGGCGCAGTCCACCAGAATCCGCAGCCCACCCAGGGTGGAGTCAATGGTGGACTCCAGGTGGTCGATGTAGTCCTCAGAGGCCTTGGGGGCGATGTAGCTGGCCTTGCCGATCTCCCCATGGGTCTTACGGGGCACGTTGTTGTGGCCGAAGAGGACGATGTCCTCAATCTTCTCCTCCAGCTCGTCGGACAGCTTGAAGCCCTGGCCGTTGAAAATCTTGATGCCGTTGTGCTCAAAGGGGTTGTGGCTGGCGGAGATGACGATGCCGGCGTCCGCCCCCTGGTCCACCGTCACCCAGGCCACGCCGGGGGTGGGCAGGGTGCCCAGATCCAGCACGTCGGCCCCGGCGGTGCACAGCCCGGCGATGAGGGAGCCCTTCAGCAGGTCGCCGGAGATCCGGGTGTCCTTGCCGATGGTCACCAGGGGCTTCTCCCCGTCCTTCTTGTTTTTGGCCAGCACCGTGGCGGCGGCCAAGCCCACCTTATACGCCAGATCGGCGTCCAGACCGGCGTTGACCACGCCGCGGATTCCGTCTGTCCCAAACAGTTTTCCCATTCCAATTACCTCTCTTTTCCTTCACGGTCAAATTTCTTTCTCAGGCCCCGCTCCACCAGGGGCAGGGTAAAAAGGATCGCCACCACCTGCACGGCGGTGACCACGGCACACCAGGTACCCACCGTCCCTGCCGCCCGGTTCAGCACAGCCGCCATGGCCAGCAGGCTGACAGGCAGCAGCACCGCGCCAGTCCGCAGCCAGATCCTCCCGCACAGGCGGTGGGCGTAGTCCCAGGTCTGCTGATTTTTCATGGACATGCTGGTGCGGTAGCCGTACAGGCTGTTGATGCTCTTGGGCGGTTTCGTCTGAAACCTCCATCCGAAAAAAAGCATAACGCAGGGGATAAGCAGGGTGCATGCGGCGCAGTAGACCCAAAAACCCATGGTCTCTCCCCTCCCCTTTAAAATGTGAGCTGATCCAGGCCGCCCTCTCCCCCGGGCACAGGCAGGCCCAGGTGCTGATAGGCTTTGGGGGTGACGCACCGGCCCCGGGGGGTGCGGGTAAGGAAGCCCAGCTGCATGAGATATGGCTCATACACGTCCTCCAGGGTCACCGCCTCCTCATTGATGGTGGCGGCCAGGGTCTCCAGCCCCACCGGGCCGCCCCGGTAGTTTTCCATAATGGAGCGGAGCATCCGGTGGTCAATGGCGTCCAGGCCCAGGTCGTCAATTTCCAGGGCGGTAAGGGCCTGGTCGGCCACCGACTTGGTGATGACGCCCCCGGCCTTCACCTGGGCAAAGTCCCGCACCCGCCGGAGCATCCGGTTGGCAATGCGGGGCGTGCCCCGGCTGCGCCGGGCGATCTCCATGGCCCCCTCCGCCTCAATGGGCACATCCAAAATCCCCGCGGACCGGGTAACAATGCGGCTGAGCTCCTCCGGGGTATACAGCTCCAGCCGGAGGGTGACGCCGAACCGGTCCCGCAGAGGGGCGGACAGCTGGCCCGCCCGGGTGGTGGCCCCAATCAGGGTGAATTTGGGCAGATCCAGACGGATGGAGTTGGCCGAGGGGCCCTTGCCGATGATGATATCAATGGCAAAGTCCTCCATAGCCGGGTACAGCACCTCCTCCACCGCCCGATTCAGCCGGTGGATCTCATCCACAAAGAGGATGTCGTTTTCATTCAGGTTGGTCAGCAGGGCCGCCAGGTCCCCCGGCTTCTCAATGGCGGGGCCGGAGGTCACCCGGACGTTCACCCCCATCTCGTTGGCGATAATGCCGCTGAGGGTGGTTTTGCCCAGGCCCGGAGGGCCGTGGAGCAGCACATGATCCAGGGGCTCACGGCGCATTTTGGCCGCCTGGATAAAAATTTCCAGGTTGCCCTTGGCCTTCTCCTGGCCGATATACTCCCGCAGGGTCTGGGGCCGCAGGGAGCCCTCCCCCTCGTCCTCCCGGGTCAGGGAGGTGGTTACCAGGGGTTCTTCAAAGGACTCCGCATCAAATTCTGGATTGGAAAAATCAATTGCCATGGGTTCACATCCTGTTATTTCTTGGGAAATATTTCCTGTTAAAGGCGTTCCGCCAGTTCCCGGAGGGTGTCTAAGAAGGTCTCCTCCCCAAAGGTGTTGAGCTTGAAGAACACGGCCTGGCTGCCGCCGGCGGTGATGGCGGACAGGAACAGGTCCTCCCCATCCCCCACCAGGGTCACCGTCATGGACACCCGGTTGCCGCCGCCGAAGCTGTATCGCTCATACACCCGGACGCAGCAGCGCACCCCGGCAAACTGGACGTAGCTCTCGTCCTCATAGCTGGCAGACATGCTGGCCCGCAAAATGCCGTCGTGAAGGTAGTTCAGCACCTCGTCAAAGTCGCCGGTGAGTCTGGTCTCATACTTGGCCATGGCAGCTCCCCCTATCTTTTTTTCAGAAAGCGGCGTCCGGTGTTCATGTAAACCACTCCGCCGACGCACACTGTCAGAAACAGCCCAAGGCCCAGCCACAGCAGCCACATCCAATCCAGCAGGGCGCTCAGCGCCACGGGAACCCAGGTTCCCGCCAGGGCAAACATCAGCTTGCCCATGAAGCGGCAAAGAGTCTTTTCGTCATACCTGGCCTTCTCCGCTTTGGATGCCGTGTTGTATCCCGCGATGAGGAAGGCCCCCTTCCCCTGGGAAAAAAACATCCCAGGAGCAAGAACACCAGCAGCATACCGCAGTGAATGGCCAGCAGCATCGCGCTCACCTTCCTCTGTCCGGAAATTGTGTCTTACGACTTCATCATTTTCTTCAATGCCTGCTTGATGATCTCCTCCAGGGTCAGGCTGTCCAATTCGATGCCCTTCAGCGCGATGTTGATCTCCCCCTGGGAGTAGCCCAGCACCGCCAGGGCGGCAGATGCCTCAGACAGCTTATTCTCCGGGATGACGGTGATGCCGCTGCCGCCGTAGCTCTCCCCGCCCACGGACAAGGTCTGGCCCTTGGCCAGCTTATCCTTCAGCTCCAAAATTACCCGCTGGGCAATCTTCTTGCCCACCCCCTGGGCGCAGGTGAGGGCCTTTTCGTCCCCGGTGATGATGCTCAGGGCCAGGTTGGCCGGGGTGCTGGCCGACAGGATGGACAGGGCGGCCTTGGGGCCTACGCCGGAGACGGAGATGAGCTGCTGGAACAGGTTCAGCTCCTCCTGGGTGGCGAAGCCGTACAGCTCCATGGCGTCCTCCCGGACGTTCAGATGTGTAAAGAGTTTTCCCTTGTCACCCTGCTTCAGGGCGGAGAGGGTATAGCTGGTGGTGCGGCAGGCGTAGCCTACCCCGCCGCAGTCTATCACCGCAAGATAGGGCTCAATGTGGGCCACGGTACCGCTGAGATAATAAAACATGGTCTCCTCCGTCAGCCGCCCTGCCGGGCGGACATTATTCCTTCAAAAGATAGCGCAGTTCCCCGTTGCAGCAGAGATCCAGCTGGAATTCCAGGCATTTCTCCCCCAGATGGAGAAAGCCGTCCAGCTTCACCTGGTGGTACCCATAGGTCTCGTCCATGATGTCCAGGGCGGCATCTGGGTATGCCCGCAAAAAGTCCTCCACCGTCATTTTCCGGCCGGTGAAGGAGCCGTAGTTCCCGCACAGGACGTCCTGGTACTCCATCACGCAGACACAGGAAAAATCCCAGTCGATGCCGGTGATCTCCACGTCCCCCTCCACCTGACGATAGGGCGGGGTGGTGCACACATAGCCGCACTGAGTGATAAGGCGCAGGACGTCCCCCTCCGCCTCCACAGCCATGACATAGGCGTCATGCAGGCTATAGGGCGGGTCCGGGTTGGGGCGTTTGACCACGATCCTCACGGCGCTCACCTCGTATCATATTTACTGGGGTCAAAAACCCGCTCCGTGTTCAGCAGGCTGGTGGCCGAACGGCTGTGGCAGATGGCGATGGCCAGGGCGTCGGCGGCGTCGTCCGGCCGGGGGATCTGCTTCATCCCCAGCAGCCGCTGGGTCATGAGCATCACCTGCCGCTTGTCCGCCCCGCCGTAGCCCGCCACCGCCTGCTTCACCTGCATAGGGGTATACTCAAAAATGGGCACGCCCAGCTTCTCCGCCGCCAGGAGGATAACCCCCCGGCCATGGGCCACGGCGATGCCGGTGGTGATGTTTTTGGTGAAGAATAACTCCTCCACCGCCATTTCGTCGGGATGGAAGGTGGATATCAGCTGTCCCATGTCCTGGGAAATCTGGTACAGCCGATTGGACAGGGGCAGGCCAGCCGGCGTGGTAATCACGCCGTACTGAATCAGCGTATTCTTCCCCCGCTCTGCCCGGAGAACGCCGAACCCGATGGTGGCTACCCCCGGGTCTATTCCCAGAATAATCATCCCCGGGCCCCCTTCCCATACGGAACAAGTGTATCACACTTTTCCCCGCTTGGGAAGATCCCTTTTGCCGAAAACCGCCCCGTCCCCCTCCTTTGGGGACGGGGCGGCAGGATTCACAGCTGGGCGGCCCGTTCCAGCGCCCGGTCAATATTGGGGCAGATGTTTTCCTCCCCGATCAGGGCCAGGACCCCCGATTTTTTCAGCACGGACATGGGCTGCTCATTCACATGGGACAGGATCAGCTCCATCCGGTGGCTGCGGCACTCCTCCAGCAGGCGGCACAGCCCGTTCAGGGCGGTGATGTCCAGGGCGGGGACGCTGCGCATCCGCAGGATCATCACCCGGCGGCGCTCCCCATCCCGGATGTGGGGAATCCGGTCGGCGGCGCCAAAGAACATAGGGCCATTGATCTCATAGACCATGACATGGCTGGGTACCGGCCGGAACCGGCCCTGGTCGTCCTGGCTGTCCTCGATGTACTCCCACTCCTTCACCACCGCCACATCGGCCATCCGCTTCATGAACAGCAGGCAGGCCAGGGACAGGCCCACGGCAATGGCGACCACCAGGTCAAAGGCCACGGTGAGGAAGAAGGTGAGCACCAGCACCGCCGTGTCGCTCTTGGGGGACTGGCGGATCACACGGACAAACACCCGCCAGCCGCTCATGTTGTAAGCCACCAGGAACAGGATGGAGGCGATGCAGGGCATGGGGATCAGGGCGGCGTAGGGCATGAGGAACACCAGGGTGAGCAGCAGCACCGCCGCGTGGATCATGCCGGCTACAGGCGATACGCCGCCGTTTTTGATATTGGCCGCCGTGCGGGCTATGGCGCCGGTGGCTGGGATGCCGCCGAACAGGGCCGAGGCGGTGTTGCCCACGCCCTGGGCCACCAGCTCCATGTTGGAGTACAGGGACTCGATGGCCGCCAGGATGGCGATGGTAAACGCGTCGGGCAGCACGGCGGCCACCGTATCGTAGGAGAAGGCTGGCACCGTCAGGGTGGGCAGTCCGCCGGAGATGGTATACAGGTCTCCGATGGTGTTTACTGGCAGGTTAAATACCTTTACAATCCCTACCGTAACAAGTACCGCCACCAAAGAACCGGGGATTTTTTGGACGAATCGGGGCCAGACGATCTGGATGGCCAGGGCCAGGCAGCCCACCCCCACCGCCCACAGGCTGGCGGTGCAGATGCAGGCGAAAAACTCCTCCAGCTTGCCGATGGTTTCAATGGGGGAGTTTTGGAAGGTGACGCCAAAAAAGTCCTTCAGCTGGCCCACCAGGATAGTGACGGCGATACCGGAGGTGAAGCCGGTGGTGATGGTATAGGGGATGTACTTGATCATGCTGCCCATCCGCAGCAGGCCCATCAGGATCAGCAGCACGCCGGCCATGACGGTGGCGACCGCCAGGCCGTCCATGCCGTTTTCCGCCACGATACCCGCCACGATGGCGGCGAAGGCGGCGGTAGGCCCGGCAATCTGTGCCTTGCTGCCGCCCAGGGCGGAGATGAGGAAGCCCGCCACGATGGCGGTGTAAAGGCCCTGCTCCGGGGACACACCGGAGGCCAGGGCCAGGGCGATGGACAGCGGCAGGGCGATGATGGCCACGATGACGCCGGAGACAAGATCCTTGGTGAACTTTGCGCCTGAATACTGGGACAGCGAAGCCAATAGCTGGGGTTTGAACTGTTCCATGATAGTTCTCTCCTTTTTTTAGGGGCAGACAGGGTCTCCCCTACCCGTCTGAACGGTTTCTTTACACACGCCCAACATCATACTCCATTTTCTCCCACAACGCAACCCCCTCCCCGCTTTCTTGTAAGAAAGCGGGGCAAAGAACCTTCCGGAAAGCTGCCGCTTTCCTTCTCGCCGCCTATAGGTTAGATGAAGCTCCACATCTCAGCACGAAAGAGATTCCTCCCACGCGGGCGCACACTGTGCGCCTCTACAAGGGATTGAATGGGTACAGCAAAAAAACAGCGCAAAGGCCCCCTATGAAACGGAACAGAGCGACAACCGGACAAAAATATCCCACGCAAAAAAGAAACCTTTCTTGCGTGGGATAATCTGTATATCCCCTTTCGTGCTGGGATCAGGAATCACATCCTATCTCCAGGCGGAGCGAAGGAAAGCGCAGCTTTCCGCCAAAAGTTCTTTGCCTACTTTCTTCCAAGAAAGTAGGTTAGTTGCGGCTGCGATTCATGAACCGCAGGAGGTACAGGAACAGGTTGATGAAATCCAGATAGAGCTGGAGGGCGGAAAAGATAGACGCCTTCTCCATCATGTCGGGATAACCGGCGTAATAATTGTAATACGCCTTGATCTTCTGGGTATCATAGGCGGTAAAGCCCAGAAAGATGGCGATGCCCACCAGGCTGAACAGGGTGTCCAGCCCTCCCATAAAGGGCAGGAACGAGCCCAGAAGTGTGAACACGATCAGGAAGATCAGCCCGGACAGCAGGATGGGCCGGTAGCCGGACAGATCCCGGTGGGTAAAGTGCCCGTACAGGGCCAGGCCCCCGAAATACACCGCCGTCATGAGGAAGACCACCAGCACGCTGACCAGGTCATACAGCACCAGCCAGGTAGAAGCGGTAATGCCGAACAGGGTGGAAAACACCACAAATATGGTTCTGGCGGAAACGACGGACATTTTCTCAATCCGGGTGGCCATGGTAATGGACAGAAACAGGGTAGCCAACAGGGCAATCAAGTGGACGTAAGGCATGCGGATCAGCAGGTAGACCGCCCCGCCGGTGGCCCAAAGGCCAAACCCGATGCCGAAGGTAATCAGCAGGCCAAGGGCCACCCACAGGAAGGTCTTGGCGGTATACTCCCCCAGGGTAACAGGCTGCCGGCTGCGGGCGTCAATGGGGTCAAATTCATAGGGATCAAAAGGCATAACATTCAACTCCTTTTTATTATGATAGCGTATGCCGGGTTCACGGGGACGATTCCCCGAAGGCAACATGGTAGAAATTGCTGTTTAAAATCGGCTCAGTCATGGCCAGACGGTTCAGTACCGTCTGCTTAATCCGCTCCACATAGGCCGCCTGCTCCTCTCCCGTCATCTCCACCCCTTGGGCGGGAGTAAAGCTCTGGTCGTACCGGTTGTAAAGGCCCTTGTCGGTGAGCCAGCACCGGGAGGAAAAGACCACCAGACCTGCATCCTCCGACAGCAGATCCCGTCCGGCCAGCATCCGGGAGTCGTACTCCAGCCCCAGCAGGTTGGACACCGTGGGCAGGATATCCACCTGGCACCCCACCTTGTCCACCATCACCGGCTCATCCATGGAAGCCGACCACAGGATCAGGCTGTTGCGGTACAGATCAAAATTGATGTTGGCCTCGTTCAGCGCCTCCACATCCTGGGAGCTGCCGAAGCTCTCGCCCGCCAGCTCCTCCAGCGTATCCACATTAAAGTAGGGCACATGGTCGGAGGTAGCCACAATCAGGGTGTTGTCCAGTTTTCCGGCGGCTTCCAACCCGTCCAGCAGGGTCTGGAACATCCGGTCAACCTCTATGGTGACGGCCAGGTATGCCTTGGTGGTGTCGCTGTAGGGCAGCGGATCTACCAGATCCTTATACTTGACGGCAATCCGGTTGAAATTATAGGGCATGTGCCCGCTGATGGTAAGATAATAGACGTTGAAGGGGGTATCCCCCGTCATGTACTCATCCATGGTAGCCTGCGCCACATAGACATCGGACTGGGGCCAGGCGTAGGTGCTGCCGTCGGCTGTCATCTCCAGGGGCAGTCCGGTGAGGTACTGCTTCCAGGTGTAGCCCAAGTTTGTGTGGGAGTTGTACCGCCCATACATGTCCTCGTTGCCGTGATAACCCAGATTGGTGTAGCCCAGGCGGCCCAACTGCTGGGCCAGGCTGAAATAACAGTCGGTGCCCAGCACCCCCGTCTCCCGCATGGTGATGGGGTTGCCCGCTTTGGGGTACAGGCCCAGCAGGTTCTGGCATTCGCCGCCGGAGGTGCTGGTGTAGTGAAGGGCAGTGTAGAAGTTATTGAACACAAATCCCTCATGGGTCAGCCGGTACAGGGTGGGGGTAAGCTCCGGGTCAATGGCGTAGCCGGAGAACCCCTCCAAAGTGACAAGGATCACGTTGTACCCCTTAAACATACCGGTATACTCATTTTCCATGGTGGGAATTACAGTTCGGAAATACTTGGCCAGCCAGGAAATATTGTTGTCCCCGCTCTGGGCCAGGGCGTCCAGATCCACGTCCATCACCTGGGGCTGGTACTCCGGCTCCTCCTCAGACTGGTCAGGAGGTGGCTCCTCTCCCCCGTCATCCGGCTCCACAGGCGGCGGCAACGGCTCATCAGGCAGGGTTTCGGGCGGAAACAAGGTATGCTTTGCATCCAGGCGGAGCATGGTCAGCAGCCCCAGCTGCTCCACCTGGTCGTTGGTATCGGTGTCCCGGCGGTACAGGTATCCCGGGGTCATATCCCCCGGCCAGGGCAGCAGCACCACCACCAGGGCTAACAGATGTGCCAAAGCACCGCCCACCAGCAGCCCCGCCCATACGCGGCCCCCCGTCTTTTCGCTTGGGAACAGGCGCCGCCCCCAGATCACGGCGGGCACCACGGGCAGCAGCAGCAGGATCAGGGCGGGCAGGCACATCCATACCCCGTCCCAGATGGCCTGGTCATACTCGCCCAGGTTGTTGTCCATGGCGGTACCCGCCACGCTAAGCAGAGGGTAAAAGGTCTGAAGAATCTTCTTGCACACCAGTTCTCCCCCATAAATCACCCATAGGACAAAGGCCAGCCCAACAGCCGTCCACCGGCGGCTTTTTGGGGGCAGCAAGGCGACCAGCCCTCCCAGGATCAGCCCCGCCGACAGGGCGAAGCACAGATAGACTGGGATATAGATAGGCCGTCCACCGGCAAAGAGATGCAGCGCCAGCTCCAGCCAGCACAGCGCCAGACAAAAATAGCTGTACCCCAGCCATGCCAGGTGTCCAACCTTATCCTTTCCAGCGGGAGCAGCCGTGTGCTCCGGGATATAAGACAAGACAAGCCCCCCTTTCCCATTGTTCCGTCCGCTGCCTTGAGTATAGCACAGTTGTGGGACATTGGCGAGGGGGGCTGTCTTAATTTTTCGTGAAATTGTTCAGATTAGAACATGGAAAACAGGTTCAGCTGGCTGGTCTCCGGCGTGTTCCCCCGCAAAGGTGACGCTATGCGGCCCTGTTCGGCGACCTGCCGTCACAGTCTTTAAGAGACCTCCCTATCAAAACATGGAAAACAGGTTCAGCTGACTGGTCTCCGGAAGGTCGCCGAAGGCCCCAGCCTCCCGCAGCAGCTCAATGTGGGTCTTGGACACCTTGGAACAGGCGGCGGAGACCTCCTCGATGGAGATAAACCGCTTCCCCTTCCGCTGTTCCACCAGGGAGAGGGCAGCCGTCTCCCCCAGGCCGGCCACGGAGGAGAAGGGCGGGATCAGGGCGTTATGTTCTTCGTCCACTTTGAACAAAATGGCCTCCGACTGGTACAAATCCATCCGCCGGAAGGTAAAGCCCCGGAGATAAAACTCATAGCAAACCTCCAGCGTGGTGAGCATGTCCTGCTCCACCGCTGTGGCCTCCTTGTCCTTGGCCTTGATCTGGCGCATTTTCTGCTGGCACACATCCATGCCCCGGCACATGCAGGACTCGTCAAAGGCCTTGGCCCGGATGGAGAAGTAGGCGGCGTAGAAGGCCAGGGGCCGGTGGACCTTGAACCATGCGATACGGAAGGCCATCATCACGTAAGCCACCGCGTGGGCCTTGGGGAACAGGTATGCAATCTTTTTGCAGGAATCCACGTACCACTGGGGCACGCCGTGCTCCAGCATCTCGTCCTCCGCCCCCTCCGGCAGGCCCCGGCCCTTTCGCACCGCCTCCATGATTTTGAAGGAGCGCTTGGGGTCCATGCCCTTGGAGATCAAAAAGAGCATGATGTCGTCCCGGCAGCCGATGGCCTCGCTGACCTTGGCGGTGCCGGAGGTAATCAGATCCTTTGCATTGCCCAGCCACACGTCGGTGCCGTGGGAGAAGCCGGACAGCCGCACCAGGATATCAAACTGGTCAGGCTGGGTGTCCTCCAGCATCCCACGGACGAAGCTGGTGCCGAACTCCGGAATGGCGGTGCCCCCCGTGGGGCCCAGAATGGGGTCGTTCTCATACCCCAGGGCCTTGGATGACTGGAAGATGGACATGGTGTCCCGGTCGTCCAGAGGGATGTCGGTGCGGGCGTTCACCCCGGTGAGATCCTCCAGCATACGGATCATGGTGGGATCATCGTGGCCCAGCATGTCCAGCTTCAGCAGGTTGGATTCCATGGAGTGATATTCAAAATGAGTGGTGACAATATCGGTATTGGGGTCGTCGGCGGGGTGCTGCACAGGACAGAAGTCATAGATCTCCTTGTCCTGGGGAATGACCACCATGCCGCCGGGATGCTGGCCGGTGGTGCGTTTGACCCCGGTGCAGCCCATAGCCAGGCGGTTTTCCTCCGCCTTGGAGGCCGTCTTTCCCCGCTCGTCCAGATACTTCTTCACGTATCCAAAGGCCGTCTTTTCCGCCACAGTGCCGATGGTGCCAGCCCGGAACACATGGGTCTGGCCGAACAGCTCAAAGGTATATTTGTGGGCGCTGGACTGGTACTCGCCGGAAAAGTTCAGGTCGATATCAGGCACCTTGTCGCCGCCGAAGCCCAGGAAGGTCTCGAAGGGGATGTTGAAGCCGTCCTTCTCGTAGGGGGTGCCGCACACCGGGCACAGGGCGTCCGGCATGTCCGCCCCGCAGCCGTAGGGATGGGCCGGGTCCTGGGCGTAGTCAAAGTCGGAGTGCTTGCACTTGGGGCAGCGGTAATGAGCGGGCAGGGAGTTGACCTCGGTGATGCCCGACATAAAGGCCACCAGGGAGGAACCCACCGAACCACGGGAGCCCACCAGATAGCCGTGCTCCAGGGAGTTTTGCACCAGCTTCTGGGCGGACATGTAGATCACGTCATACTTACAGCGGATAATGTCGCCCAGCTCCACGTTGATCCGATCCACCACAATCTGGGGCGGCTCGTCGCCGTACAGCTGGTGGGCCTTGCCCCACACCAGGCGTTTCAGCTCCCCGTCAGAGTCGTACAGCTTGGGGGCGAACAGCCCCTTGGGCAGGGGTTCAATGGGGTCGCACCAGCTGGCGATCAGGTTGGTGTTGGTCACCACCACCTCGTAAGCCTTTTCCTTTCCCAGGTAAGCAAACTCCTCCAGCATCTCCTCCGTGGTCTTGAAGTAGATGGGCAGCTCCTCGTCGGCGTCCTCAAAGCCCTTGGAGGCCAGGAGGATATGGCGGTAGATCTCGTCCTCCGGGTCCAGGAAGTGGACGTCGCCGGTGGCGCAGACGGGTTTGCCCAGCTCCTCCCCCAGGCGGACGATGGCGCGGTTAAAGTCCCGCAGCTCCTCCTCCGAGCGCACCAGCCCCTTTCGCAGCATGAACATGTTATTGCAGATGGGCTGAATCTCCAGATAGTCGTACCAGGAGGCGATGCGTTTCAGCTCCGCCCAGCTTTTCCCCTTGACCACGGCGCTGAACAGCTCCCCCGCCTCGCAGGCTGAGCCCAAAATCAGCCCCTCCCGGTTTTCGTCAATGAGGGACTTGGGCATGAAGGGATAGCGCTTGAAGTGCTCCAAATGGGACAGGGAGATGAGCTTATACAGGTTTCGCAGCCCCGTCTGGTTCTTAGCCAGGACAATCAGGTGCCGGGGGCGGCGCTTGAGCTTGCTGTCCCCCCCGGAGGCCCCCGTCCGCAGCCTGGGCATGGCGGGATTGATGCCGTCCAGGGTATTCACCCCCATCTCCTTCAGCCGACGGAAAAAGTGGGGCAGCATGTAGGCCACCGTGGCCGCGTCGTCGCTGGCCCGGTGGTGGTTGAAGGCGGGCAGCTCCAGGTACTCCGCCACCACGTCCAGCTTGTGCTTGGGCAGCTGGGGCAGGAAGTTCTGGGCCAGGATCAGGCTGTCGATGGAGGGGTTTTCAAAGGGGATGCCGTACCGGGCGCAGCCGGCAGCAATAAAGCCCATGTCGAACTCCGCGTTGTGGGCGGCCAACGGCCGGTCCCCGGCGAAGGCCAGGAAGGCCCGGATGGCCTCCTCCTGGCTGGGCGCCCCCTGGAGCATGGCGTCGGTAATCCCCGTCAGCCGGACAATCTCCGGCGGCAGCTGGCGGCAGGGGTCGGCAAAGGTGTTGAAGGTGTCGGTAACCTCCCCGTTTTTCAGCACCACCGCCCCAATCTCGGTAATCAGCTCCCGGTTCTTGTCCAGGCCGGTGGTTTCAATGTCAAAGCAGACAATTTCCTCCTCCAGCGCCCGGCTGCTGGAGCCCTGGACCACCACCCGGTCGTCCACATCGTTGTAATAATAGGCCTCCACCCCGTAAAGGAGCTTCAGCTTCTTGGCGGAATGCCAGGCATCCGGGAAGGACTGGGCCACCCCGTGGTCGGTGATGGCGATGGCCGGGTGGCCCCAGGCCTCCGCCCGCTTGACCACGTTCCGCTCCGGCCCCAGCTTGGGCCCCACGGCGGTAAGGGCATCCATGGCGGACATGGTGGTGTGGAGGTGGAGCTCCACCCGCTTTTCCGGGGCGTTGTCCATCCGCATGGGCCGGGTGCCCGCCTGGATAGCCACAGGCTCCAGCACCATATCCCCATAAAAGCGGTCCATATTCAGCCGCCCCTGGACGATGAGGTGCATCCCCTTCTTTACCCCGTCCACAATGGGCTTGCCCTCGTCCCCGGCAAAAAACTTGCTCACCCGGATGGAGCCGGTGTAGTCCGTCAGGTCAAAGGCCACCACCCAGGCGCCCCGCTTTTTCAGCTCCCGGTGATCCACGGCGAACACGTCGCCCTCCACCACCACCATGCCCAGATCCAGTTCCAGGTCCCCGATGGGGGTGGGGCTGCGCTTCACCGCCCGGCCAAAGATGGCCTTGCCCCCCTCCTTCTTCCCGCCGGAAGCGGGACGGGCGGGCATGGCCTGGCGGGCTTTCCGCAGGGCCTCCTCCCGGATGGCCTTGGTTTTGGCAAAGGGGTCATCTTCCGCCGGCGGCTGCTTGGCCTCCTCCCGGGGCTGCTCCCCTTCCTGTGTCTGGACACAGGAAGGCTGGGGCTCAACCTTGGGCGGCTCCGCCGCATCTGGCTCTGTAATGCAATTTAACTTTACATGGTTCAGCCCATAGCACCGGGCCACAGCCTCCTCCGCCTGGGCCACCAGATTGGGGCCGGCCCCGGCGGCGCCCGCTACCGTCACCACGGCGGAGCGTTCCGCCCGCTGGATGGTGGCCTCCACAATCCGCCACCCCTCCAGGGCGGCGGCCAGCTCCGGCCACTGGTGCAGGGCGGCAAACATCTCCAAAAAGGGTATGATCTGGGACATGGGACGCTTTCTCTCCTTCGCGGTGTTTACAGGGTGTCGATCAGGGCAAACAGCTCGTCCACCAGCTGCTCCTGGGGCACCTTTTTGATAATCTGACCCTTCTTGAACAGCAGGCCCTCCCCCTGTCCGCCGGCTATGCCGCAGTCGGCGGCGGAGGCCTCGCCGGGGCCGTTGACCACGCAGCCCATAACGGCCACGGTGATCTCCTTATCCACGGTTTTCAGCCGCTCCTCCACCTGGTTGGCCAGGGCGATGAGGTCGATCTTCGTCCGCCCGCAGGTGGGGCAGGACACCAGCTCCGCCCCCTCCCGGCGAACGCCGGCGGCCTTCAAAATCTCCCGGGCGGCGTAGATCTCCTCCAGCGGGTCGGCGGACAGGGACACCCGCATGGTATCGCCAATGCCCAGGGCCAGCAGGCCGCCGATCCCCACGGCAGATTTCAGCGTCCCCATGCGGACAGTGCCCGCCTCAGTAACGCCAATATGTAAAGGATAATCACTTTCCTGCGCCATCTGCTGATAGGCTTTCATGGTCATGGGCACGCTGGAGGATTTCAGGGAGACGCAGATATCGTCAAAATCGAACTTGTTCAGCAGGCGGATGTGGCCGAAGGCAGACTCCACCATGGCCTGAGGGCACACCCCGCCGTATTTGGCCAGCAGCCCCTTCTCCAGGGAGCCGCCGTTGACCCCGATGCGGATGGGGATATTCCGCTGGCGGCAGGCGTCGGCCACCGCCTTCACCCGATCCTCCCCGCCGATATTGCCGGGGTTGATCCGTACCTTGTCCGCCCCGGCGGCAATGGCCTCCAGGGCCAGCTTGTAATCAAAGTGGATATCCACCACCACCGGGATGGGGCTTTGCTCCTTGATCTTCCCCACCGCCTTGGCGGCGGCCATGTCGGGCACGGCCACCCGGATGATCTGGCACCCGGCGGCGGCCAGGGTGCGGATCTGGTGGACGGTGGCCTCCACATCATGGGTGGGGGTGTTGGTCATGGACTGGATCGTGACGGGGGCGCCCCCTCCCACGGGGACGTTTCCCACCATAATTTGCTTAGACATGGCAGTTGCCTCCTTTATCAGCGGCCCGCCCGGATCTTTCGGGCGGGCCGGTACCAGGGCGTCAGTTTACACCCCAAACAGTTTTCCAATGTCGCTGAAGGTGACCATCAGCATCAGGGACAGCAGCAGGGCCATCCCGGCCATGTGGACATACCCCTCATACCGGGCGGGGATCTTCCGGCGGGCCATCAGGTAGAGCAGGCCGTTGAGAATCAGGAAGAAGATCCGCCCCCCATCCAGGGCGGGGATGGGCAGCAGATTCATCACCGCCAGATTCACCGCAATCAGGGCGGACAGGGCCATCAGATTATAGATGGCGGCGGCGGCACTGGGGGACTGCTCCCCCACCTGGGTCATGGTGTCCACGATGCCCACAGGGCCGGACATGTCACGGATGCCCACGGCGCCGCGGACCAGGTCGCCCAGGCTGAGCCAGACGGTGCGGACAAAGTCCAGGGCGGTGCGGAAGGCATACTCCACCTTCTCCACAGGGCCGGCTGGGTCCACCACGCTGCCCATGAGGATGCCCCGGAGACGGGTCTCGTTCCCCTCCTCATCCACCCGGGTTTGATAGGGCAGGGAGACATCCCCCAGCTCCACGCGCTGGCCGTCCCGCTCCACCACCAGGTCCACCACATCCCCCCCACGGCTGAGATACAGCTGGGCGTTGCCGTAGACCAGCACCCGGTGCCCATCCACGGATAAGATCCGGTCCCCCGGCTCCAAACCGCAGTCCTCCGTGCCGTAGCCCTCCAGCGGACCTTGGTACACCTCAGCCAGGAAACCCTGGGCAGGGGCAAACAGGATAACCAGCAGCACCAGCCCGGCAAGGAAATTCATGAACGCCCCCGCCACCAGCACAATCCCCCGCTTCCAGGCGGCGGCACGCTCAAAGGACCTGGGGTCGTCGGACTCCCCGTCCTCCCCCTCCATAGCGCAGTAGCCGCCCAGGGGCAGCACCCGAAGGCTGTAAAGGGTTTCCCCTTTCTGTCTTTTGAATACCGCGGGTCCCATACCGATGGAAAACTCATTGACCCGGATATGGAACCATTTGGCGGTGATGAAGTGTCCGAATTCGTGAACGGCGATAAGCAGGCCAAACATCAGGATGGCCACGATGATATAGAGCATAATACCTCCTGCGGGAATCAAGGGTTACAGGGCGGCCACAGCCTCCCGGGCGGCCCGGTCAGACTCCAGGATCTGGGTCATGGAGGGATCGGGGATGAAGGGCACCTGTTCCATAGCGGCCTCCACCCGCCGGGCAATGTCCAAAAAGCCGATGCGGTCCTCCAGGAACAGGGCCACCGCCGCCTCATTGGCGCCGTTGAGCACCGCGCCGGCATTGCCGCCCCGCTCCGCCGCCTGGAGGGCCAGAGCCAGACAGCGGAAGGTGTCCGGGTCAGGCTGGGCAAAGGAGAGGTGCCCGCAGGCACACAGATCCAGGGGCGTGGCCGGGCCGGGAATGCGCCGGGGCCAGGTGAGGGCGTACTGGATGGGCAGGCGCATGTCCGGGCTGCCCATCTGGGCCAGGATGCTGTTGTCACAGTATTCCACCATGGAGTGAATGATACTCTCCCGGTGGACCACAATGGAAATTTTCTCCGGCGGCATGTGGTATAGGTGCATGGCCTCAATAAATTCCAGCCCCTTGTTCATCAGGGTGGCGGAATCAATGGTGATCTTGGCCCCCATGGACCAGTTGGGATGCTGCAAGGCGTCTTTCCTTGTCACACCTTCCAGCTCCTGGACTGTCTTACCAAAGAAGGGGCCGCCGGAGCAGGTGAGGATCAGGCGCTTCACCTCTCCCCTGTCCTTGCAGCTCTCCAGGCACTGGAACAGGGCGGAATGCTCGGAATCCACCGGGAGAATTTTAGCCCCATAGTCCCGGGCCTCCTCCATCACCAGGGTACCGGCGCAGACCAGGGTCTCCTTATTGGCCAGTGCAATGCGCTTGCCCGCCCGGATGGCGGCCATGGTGGGGCGCAGGCCGACCATGCCCACCACGGCGGTGACCACAGTGTCCGCCGAGGGCAGCTCCGCCGCCTCCAGCAGGCCGTCCAGCCCGCCGGCCACCCGCACCGGGGTATCGGCCAGGCGCACCTTCAGGTCGCCGGCGGCTTTTTCGTCCATCAGCACCGCCAGCTCCGGCTGAAACTGCCGGGCCTGCTGCTCCAGCAGCTCTACGCTGCGGTTGGCGGTGATGGCGCCCACGGACATGCCGCAGGTTTGGGCCACGTCCAGGGTCTGCCGGCCAATAGAGCCGGTGGAGCCCAGGAGGGAAATGCGTGTCTGATTCATTTCGGCTCCTTTCCTCCCCTGTGGGGAATATGATGCAGAGGCGGCGCACGAAGGGCCTTCATGCGCCGCGATAGCTGTCTGAATGGTTAAAAGGCTGGGATCAGATTGACCAGCAGGGCCAGCAGCGGAGCGGCAAACACCATGCTGTCAAAGCGGTCCAGCATGCCCCCGTGGCCGGGGAGCAGGGTGCCGTAATCCTTGATGCCGTACTGCCGCTTCACAAAGGAGAAGGACAGGTCCCCCAGCTCCGTGATGGCGCTGCCCAGCACCCCATACAGGGCCATGACGGGCATGGAGACCTCCAGCCCGGCAAAGCGGCCCAGGGCCAGGCCGTACAGCAGCATGAACAGGGCGCCGGAGGCCAGGCCGCCCAGGTAGCCCTCCACCGACTTGTTGGGGCTGACCTTGGTGATCCCACGGTGCTTGCCCAGGAAAACCCCTACAAAGTAGGCGCCCACATCGGTGAGGAAGGCGCAGATAACCGGCAGCAGCACCAGGAAGCTGCCGTGCTCCTTGCACTTGAGCTGGATCAAAGCGGACAGGAACAGGGGGATCAGCAGCCCGCCGAACAGGCAGACCAGCAGGTCGCCGAAGTTGATCTCCTTCTCCCCCCCATACAGCCGGATGGCGGTGAGGAACAAAGAGACCATCAAAAACAGGGCGGCCACCTGGGTCACCACGTCCCCCCAGCCCAGCCAGTACCCCACAGGGATGGCGGCGGCGGACAGGGCGGCGTATACATACATGCCGTTGTGATGGGCCACCCCCGTAGCCCGCAGCAGCTCAAAAGAGGCCATGGCGCAGATGAACGCCAGCACCACAGCCAGCCAGATGGGGTCGGGAGCCAGCAGCACCCCTAAAAACAGGGGCCCAAGCACCACGGCCACCGCGATTCGGGTCAGCAATCAAATCCCTCCAAACCGGCGTGACCGCCGCTGATAGGCCGCGATGGCCCGGTGGAGCTCCTCCTTGGAGAAGTCGGGCCAGAGCACATCGGTAAAGTAAAATTCGGCATAGGCCGACTGCCAGGGCAGGAAGTTGGACAGGCGCAGCTCCCCGCTGGGCCGGATGACCAGGTCGGGGTCGGGCACACCGGCGGAAAACAGGTACTGGGAGAACAGCTCCTCCGTCAGCTCCTCCGGCTTGGCCTCCCCGGCGGCGCACCGGGCGGCGAAGGCCTGGGCAGCCCGGACCAGCTCGTCCCGGCCCCCGTAGTTGAGGCAGATATTCACCTGGCAGCCCTCGTAGCCCTTGGAAATTTCCCGGGTACGCTGGCACAGGTCCTGCAGCTCCTGGGGCAGCGGGGACAGGTCCCCGAAAAACTCCATTTTCACCCGGTCCCGCTCCATGCGGCTGATGGCCTCCAGCAGGTACTTTTTCAGCAGGCCCATAATGGCGCCCACCTCGTCCTGAGGCCGTTTCCAGTTCTCCGTGGAGAAGGCGTACACCGTCAGGTAGTCCAGGCCGATGTCCTTACAGTAGGTGGCGATGGTACGGAAGGTCTCCGCCCCGGCGGCGTGGCCGGCGGTGCGGGGCAGCCCCCGCTTTTTGGCCCAGCGTCCGTTGCCGTCCATGATAATGGCGATGTGACGGGGCAGATGGTCAAAGTCCACCTCCGCCTCCGGCTCCTGGGGCGTGGTTTTTTTAAACAGATTCATGGCAGTTCTCCCCCTGCTTCACAGTGCTGGCATCCGCAGCAACGCGGAACGCCGGAGGGCAATCGCCCGCCCCGCGTCCCGCATTGGCGTCTGTCTCCTCCGTTGTACCAACGGCAGGCCCGGCGGTTACACCGCCATGAGCTCCTGCTCCTTCTTGGCAGTCAGCTCGTCAATGACCTTGCACTGCTTGTCGGTGAGCTCCTGCAGCTCCTTCTCCAGCTGCTTGAGGTCGTCCTCGGTGATCTCGCTGGTTTTCTTCTTCTTCTTGAAATCCTCCATGGCGTCCCGGCGGATGTTCCGCACAGCCACCTTGCCTTCCTCCCCGTACTTGCGCACCTGCTTGGTCAGGTCCTTGCGGCGCTCCTCGGTGAGCTGGGGGAAGCTGAGGCGGATCACCTTGCCGTCATTCTGGGGGTTGATGCCCAGGTCGGAGGTCTGGATGGCCTTCTCAATGGCCTTGAGCAGGCCGGCGTCCCAGGGCTGGATGGTCAGGGTGCGGGGATCGGGAGAGGAAACGGCGGCCACCTGGTTCAGGGGGGTGGGGGTGCCGTAATACTCCACCTGGATGCGGTCCAGCACACCGGCGTTGGCGCGGCCGGCACGGACGGCGGCAAAGTTGGCCTTGACCACCTCGATGGTCTTGTTCATTTTCTCAAAATATGCTTTGGTCTCGGGACTCATACATTTCTCTTCCTTTCCGGTTCAGTTTGGGATGTCAGCCCTGGACGATGGTGCCGATCTTCTCCCCCATCACAGCCCGGAGGATATTTTCCGGGTCCTTCAGGGCAAACAGCAGCACGGGGATCTTGTTATCCATGGACAGGGAGGTGGCGGTGGAGTCCATAACCTGCAGGCGCTGGGCCAGCACGTCGCTGTAGCTGATGGAGTCGTACTTCACCGCATCGGGCACCTTCCTGGGGTCGGCGGAGTAGACGCCGTCGATGTTCTTGGCCAGAAGGATAACCTCCGCGTCAATCTCCGCAGCCCGGAGGACGGCGGCCGTATCGGTAGAGAAGAAGGGGTTGCCGGTGCCGCAGCCGAAAATGACCACGCGGCCCTTCTCCAGGTGGCGGATGGCCCGGGAACGGATGTAGGGCTCGGCCACAGCGCGCATCTCAATGGCGGTCTGCACCCGGACCTCCACGCCCTTCTGCTCCAGCACATCGGCCACAGCCAGGGCGTTGATGGTGGTGGCCAGCATGCCCATGTGGTCGGAGCGGACGCGGACCATCCGGTCGCCGCCGTCCTTCAGGCCGCGCCAGAAGTTGCCGCCGCCCACCACAATGCCAACCTGGACGCCCTGCTCCACGCAGCGCTTAACCACGTCGCATACGTCGCTGATAACCTGGAAATCCAGGCCGTGCCCGGCGTCCCCCGCCAGGGCCTCGCCGCTGATTTTCAACAGAACCCGCTGATACTTGGGCTTCTCCATATCGTATTACACTCCTTCTTCTCAGGCGCTTGGGTACTTCCTTTGTATTTTAATATAATTCTCCCTGTTTGCATAGAGGAAAAGCAAAAATTTTTCCCATTCCCCCATTTTCCCTCTCCCGCACCCCCTCCCCCGCCGGCGCATAGGCTGGTGCAGCATATCCCCACACTCCATCGGCGGCCCCAGCCGCCGGGAAAGGACGCTTATTGTGACACAGGCTTTGTTTTGGGCCGCCGGAGGCACGGGATTCACCTTCCTGATGACCTCCCTGGGCGCGGCCACCGTATTTTTGTTCCGCCGCTCGGTCAGCCAATCCCTGCACCAGATCATGCTGGGTTTCGCAGCCGGGGTGATGATCGCCGCCAGCATGTGGTCCCTGCTGATCCCAGCCATCGACCAGGCGGAGGAGATGGGGCTGCCCGGATGGCTGCCCGCCGCGGGAGGCTCCGCCCTGGGCATTGTGTTCCTGGTAGCCATGGACGCCCTGCTCCCCCACCTGAGCCCGGAGCTGCTGGCCCGGCAGGGGGACAGCCAGCAGGGCAGGCGCAACGCCCTGCTGGTGCTTTCCATCGCCATGCACAACATCCCGGAAGGCATGGCGGTGGGGATCTCCTTCGCCCTGGCCGCCCAGGAAGACCCCAGTCTCCTCCCCGCCGCCACCGCCCTGGCCATGGGCATCGGCATCCAGAACTTCCCGGAGGGGGCGGCCATCTCCCTTCCCCTGCGGCAGGCGGGCATGAACCGGCGAAACGCCTTCCTGGCCGGCGTGGCTTCCGGCGCGGTGGAGCCGGCGGCGGCCCTGCTCACGGTGCTGGCCGCCGGAACCATCCAGCCCCTGATGCCATGGCTGCTGTCCTTCGCCGCGGGAGCCATGCTGTACGTGGTGGTGGAGGAGCTGATCCCGGAGGCCAACCTGCGGCACAACCACCAGACCCACGGCGGTACTTACGGCGTAATGGCCGGGTTTCTGATTATGATGATCCTGGACGTGGCCCTGGGGTAAGGGCTCGCCCGTAAAACGCAAAAAAGATGGGCCGATGTTTCCATCGGCCCATCTTCGCCATATCCTCTTTCGTGCCGGGACAGGGAACCTGCTCCCACCCAAGGCGTCGAGAAGGAAAGCGCAGCTTTCCGCAAAAATTCCTTGCTTACTTTCTTATCAAGAAAGTAAGTTACTCCAGCTCGAAGGCGCCGGTATAAAGCTGGTAGTAGATGCCGTGCTGGGCGATCAGATCCTCGTGGTCGCCCCGCTCCACGATGCGGCCGTGATCCAGCACCATGATGGCGTTGGAGTTGCGGACGGTGGACAGGCGGTGGGCGATGACGAATACGGTACGGCCGCACATCAGGGAGTCCATGCCCTGCTGGACGATGGCCTCGGTACGGGTGTCGATGGAGGAGGTGGCCTCATCCAGGATCATCACAGGGGGATCGGCCACGGCGGCCCGGGCAATGGCAATCAGCTGGCGCTGGCCCTGAGACAGGTTGGCGCCGTTGCCGGTGAGCATGGTGTCGTAGCCCTGGGGCAGGCGGCGGATGAAGTCGTCGGCGTTGGCCAGCTTGGCGGCGGCCTCCACCTCCTCGTCGGTGGCATCCAGGTTGCCGTAACGGATGTTTTCCCGGACGGTGCCGGTAAACAGGTTGATGTCCTGGAGGACGATACCCAGGGAGCGGCGGAGATCGGACTTGCGGATGTCGTTGATGGACACGCCGTCGTAGCGGATCTTGCCGTCAGCAATGTCATAGAACCGGTTAATCAGGTTGGTGATGGTGGTCTTGCCGGCGCCGGTAGCGCCCACAAAGGCCAGCTTCTGGCCGGGCTTGGCAAAGAGGGTGACATCGTGAAGGATGGTCTTGCCCTCCTCATAGGCAAAGTCCACATGGTCGAAGCGGACGTCGCCGGCCAGCTTGGTGTAGGTAAAGCTGCCATCCTCCTGAGGCACCTTCCAGGCCCACAGGTTGGTGCGGTCCTCGGTCTCGGTGAGGGCGCCGTCCTTCTGGAAGGCCACATTTACCAGGGTGACGGTGCCATGATCCTCCTCAGAGGGTTCATCCATCAGGTCGAAGATCCGCTGAGCGCCGGCCAGGGCCATAATCACCGAGTTGAGCTGCTGGGAAATCTGGCTGATGGGGTTGCTGAAGCTCTTGGACAGCTGGAGGAAGCTGGCGATGGTGCCCAGGGTGATGGTGCCGTCCACCCCGCTGAGGGCGAAGGCCCCGCCCATGATGGCAATGACGGCATACTGGATGTTGCCGATATTCATAAGGATGGGCATGAGGATGTTGGCGTACTTATTGGCCCGGTTGGCGGCGTCAAACAGCTCGTCGTTGACCTGGTCAAAACCCTCCTGAGCCTCCTGCTCGTGGCAGAAAACCTTGACCACCTTCTGGCCGTTAATCATCTCCTCCACGTAGCCGTTGAGGTTGCCGATCTTCTCCTGCTGGCGGCGGAAGTACCGGCCGCTGCGCCCGGCCAGGAGCTTGACAATCCGCAGCATGAAGAAGATGCACACGATGACCACGATGGTCAGAGGGATGTTGAGCACCACCATACTGATGAAGGTGACCACAATCATCATCATGGAGTTAATCATCTGGGGCACACTCTGGGACAGCATCTGGCGGAGGGTATCCACGTCATTGGTGTAAATACTCATCACATCGCCGTGGGGATGGGTGTCAAAATACCGGATGGGCAGGGTCTGCATGTGGCTGAACAGGTCGTCACGGATCTTCTTCTGCATGCCCTGGGAGATGGTAACCATCAGCCGGTTATACAGGAAGGCGCACACCACACCCAACACATACAGCCCGGCCATCATGGAAATGACCCGTGCCAGGTCGTCATAGACCGGCGTCTCCATGGCCAGCAGCGGAGTGATATAGTTGTCAATCAGGGTACCCAGGAACAGGGAGCCGGACACAGAGGCCACGGCGGTAATCAGAATGCAGATCAGCACCAGCACAAAGCGCAGCTGGTAGCCCCGGCCCAGATAGCTCATCAGGCGGCGGACGGTATGGCGCTTGTTCACAACGGGTTTATTCATTCTCGTCGCCCCCCTTGGTCTGAGATTCATAAATTTCGCGGTAGATGTCACAGGACTGGAGCAGCTGGTCGTGGCTGCCCATGGCGGCGATCTTGCCGCCGTCCATCACCAGGATCAGGTCGGCATCCTCGATGGAGGAGATACGCTGGGCGATGATGAACTTGGTGGTCTCGGGGATCTCCTCCCGGAAGGCCTTGCGGATCAGGGCGTCGGTTTTGGTGTCCACAGCGGAAGTGGAGTCGTCCAGAATCAAAATCTTAGGCTTTTTCAGCAGGGCGCGGGCAATACACAGCCGCTGCTTCTGGCCGCCGGAGACGTTGGAGCCGCCCTGCTCAATGTGGGTGTCGTACTTGTCGGGGAACTCCTGGATGAAGGGATCGGCCTGGGCCAGCTTGCAGACCCGGACCATCTCCTCATCGGTGGCGTTGGGGTCGCCCCAGCGCAGGTTCTCCTTGATGGAGCCGGAAAAGAGGACGTTCTTCTGCAGCACCATGGCCACCTGGTTTCTCAGGGTCTCCATATCGTAATCCCGCACATCCACGCCGCCCACCAGGACGCGGCCCTCGGTGGTGTCGTACAGGCGGGGAATCAGCTGCACCAGGGTGGACTTGGAGGTGCCGGTGCCGCCCAGAATACCCACGGTGTAGCCGGAGGGAATGGTGAGATTCACATTCTTCAGGCACTCCTTATCCGGGTCCATGGCATAGCTGAAGCTGACGTTTTCAAAGACCACGGAGCCGTCCTTCACCTCCATGACCGGGTTGGCGCCGTTGGACAGATCGCTGGTCTCGTTGAGCAGCTCCACAATACGCTCGGCAGAGGCGCGGGCAATGATAATCATGACCATGACCATGGACAGCATCATCAGGCTCATGAGGATCATCATGATGTAGCTGAACATGCTGGTCAGCTGGCCAGGGGTCAGCTCGTTGCTCACCACCAGATGGGCGCCAATCCAGGACACAGCCAGGATGCAGGTATAGACGCAGCCCTGCATGAGGGGGGCGTTGAAGGCCACAAGCTTCTCAGCGGCGGAGAACTCATCGAAAATCTCCTGGGAAACCTTTCCGAATTTTTCCCGCTCATGGTCCTCCCGGACGAAGGACTTGACCACACGGATGCCCAGCAGATTCTCCTGCACCACATTGTTCAGCCAGTCGTACTTCTTAAACACCTTCTCAAACCGGGGGTGGGCCTGGCTCATGATAACCGTCAGGCCGATGGCCAGCACAGGGATAACAAACAGGAAGATCATGGCCAGCCGGGGGTTGATGGTGAAGGTGAGATACCAGGCGCAGATCAGCATCACCGGGCTTCTCACCGCGATGCGAATAATCATCATGAAGGCCATCTGCACATTGGTCACGTCAGTGGTCAGACGGGTGATGATACCGCCGGTGGAATACTTGTCAATGTTGGAAAAGGCAAAGGTCTGCACGTTGCGGTACATCTCCCTGCGGAGATTGCGGGACAGGCCAGTAGCCGCGTGGGCGGCATACCGGCCAGACATGGCGCCCAAAAACAGAGCCACCATAGCCATGACAATCACCAACGCCCCGTATTGCAGAATCAGCGTTAAGTTGCCTGCCTTTACACCTTCATCCAGCAGTTTTCCCGTTGTCATGGGAATCAGCACATCAAAGGCCACCTCGCCCATCACGAAGATAGGGGTCAGGATGGCCTCACGCTTGAACTCTTGGAGACAGCTAAGCAGTCCTCGTTTTTTCATAGGGTTTCCTCCTTGGACATCACTTGGTTTCCTTGGGGCGCGGCTGCCCCGGGCGCCTCCTCCGCCAGATTGCGCTTGAGCTTATCCATGGTGCTCATAAACTGGCCAATCTCCTCCTGGGTCAGGCCCTGGGTGAGCACAGCCTCCACAGCGTCAATCCGATTCAGAATCTCCTGGTGCAGAGCCATCGCCCTGGGCGTGGGCATCACCTGCTTGAGGCGGGCGTCCCGCTGGACAGGGCGGCGCTGGATCAGCCCCTCCTCCTCCATGCTTTTCAACAGGCGGGAAGCAGTGGAACGGCGGATATAAAATACATGTTCCAAATCCTTCTGAAAGATCTCCTGCTCTGCGTTGCGGCACAAAAAGCCAAGCAGCATCCGCTCCATCTCCGTGCAGCGGTCGTGTTCTTCCCCGCAGCTGTATTCCCAGATCTTCCGGCGCATCAGGTTGGACACCGCCTTGATCTCATAGCCTACCCTGCGTACGGTCTGCATGCTATCACCTCACTTTATGTTCCATTTTAGTTGCTTTGCTAACAATTGTCAATGGCAGGTCGAACACAAATCCGACCAATCTGACAAGTTATCTTTGTTCATTCTACTATTCTCCCAAACCAAGCAAGTGAAGATTGGAGGGACGGCTCCATCGTCCCGTCCTCACCACGAAGCAGGGACTTTTCGACGTCAGAAAGGGGGAATTGAGAGCAGCCATAAAAATGTGGACCGATGGAAACCATCGATCCACACGGTATCTTCTCTTTCGTGCTGGGATGTGGAGCCATATCCAAATTCCAGGCGGCGAGAAGGAAAGCGCCAGCTTTCCGGGAAAATTCTTTGCCTACTTTCTTTCAAGAAAGTAGTGCCGCCTGCGGGCGGGTTCCTTTTGTTACACGACAAAAGGAACCAAAAACGTGCCGGGGGGCGCGGGGAGCAGAAGTCATGGCAAGCCATGACTTATCCCCGCTCTCCCCCCGGACCCCCATAGGTGGTCGAATACCCTTTTATGGAGGGCAGTAGATAACGCTCAAAAGACAAGGGGCTTTGTACGGGGGTTTTGGCCCCATCCCTCCGGCCCGTTCGTAAGGGCGCACATTGTGCGCCCGCAGCGGCAGATTGTCTTTCGTGCTGGATTGCGGAGCCAAGTCCCAACCCCAGGCGGCGAGAAGGAAAGCGTTAGCTTTCCGCGAAAGTTCTTTGCTTCCTTTCTTACTAGAAAGGCAGTTCCGCCTGCGGGCGGGTTCCTTTTGTTACACGACAAAAGGAACCAAAAACGTGCCGGGGGTCCGCGGGGAGCAGAAGTCATGGGCAGGCCCATGACTT
>CASFCW010000020.1 GCA_949293165.1 uncultured bacterium
CGCCCCTGCCCGCCACTCCAACCGGGCGTCGCCGCACAGGGCAGCCGCCGTCAGGGCGTCCCGCCGGTGGCCGCCGGCGGGCAGCCAAAGCTCCCGCACCGTCATCTTATTCTGGGTCAGGGTGCCCGTCTTGTCGGAGCAGATCACGCCGGCGCAGCCCAGGGTCTCCACCGCGGGCAGCCGTTTGACAATGGCCCCCCGCCCCGCCATCCTGCCCACACCCAGGGCAAGGACAATGGTGACGATGGCGGGCAGCCCCTCCGGAATGGCGGCCACCGCCAGGGAAACGGCGGTTAAAAACATCCCCAGCAGATCCTTCCCCTGGATCAAGCCCACCCCGAACATAATCCCGCAGACGCACAGGCAGAGGAAGGAGAGGGTTTTGGAAATCTCCCCCATCCGCTGCTGCAAGGGGGTGTCCGTCTGCCCCCCCTCCAGCAGCATCCCGGCAATGCGCCCCATCTGGGTATCCATCCCCGTGGCGCACACCACCGCCCGCCCTCGGCCGGCGGTAATCAGCGTTCCGGACAGCACCATGTTCCGCCAGTCCCCCACAGGCGCGTCCCGCTCCACCCGTTCCCCGGCCTCCTTCTCCACCGGGACGGACTCCCCGGTCATGGGGGATTCGTCCGCCTGCAGGCGGCTGCACTCCAAAATCCGCCCGTCCGCGGGCACCAGATCCCCCGCCTCCAGCAGCATTATGTCCCCAGGCACCAGGCTGCTGGCCGGCAGCTTCACCGCCCGCCCGTCCCGCAGGACAGAGGCCTGGGGCGCGGTGAGCCGGCGCAGCTCCTCCAGCGCCTGCTGGGCCCGATCCTCCTGGGTGATGGAGATGATATTGTTCACCACCACAATCACCAGGATGATGGCCGCGTCCAGCCAGTCCCGTCCGCCGCTGGTCGCCAGGGACAGGCCTGCCGCCCCCAGCAGCACCAGCACCATGGGGTCAGCCATCTGCCGAATGATCCGATGGAGCATCCCTTCCCCCGGCGGTGGCTGCAGCTCGTTTGGGCCATGGCGCTTCAGCCGCTCCTCCGCCTGGCGGCTGGTCAGCCCCTCCCGCCGGCTGCTCAGCGCCCGCAGTACCTCCTCTACCGGCTCGCTATGCCAGTTCATTGGTTCATCACACTCCTTCCGGTTCCGTCAGTATAGCAGAGGGCCCGTCCCATTTTTTAGGGAATACAGGGGGCGGCCTTTTTTTCTTCCCCCCCTGCCCCCCTCGACAACCGGGGAAAAACCTGATACAATGGCCCCGAAAGATACCATGACACAAAAAAGGAGATTCCCGCATGAAACTGTACCGCTCCATCCTGGCCGCCGGAACGGCGTTTGCCCTGTCCATTACACTGCTTGCCGGCTGCGCCTCCGGGCCGGAGGGCTCCGCCTCATCCAGCGGCGCCCCCTCCGCCTCCCAGTCCTCCTCCAGCAGCAGCGCGCGGCAGGAGGAAGCCATCACCCTGACCGATCACGCAGGGCGTACCGTCACCCTGGAGGAGCCCGCCCAGCGGGTTGTCTCCTCCTACTACCTGTCCACCTCCCTGCTGGTCGCCCTGGGCCTGAAGGACAGCCTGGTGGGCATTGAGATGAAGGCTGACACCCGGCAGCTGTTTAAGCTGGCCGCCCCGGAGCTGATTGACCTGCCCGCCGTGGGCAGCGGCAAGGGCATCAACGTGGAGGAGACCGCCGCCCTGGAGCCTGACCTGGTGGTGATCCCCATGAACCTGGCCGAGTCCGCCGCCCAGTTCGACGCCCTGGGCATCCCCTGTATCGTCATCGAGCCGGAAACCCTGGACAGCTTCCTGGACACCATCGACCTGCTGGGGCAGGCCACCGGCACCCAGGACCGGGCCGCCCAGCTGGCCGACTTCCACCGCTCCGCCATGGAGGACGTGACCCAGCGCTGCGCCCAGGTGGAGGAGAAGCCCCTGGTCTACCTGGCCGGCTCCGACTTCCTCCGCACCGCCCCCTCCGGGATGTACCAAAACGTGATGATTGAGGCCGCCGGCGGCGTCAACGCCGCGGGGGAGCTGACCGGCTCCGACTGGGTGGATATCTCCGCTGAGGAGCTGATGGACTGGAACCCCCAGCGTATTTTTATGGTGTCCTACTCCGACTTTACTGAGGCGGATATCCTCAGCGACAGCCGCTTCGCCTCCCTGGACGCCGTGAAGCAGGGCCAGGTCTTCCACTTCCCCAGCCCCATTGAGCCCTGGGACTACCCCACCGCCTCCAGCGCCCTGGGCTTCTACTGGCTGGCCGCCCAGCTCCACCCGGAGGTCATTACCCCAGAGGAGTATGTGGCCATTGCCGAGGACTTTTACCGTACCTTCTTCAACATCTCCGTTACCGATGACGACCTGGGCGTGCTCAGCCTGATGCAGCCCGCCGCGTAATGACCCTGAATTTTCACTACAGAAAGGAGTGTGAGGCACATTGTATACAGCCCGTAATTATGTTGTCGCCGCCTCTCCGGAAGAAGCCTGGGAATTGAACCAAAAAAAGGCCAACGCCATCCTGGGCGGCGGGTGCTGGCTGCGCCTGGGGCGCCGCCGCTACGACACGCTGATCGACCTGTCCGGCCTGGGGCTGGATGAGATCGGCCTGGAAGGCGATACCATCTCCCTGGGGGCCATGGTCACCCTGCGCCAGGCGGAGACCTCCCCCCTGCTCCAGGCCCATTTCGGCGACTATTTCTCCCGCTGCACCCGCCACATCGTGGGCGTGCAGTTCCGCAACTGCGCCACAGTGGGGGGCAGCGTAGCCGCCCGGTTCGGGTTTTCCGACCCTGTCACCGCCCTGCTGCCCCTGGGCTGCCAGGTAGAGCTGGTGAAGGCGGGCCGAATCCCTCTGGAGCAGTACGCCGCTATGCCCTATGACCGGGATGTGCTCACCCACATCCACATCCCCCTGCCCAAGTATGGCCGCCCTGTCTACGAAAGCGTCCGCAACACCCAGACCGACCTGCCCGTCCTCACCTGCGCCGTGGCCCGGGAGGAGGGCGGCCTGGCCGCCGCCCTGGGCGGCCGCAGCGGACGGCCCTCCCTGCTGCGGGGCGACCACCGGGACAGCCTGATTGAACAGGCCATGGAGCTGTCCTACGTGGACAACCTCCGGGCCAGCGGCGATTACCGCCGGCATCTGGCTCGGGTTCTGCTGAACCGGGCCTGCGCCCGGCTGGAAGGAGGGGAGCGGCTGTGAAACTGACTTTGACGCTCAACGGCGTCCGCCGAACCGACGAGGTGGCTGCCGACACCACCCTCTTTTCCTACCTGCGGGATCGGGGCTGCCTGTCTGTGAAATGCGGCTGCGAAACCAGCAACTGCGGCCTGTGTACCGTCTGGCTGGAGGGAAAGCCGGTGCTGTCCTGCTCTGTACCCGCCCTGCGGGCCCAGGGGAAGGTCGTCACCACCCTGGAAGGGCTCCAGGAGGAGGCCGCCCAGTTCGGCGCCTGCCTGGCTGATGAGGGGGCGGAACAGTGCGGCTATTGCTCCCCCGGCTTTATCATGAACGTATTGGCTATGGTACGGGAGCTGGACAACCCCACCGATGAGGAGATCAAGGCGTATCTGGCGGGCAATTTGTGCCGCTGCACCGGCTATCAGGGCCAGCTGCGGGCCATCCGCCGGTACCTGAAGGAGAGGGGAGGGGCCAAATGAAAACAAAATATGTGTCCACCGGCGTGCGGAAAAAGGACGCCATGAGCCTGGTCACCGGCAAGCCGGTATATACCGGCGACATGGTGCCCCCCAACGCCCTGCGGCTGAAGCTGCTCCGCTCTCCCCACGCCCGGGCCTATATCCGCTCCATCGACACCTCCAAGGCCAAGCTGGTGCCCGGCGTGGTGTGTGTGCTCACCTGGGAGGACGCCCCCCAGAGCCGCTTTACCACCGCCGGCCAGACCTGGCCGGAGCCCAGCCCCTATGACCGTCTCATCCTGGACCGGCAGCTGCGCTGCTGCGGAGACCCAGTGGCCATTGTGGCCGCCGAGACGGAGCAGGCGGCCCAGCAGGCCCTTGGCCTGATCCGGGTGGATTATGAGGTACAGACACCCCTGCTGGACTTTACCCAGGCCAAGGACAACCCCATCCTGGTGCATCCGGAGGACAATTTCCGGGCCCTGTGCGACGTGGGCGCCGACGCCAAGCGGAACCTGGTTTCCACCGACTGCTGCCAGGTGGGGGATGTGGACGAGGAGCTCAACCGCTGTGACGTGGTGCTGGAGCGCACCTACAACACCCTGGCCAACAGCCAGGCCATGATGGAGACCTTCTGCACCTTTACCTACCTGGACGAATACGGCCGCCTGACCGTGGTCTCCTCCACCCAGGTGCCCTTCCACGCCCGCCGGATTCTGTCCAACGCCCTGGAAATCCCCAAGGGGCAGATCCGGGTGGTCAAGCCCCGGATCGGCGGCGGCTTCGGCGCCAAGCAGAGCGTGGTCAGCGAGATCTTCCCCGCCCTGGTGACCAAGGTCACCGGCCGGCCCGCCTATATCCGCTACACCCGGCAGGAGTCCATGACCAACGGCTCCCCCCGCCACCAGATGCAGATGCGGGTGCGCATCGGCGCTGACCGGGACGGCACCATCCGGGCCATCGACCTCCACGCCCTGTCCAACGCCGGGGCCTACGGCGACCACGGCCCCACCACGGTGGGGCTGGTGGGCCACAAGTCCCTGTCCCTGTACGGCAGCCTGGCGGCCAGCCGCTTTACCTCCGATGTGGTGTACACCAACACCATGGGGGGCGGCGCCTACCGGGGGTACGGCGCCACCCAGGGCATCTATGCCGTGGAGTCCGCCGTCAACGAGCTGGCTGCCCAGCTGGGCATTGACCCCACCGTAATCCGGGAGAAAAACATGGTGCGCCAGGGCCAGACCATGCCCAACTACTACGGGGAGCCCTGCAACAGCTGCACCCTGGACCAGTGCATGGCGGCGGCCAAGGAACACATGGACTGGGACAGCAAGTTCCCCCGCCGGGTGCTCCCCAACGGCCACATCCGGGCGGTGGGCGTAGCCATGGCCATGCAGGGCAGCGGCATTTCCGCCGTGGATACCGCCAGCGTGGAGATCCGCCTGAATGACGGCGGCTTCTACACCCTGCTGGTGGGCTGCACCGACATGGGCACCGGCTGCGACACCATCTTGGCCCAGATGGCCGCCGATTGTCTGGACTGCGACATCGCCGACATCTCCGTCCGGGGCGTGGACACCGACCAGTCCCCCTACGATACCGGTTCCTACGCCTCCTCCACCACCTACGTCACCGGCGGCGCGGTGGTCAAAACCTGCGCCCAGCTGCGGGAAAAGATCTTGGCCGAGGGCGCCCGGCTGCTGGGGGTGGCCCCGGAGGCGGCGGAGTTCGACGGGGAGAAGGTCTTTGTCCCCGGCACGGACAAGTCCATCACCCGGAAGGAGCTTGGCTGGGCCAGCTTTGAGGGCCACAGCCGCACCCTGTCCGCCAGCCAGTCCCACTCCTCCCCCATCTCGCCGCCCCCCTTCATGGTGGGCATGGCGGAAATCGACCTGGACCCGGAGACGGGAACGGTAGAGGTGGTGGACTATGTGGCCGAGGTGGACTGCGGCACGGTCATCAACACCAACCTGGCCCGGGTACAGACCGAGGGCGGCATTGTCCAGGGCATCGGCATGGCCCTGTACGAAAACGTGCAGTACAACGCCGCCGGGAAGCTGCTCAACGATTCCTTCCTCCAGTATAAGATCCCTACCCGTCTGGAGGCGGGCACCATCCGGGTCACCTTCCACCCCAGCTACGAACCCACCGGCCCCTTTGGCGCCAAATCCATCGGTGAGCTGGTCATCAACACCCCCGCCCCCGCCATTACGGAGGCCATCCGCAACGCAACCGGCCTGTCCTTCCACAGCCTGCCTATCCGGGCGGAGGACATCGCCATGGCACTGGAGATGCAAAACCATGATTGATCTCATCTTACTGGCCGCCGGAGCCTCCCGCCGCTTCGGCAGTCAAAAGCTGCTGGCGGACTTTCAGGGCAAGCCCCTGTACCGGTACGCCTTCCAGGCCGCCCGTGAAACCGCCGATGCCATGCAGGGCCTCCGGGTGATTGTGGTTACCCGGGCCGGGCTTTTGGACGACCCCATCCGGGAGTTCAGCTTCAACAAGGTACTGGTGGCCGACGATCTGCCCCTGAGCCAATCGGTGGCCGCCGGCTGCCGGGCCGCCCGGCCCGGCTCCAGCCGGTGCTTCCTGGTGTGCGACCAGCCCGGTCTCACCGGGGAGCTGCTTACCGGCTTCCTCCGGGCCTATCTGCTCAGCGGCCGGCCCCTGGGCCGGGTCCACGCCGGGGAACAGATGGGCAGCCCCTGTATTTTCTCCCCCATCTTCCTCCCCCAGCTGCTGGCCCTCACCGGCGACGAGGGCGGCCGCTCCATTTTCCAGGGCCGGGAACGGGAGACCTTCCTCTATGAGGTGCCCGCCCAGGCCATCCAGGATTACGATACCCCCTGGCAGCAGGAAAGCGACGCATAACTTCACGGGACTGACCCTTCCGGTCAGTCCCGTTTGCTGTGATATCCCCCCATCCTCCCTCATACAGTAAAAGGGAACGGTACAGAGGATAAGGAGGGATTCCATGAGACATGATCCCGGCCCCTGGCAGTGGCCCAAGGTGATCCGGCGGGGCGTGGGCCTGGGCCTGGCATTTGTAGCGGTATGGGGTATGGCGCTGACCACCGACACCGGCGCGGTATCCGCCGCCTTTACCCAGTGGATGGACCAGCCCGCCCAGGTGGTGGGGCTGCTGGCAAACCAGATGGGCCAGCCCGCCTCGGGTCAATCGCTGGCCCGCCTGGACGGCTGGGGGCAGCTGCTGGTGGGCCAGTCTGCCCTGCTGTCCGCCGCCCGGGAGGAGATTGACCGTCTTGCCCGCCAGGAGGAGGACGGGGAGCAGCCTGTACCCCTGGAGGAGGATGACGACGACGAAAGCAAGCCCTCCCTCCAGCCCCCAGCGGAGCTGGACGACGTCATTGAAATGACCGGTGTAGGGAAAGAGGGCAGCCAGTACCTCCACCGGGGCGGGGTATATCTCTACAACCGTACCGGGAAAAGCCTGACCGACGCGGTTTTCGACCAGGGTGAGGTGGCCCTGTCCCAGCAGGACGGGCCGCAGATTTTGATTCTCCACTCCCACGGCAGTGAGGCGTACTCCCAAAATGACGGCAACCTGTACCAGGAGACCGACCCCTTCCGCACCACCGACTGCACCAAAAATGTGGTGCGGGTGGGAGAGGAGATGGCCCAGGTATTCCGCTCTTACGGGCTGCAGGTGCTGCACGACACCAATGTGTACGATTATCCCTCCTACAACGAGGCTTACACCCGCTCCAGGCAGGCGGTGGAGGACTGGCTGGCCAAATATCCCTCCATCCAGGTGATTCTGGACGTCCACCGGGACGCCCTGGTGGGCACGGACGGCTCCATCTACAAGCTGGTTACAGAGGAGGAGGGGCAAAAGGTGGCCCAGGTCATGCTGGTGGTGGGGACGGATGACGGGGGCGCCGACCATCCCAACTGGGACGACAATCTGGCCCTGGGCCTGGCGCTGCAAGAGGCCCTGACGGAGGATTACAACGCCCTGGCCCGGCCCCTGGTGCTGCGCAGCAGCAGCTACAACCAGCAGCTTTCCCCCGGCTTCCTCCTTTTGGAGGTGGGCGGCCACGGCAACACCCTCACCGAGGCGGTAGCCGGCGCCCGGCTGTTTGCCGACACCGCCGCCCAGACCCTGTTGGGGCTGATGAGCGGAAAATAAAAAATCGCGCCCCGCTGCCATCGGCAGCGGGGCGCGATTTTGCCCTCAGAATACCAGGTCATAAACCAGCCGGATCACCAGGATGGCCAGCACCACAAAGAACATGGGGCGGATGATCTTGGCGCCCTTTTTCAGCGCCAGACCGGAGCCCAGGTAGCCCCCGGCAATCCCGCACAGCCCCGCGGGAATGCCCACAGCCCACACCACCTGCCCCGCCATGGCGAAGGTGACCAGGGAGGCAATGTTGGAGGCGGAGTTTGCCACCTTGGTGTTGCCGGAGGCGGTGAGCAGATCGTACTTGCAAAGGCCGGTATAGGCCAGCATCAGCAGCGTGCCCGCCCCCGGGCCGAAGAAGCCGTCGTATGCCCCGATGACCAGGCCGATTCCGGCGGACAGAAGCATCAGCGCAGCCTTCCCCTGCTCATCTGCGTGGTTCTCCTGGCCGAAATCCCGCTTAAACAGGAGGAACACCGCCATAACCGGCACGAACACCAGCATGACGTAGTACAGCACCCGCTCCGGCAGGATCAGGTTCAGCTTTACCCCCAGCCAGGCCCCCACCAACGCCGCGGCGCCGCCGCACAGGGCGCTGGGGAGATCCACATTTCCCCGGCGGAGAAAGCGGGCCGTAGCCAGCAGCGTGCCCCAGACATTTCCGCATTTGTTGGTGGCGGAAGCCGCGTGGGGCGGCATGCCGGCCAGCAAATAGGCGGGCAGGGTAATCAGACCGCCGCCGCCGGCCACCGCGTCAATCAGCCCTCCCAGGAACACCAGGGGGCACACAATAATCCAGATATGAAACAGAGCTTCCCAGTCCATGCTCAGGTCCTCCTCCCCTTGAATCGCACACAAAAACAGCCGCCCGGCACTCTGGCGGCAGTGAAAAGGGGGTTCGCTACCCATTCTACCATACCGGCGAAAAAAATACTATCCTCTGAATTATACAAAATCCGGCAGCAAGTCTCGGCAAAGGATTCTACGGAAAATCCCTTGACGGGGTGGGTTTTCCTGCGTAAAATAAGGAATTAGTTTGATTGATTTACATGGAAAAAAGGGGTGACGTCATGGGCAGGCAGGGCTTTGACAACGAAAAATACCTCAGCCTTCAATCCCAGCATATTCAAGAACGCATCGCCCAGTTCGGCGGGAAGCTGTACCTGGAGTTTGGTGGAAAGCTGTTTGATGATTTTCACGCCAGCCGGGTGCTGCCCGGCTTTGAGCCGGACAGCAAGATCCGTATGCTGGCCCAGATGAAGGACAAGGCGGAAATCATCATCGCCATCAACGCCTCCGACATCGAGAAGAATAAGGTGCGGGGGGATCTGGGCATTACATACGACAGCGACGTGCTGCGCCTGATTGACGCCTTCCGGTCTATGGAACTGTTTGTGGGCAGCGTGGTGGTGACCCAGTACGCCGGCCAGCCCGCCGCCGACCTGTTCCAGCGGCGGCTGGAGGCCCTGGGCGTGCGGGTATACCGCCATTACCCCATCGCCGGCTACCCCCACAACATCACCCACATCGTCTCCGACGAGGGGTATGGCAAAAACGATTACATCGAAACCAGCCGGCCCCTGGTGGTGGTCACCGCCCCCGGCCCCGGCAGCGGCAAGATGGCCACCTGCCTCAGCCAGCTTTACCACGAGCATAAGCGGGGCATTACCGCCGGCTACGCCAAGTTTGAGACCTTCCCCATCTGGAACCTGCCCTTGAAGCACCCGGTCAACCTGGCCTATGAGGCGGCCACCGCCGACCTGGACGACGTGAATATGATCGACCCCTTCCATCTCCAGGCTTATGGCGAGACCACCGTCAACTACAACCGGGACGTGGAGGTCTTTCCTGTGCTGTCCGCCATGTTCCAGCAGATTTTGGGCTCCTGCCCCTATAAGTCCCCCACAGACATGGGGGTAAACATGGCCGGCAAGTGCATTTACGACGATGAAGCCGTCCAGGACGCCGCCAAACAGGAAATTGTCCGCCGGTACTACGACGCTTTGTGTGAGCGCCGCCAGGGCAAGGGCTCTGAGCACGCGGTGTACAAGCTGGAGCTGCTGATGCAGCAGGCCGGGGTATCCAGCCAGATCCGGCCCGTGGTGGCCGCCGCCAACGAGACGGCGGAGCTCACCGGGGAGCCCGCCATGGCCATTCAGCTGTCTGACGGCCAGATTGTGCTGGGCAAAACCTCCGAGCTGATGGGCTGCTCCGCCGCCGCCCTGCTCAACGCCCTGAAGGCCCAGGCCAAGCTGGGGGGGCACGGCGTGCACCTGATTTCCCAGTCGGCCATTGAACCCATCCAGACGGTGAAGGTGAAGCACCTGGGCTCCAACAACCCCCGCCTCCACAGCGACGAGGTGCTGATCGCCCTGGCCTCCTCCGCCAACGCCGACGAAAAGGCGGCCAAGGCCCTCAGCTGCCTGTCTGCCCTCCGGGGCTGCCAGGCCCACTCCTCGGTGATCCTGTCCCCCGCGGACGAGGTGACCTACCGGAAGCTGGGCATCCAGCTGACCTGCGAGCCCCAGTACCAGACCAACAACCTCTACCACCGGTGAGGCTGAAGCCGTGAGCGGAAAGCGTCTGGGCATTGCCGCGCTGATGGCCGCCGTCCTCCTGTTTGACCTGGCAATTGCCTGGGCTGTCCCCTACAGCGCCACCGACGATTTGCTTTGGGGCATGGAGGAGGGGCTGCGCTGGTGGCTGGACGGCACCCTGAACGGCCGTTATGCCGGCAATTTCCTGGCCGTCGTCCTGTGCCGCAGCGTGGCTGTCAAGACTGTATTCATGGGCGGCGTCATGTTTGCCCTTCCCCTGGCCATGGCCGCTTTGGCTGCCGGGGAACGGAAGGAGCGGATTCCCGCCCTGTTCGCCCTCTCCCATCTGGGCCTTTTGCTGATGCCCGCCGTCCTCTGGCAGGAGACCTACGGCTGGGTATCCGGATTTGGAAATTATGTGGTTCCCACCCTGCTGTTTCTCTGCTGGCTGCTGTTGATCCGGCGCCTGGCGGGGCAGCGCCCCCCCAAAATCCTGTGGGCCGTCCCCATGGGGCTGTTGTCCCTGTGCATGGGGCTGTTTGTGGAAAATCTGGCCTTCCTCTTTTTGCTGGCCTCCCTGGCGCTGGCCCTATGGGCTGCCCGGAAGCCGGGGCTGCGGGTCATTCTGCTGGTCTCCGCCGCCGGCGCGCTGGCAGCCGCCGCCATCATATATTCCAGCGGCACGGTGGACGAGCTGACGGAAACCGGCACGGCCATCAACGGCCTGCGGGAGCTCACCTTCTCCCTGGCTGACGGACTTCCCGCCGCGGTTTGGGATATTTCCGCCTGGTACGTGGGCCGTCTGCTGCCCATTGCCTTTCTCCGGGGCCTGCATTTCGCCGTCCCCATGGCGGTGATAACCGCCCTGGCCTTTTGGCGCGGCCCCCTGCGGCCTTTGTCCGTCCTGGGGTTGATCCCTTTAGGCTGCGGCCTGTATATCTACTCCACAGAGACATTCCTCACGCCTCAGCTGGCCGCCCTGAGCCTTTTGTCCTGGTGCCTGCCTGCCGCCGCCCTGCTCCTTCAGCGGGGCCGCCTTTCCACTCGTCTTGCCCAAACGGCCCTTTATCTCACCGCACCCCTGTCCCTGGCCCCTATGGCTGCCGTTACCACCCTGGGCCAGCGGCTATATTTCTTTCCCATGGTCATAGTGCTCCTATCCGCCGCCATCCAGCTGGCCCCCTTCCTGGACCGCCGGCTGCCGGTTCGTGCGGTGGCTCTGTGCCTGCTGGCCGCCATGGCGGTGTGGGGATGGCGGTATTGGGCGGTGGCCGGGTGCACCCTGCTCCGGGCCCAGTTGATCGGCCAGTACAGCGCCGACAGCGGGGAGCCCCTGATTTTGCCCACCGACCGGTATGAGCGTGTGGTTTGGCAGACACGAAATCCCTGGAACCAGGAGTACGGCATGTACTACCGCCGCTTTTACCACCTAGACCCCCAGATTACGCTGGTGTTCCTGCCCGCGGGTTCTTATGAGACGTGGCCGGAAAGCCGGCTTACCTGGCAGGAGGATGGAATCCTTCTGGCTCCGACGGACACATTTCTTCCGTCCCTGCCCTGACAATTGATTCAATTTGCGCAATGAGGCGCTCCTGGGAGAGGATTCTCCCAGGGGCGCCTATCTCATTTTTTCAGAAAATCCAGCCATACTGGCTATATAACGGAGGGATTCTATATGCAAACCAAATTTATTTTCGTCACCGGAGGCGTGGTGTCCGGCCTGGGCAAGGGCATTGCCGCAGCCTCCCTGGGGCGGCTGCTGAAGCAGCGGGGCCTGCGGGTGAAGGTACAGAAGCTGGACCCCTACCTGAATGTGGACCCGGGCACCATGAGCCCCTACCAGCACGGGGAGGTTTTTGTCACCGACGACGGCGCGGAGACCGATTTGGATCTGGGACACTACGAGCGGTTCATTGACGAAAATCTCACCGGCTCCTCCTCTGTGTCCTCCGGCCGGATCTATTGGAACGTGCTGAACCGGGAGCGGCAGGGGGATTACCTGGGGGGCACAGTGCAGATCATCCCCCACATCACCAACGAGATCAAAGCCCACATCCACGCCCTGGAGGGGCCTGATACCGACGTGGCCATTGTGGAAATCGGCGGCACGGTGGGGGATATTGAGAGCCAGCCCTTCCTGGAATCCATCCGCCAGGTGGCGGCGGAAAAGGGCCGCCAAAACGTCATGTTTATCCACGTGTCCCTCATCGTCTCCATTCCCGGCAGCGGCGAGCTGAAAAGCAAGCCCACCCAGCATTCCGCCAAGGAGCTGCTGTCCCTTGGGATTCAGCCCGACGTGATTCTCTGCCGCAGCGATGCCCCGGTCCCCAAGGAGATTTTGGAGAAAATTTCCCTGTTCTGCAACATCCCCGTGGAAAACGCCATCCCCAATCTCACGGCGCAAAGCCTGTACGAGGTGCCCCTTATGCTGGAGCGGGAGGGGCTGGGGGATGTGACGGTGCGCCGCCTGGGCCTGATCTGCCCCAGCCCTGACCTGACAGAGTGGGCTGACATGGTGCATCGGGCCAAGCACCCCGCCGGGCAGGTGGAAATTGCCATTGTGGGCAAGTACGTGGCCCTTCACGACGCCTATCTGTCGATGGTGGAGGCCCTCACCCACGGCGGCATTGAGAATCAGGTCAAGGTGTCCATCCGCTGGGTGGACTCCCAGCAGGTGACCGACGAAAACGCGCCGGAGATTCTGGCCGGGGTGGACGGCGTGCTGGTTCCCGGCGGCTTCGGCGACCGGGGTATTGAGGGCATGATCTCTGCCGTGGGCTACGCCAGGGAGCACAAGATCCCCTTCCTGGGCATCTGCCTGGGCATGCAGATGGCGGTGATTGAGACGGCCCGGCACCTGTGCGGCATGGCCGACGCACAGTCCGGCGAGTTCCTGCCCAACGGCCCCCACGCCGTGATTGATCTGATGCCCGACCAGGTAGGCGTCACCGCTAAGGGCGGCACCATGCGCCTGGGCAGCTACCCCTGCCGGATTACCAGTCATGATACCCACGCCTATCAGGCATATGGCTCCGATGAAATTCAGGAGCGGCACCGCCACCGCTATGAATTCAACAACGGCTTCCGGCGGGAGCTGGAGGCAGGGGGCCTGGTGCTGTCCGGCCTGTCCCCGGATGGACGGCTGGTGGAGATGGTGGAGCGCCGGGATCACCCCTGGTTCGTGGGCGTGCAGTTCCACCCGGAGCTGAAAAGCCGCCCCAACAAGGCCCATCCCCTGTTCCGGGAGCTTGTCCGCGCAGCTGTGACATACAGCCAGACCCGATAATATCCCAACATTTTGGAGCGGCGTCCCCACGGGGACGCCGCTTCTTTTTGGGGCAAAAAATCCCCCGGCGGTGTTCCGCCGGGGGATTTGCGATTCAGATCTTACTTGGAAGCCTTGTCAGCCTCGATGCGCTTGGCATTGATGCTCTTCCACAGAGCCACGTCAACACCCTTCCAGGAGATCTTGTCGGGATCGTAGTAAGGATCCTTGCCGGCCTTAACCTGCGCCACATAGTCGTTGTACAGAACAACGCACTTGGGGAACAGGCCGATGACCACGATCATGTTGATGAAGGTGATGCTGCCCAGAGCCAGATCGGACAGGTTCCAAGCCATGGAAGCCTCGATGATGCCGAACAGGAAGATCAGCACGGGCATACCAAACTGCAGGATGCGGGTGACAACCTTACGGATGCCAGCCTGCTCGGGCTTCTGGAACAGGTAGGTGGAAGCGGTCTCAGCCTCGTAGTAGTAGCTGATCAGGCAGGTGAAGGAGAACAGGAACAGCATGATGGCGATGAACAGCTCAGCAAAGCCGCCCATGATGGTGCGGGTAGCATACTGCACGAACAGCACGCCGCCGCCCTCGCCGGCAGCAGCCATCTCGGCCAGCTCGGGAGCGCCGGAACCCACATAACCGAAGCCAGTGTTGAAGCAGTCGGTCATCAGGATCAGCAGGCCGGAGCAGGTGCAGACGATAACGGTGTCCAGCCACACGCCAGCGGCATTGGCCAGGCCGACCTTCACGGGGTGGCTGGTCTCAGCAGCGGCAGCAGTGGGGGTGGACTCGCCCATGCCGGAAGCGGAGGAGAAGGTACCTCTCTTGAAGCCCTGCTGGATGGCGATACCGATACCGCCGCCGATGAGAGCCTCCTGGCCGAAGGCGTTCTTCACGACCATGGAGATCATAGCAGGAACCTCAGTGATGTTGATCACCACAACAGCGATGGTGACCAGGATGTAGATGGCGCACATCACAGGCACGATTGCGGAAGCCACGGCGGAGATACGCTTAATGCCGCCCAGAACGGTGATCAGCATGACCACGGCAACGACGGCAGCCACAGCAGCCATGGGGATGCCGGTAGCGGCGTTGAAGGCCTCGCAGATGGTGTAGGTGGCAGCGGCGGGCATGAAGGCGCCGATACCAATCAGGGAGATCGCAGCCAGGAACGCGCCGTAGGCCTTCCAGCCCAGGCCGCGCTCAGCGCAGTAATAACCGCCGCCGCGATACTCGCCGTCCACGCGGATCTTATACAGAGAACCCAGAGTGGTCTCGGCAAAGCACACCGCGGAGTTGGTCATGCCGGCGCAGATCATCCAGAACAGAGCGCCAGGGCCGCCGGAGTAGATGGCCACGGCCACGCCGGCCACGTTACCGGTGCCGACACGCATTGCCATGGTGGTACAGAAGGAAGCGAAGGAAGAAACGCCGGACTCAGAATCGCCGGAGTCCAGGATCCGCTTCCACATGTCCGTAAACCGAACGAACTGGAAGCCTCTCAGAGCCAAGGTGAAGCAAACGCCGGAGCCGATGATGACTACCAGCATGGGCAGGCCCCACAGGAAACCGTTCGCCCAATTGACGAAATCAGCCAACATATGAATTTCCCCTCTCTTTTCATGCTTGGTTTCATGATATTCCGTCCGCGGAGACGAACAGGAAAATCGCGTCACCCACCACGGGATATACGCATAAAAAATCGACCGTTTGCAGGATCATGCACCTGAAATTTCATCACGCATTTCCCGCGGTTCTGGTTTCCCTCCTTCTCACTTTGGTTTAGGCAGAGGACTATGCCGCACTTTGCATAAGAGTCAGAAATTTGACGGTAGCTCTCCATGCACAGTAGACAAATCCCACGCCTTTCCTGTCGTTCCGCGAATAAGAATCTGTTCCGGTCAAGCCGCGCGTTTGATAGTAGACCGGGGTATGAATTCATATGCATTTTAACAATTCATTCACATATTGTCAAGCCATACTTGTGAAAAAGTTATTACCGAAGCGATTTGCTAGGAAATTATTATTGGGCAATTTGTTGTAATTCCGCCGCTTTGAAGCACTTTCATATAGATTACGCCCTGTTTCAGGGGACATAATTTTTTTTGCCGCAGCAGCCGGCATTCGGGAAAGCACTCCTTTCCTTCCCCTGAGATTTCCAAAATGGCATCCCCGCAGGATACCCTCTCCCCCGGCTTCACAAGCGTGAAATCCAGCCCGTCTATTTCTATGTTTGCCTTGAATTTTTTATAACAAAGTCCGCTGTCAGGATGGGCGCGCACCCACTCCGCCGCCGCCGCGTCCACCGCAGTGATCTGGGTCTCGCCCCCCTTGGCAAAGCGGTCCCCCTCTATGCCCAAGCGGGCAAGGCACATGGCCTTGCCCACTTCCTCTCCAGGCTGTCCCTTGGCGGGAAAGCGCATGATTTTTGTGATTTTACCTGTCATCACGGCTCACACCTCGTCGACATATAGAATGGTCCCGGCCTGCTTGGTCTCATACCCGCCCAGGGCCTCCACCTTCTCCCGGAACAGATCGCTTTTCAGGATGGAGATGAAATTCTGCACATGCTCCAGCTCCAGATAGGCCACCGGCACGGCAAAATCATATTCCTCATTGCCCACAGGCAGGAAATCCAGGCCCAGAGCGTTGGCCGCGGACAGAATGCCCATGCCCGCGTCGGCGCTGTCCCCCTGGATGGCGGCGGCCACCGCCATATGGGTGGCGGCCTCCCGGTCATAGCCCTTGATCTCCTCCGGGGCAATTCCCTTCTTCTTCAGCAGATAGTCCAGCAGCACCCGGGTGCCGGCCCCCCGCTGGCGGTTGATATAGCTCACCCGGGTCAGGTCCTCCACCCCCCGGATATCCAGGGGGTTGCCCTTTTTCACAATGATGCCCTGAACCCGGTTGACCCCCTTAATCAGGGCCATGGGCTGCCGGAACAGCTTTTTCAGGTAGGAGATGTTGTAAACGCCCGTCTCCTCGTCCAGCAGGTGGGTGGGGGCGATGTGGGCCTCCCCCCGCTTCAGCGCCATCAGGCCGCCCATGCTGCCCAGATGGGTGCTGGACAGGAAGGTACCCGGGTACAGGGTGGGCATCAGGTCGGCCATCACGTCCAGGATCAGGTCGTGGCTGCCGATGGCCACCACCGTGCGGTCGATTTCCGCCAGATCCCGGTAGAGCTCCACCTCCACCGTCTGCCCGGCCTCCACCCCCTCGCTGTTCTGGGGGATGACGCAGAAGCCGTCGGCACGCACCAGGCTCATGGCCGCGCCGGCGCCCCGGGCCAGAGGGGAGGCCACCAGCTTGTCCCCCACCTTGCCCACCTTGACCCGCACATACTCCCGGTGCTTCAGGGAGGACACCAGACGTTTGGATACCACAGCCTCCACCCGGCTGCCCGGGCGGCTGCACTCCCCATTCATCCGCTCCAGCACGGGGATGACGAAGTTTTCAAAGTTGATATAGGCGGACACGGGGTAGCCGGGCAGCCCGATTACCGGCTTGCCCCGGACGATGGCCAAGATCACCGGCTTGCCCGGCTTGATGGCCACGCCATGGACCAGCACCTGGCCCAGCTCCCGGAGGATATGGACGGTGAAATCCTCCGTCCCGGCGCTGGAGCCGGCGTTGACAATGACCATGTCAAATTCGTCCACCGCCTGGTCAATGGCCGCCTTCAGCCTGTCATAGTCGTCGGCGATGGGGGCAAAGCGGGTGGGCTCCCCCCCGTGCTCGGTGACCATGGCCTGGAACATCCGGGAGTTGGATTCGATGATATCCCCTTCCTTGGGCTCCTGCCCCGGCTCGATGATCTCCGTGCCCGTGGGGAAGATGGCCACCCTGGGCCGCTTGACCACGGGGATATGGGTGATGCCGCCGGCCAGCAGCACCCCCAGGTCAATGGGGCGGATTTTATGGAAGGAGGGCAGGATCATCTCCCCCGCCACAATGTCCTCCCCAATGGGGCGGACGTGCTGCCAGGGGGCGGCGGGCTGGACAATGGACAGGGCGCCGTCAGGCAGCTCCGTCAGATCCTCCGCCATAACCACCGCGTCATAGGGGTGCTTGATGGGGTCGCCTGTGTCCACCACCAGGAAATCCCGCTCCGGACGCAGAATCACCGGGGCCCCTTCCCTGGCTCCCCTGGTAATCTCGCTGCAAACCGCCACCCCATCCATGGCGGCGGCATTATAGAGGGGGGAGCAGTATTTGGCAAACACCGCCCGATGGGTGATCCGGTGCAGGCTCTCCGTCACCGGGATCTCCTCCTCCGCGGGGGCAATCAAATCCTTCAGGGCATCCAGATACAGGGCCTGGGCCTCATCCACCGGGGTATTGCTCAAGTACAGGTTTCTCTTCGCCATTTCAAATTCCCAGCCGGTAAATCTCCACCGGCTCTCCCTTTCGGAGTCCTTCCTTATTGCGATCCAACACTAGATATCCGTCCGCGTCCACCAGCGTGCCCATCAGCCCGGACTTGCCCAGGACGGGAATAGCCGTCTGCCGCCCGTTTTCGTCTGTCTGGAGCTTCACCCATACGAAGGTGGTTTTGCCCGGGGCGCCGGGGATATTCAGCGCCATCTCCGCCAGACGGGGCTTCTGCTCCCGCTGGCCCGTCAGCCGCTTCCACAGCCAGACCCCCAGGGCCTGGTAGATCATCAGCGCGGCCACCGGGTGCCCGGGCAGGCCAATCATCAGCGTCTGAGAGGCGCCGTCGAAGGCCAGGATGGTGGGCTTGCCCGGCTTGACGCTCAGCCCGTGGGTCATCACCCCCCGGTCGCACACCCGGTCCATCAGGCGGCAGGTATAGTCCGCCTTGCCCTGGCTGCTGCCGCCGGAGGTGAGCACCAGGTCCGCCTGCTCCTTCGCCTGGGTCAGCGCCTGCTCCAGCAGCTCCTCCCGGTCGGGCAGGGTCCGGCGGAGGACAATCTGGAGCCCGCACGCCCTGGTCAGGGCGGCCAGCGCCCAGGTATTGACGTCCCGCACCTGGGCCGGGCCGGCGGGCTGGGCGGGATGCACCAGCTCATCTCCTGTGGACAGGATGGCCACCCGCCAGGGACGGTACACCGTTATTTCCCAGATGCCGGCGGCAGCCAGCGCCCCCACGTGGGCCGGATTGAGCGCCGTCCCCTTGGGGATCAGCACCGCCCCCTTCCGCACCTCTTCTCCGGGCACCACCACGCCGGCGCCCTGGGCCACAGACTGGTACACCGCTACCTCGTCCCCATGGAAATTTTCCGTGTACTCCACCATCACCATGGCGTCCGCGCCCTGGGGGAGCATCCCCCCTGTGGGCACATAGGCACAGCTGCCGGAGCACACGGTCTCCCGGGCGGGCCGGCCCATCGCCACCTCCTCCACAACGGTGAGGAAGGTGGGGATGCTTTCGCTGGCCCCCTGGGTATCGGCGGCCACCACCGCGTACCCGTCCACCGTGGAGCGGTAGAAGTTGGGGACATCGTCAGGCGCCAGCACATCTTCCGCCGTCACCCGCCCCAGGGCCTCCTCCAGGGTAACCGTGCAGGTGGGCATGGGGACCCTCTCCCAGCAGGCCAGCAGCTTTTCCCGGGCCTGCTCCAAAGTATCAACTGTAAGCAGATTCAACGCATCTCACCCTTTGAAAGAAACTTCCGTGTTCGCCAGGTACTGAATCACGCTGGGATGGGTGGGGTGCTTCAGCACCTGCTGGGGCGTCCCACTTTGTACCAGCCGGCCCTGCTCCATAAAGTGTACCTGGTCGCACAGCTTGCTGATATGCACCAGCTGATGGCTAATGGTAATCCAGGTGATGGGGCTTTCCCGCTGCTGCTCCTCCATGATGGATTCAAACAGCCGCACCCCGTCGGGAGCAAGGTTGGAAAGGGTCTCGTCCACAATCACCAGCTTGGGCCCAAAAATCAGCGCCCGGGCAAAGGACAGCCGCTGCTGCTCCCCGCTGCTGAGGGAGAGGGCATACTGCTTCCGCTTGTGCTGCAGCCCCGCCCGCTCCAGCCACTGATCCACCAGCTCCGCCCGGGGCTCAATCCCCCGGATTTTCAGCGGGTAGATCAGGTTCTGATACACGCTGGAATGGAGCAGGTAGGGCTTCTGCCCGGTCATGGTGATGTCCCGGGGGGTCAGGCCCTCATAGTCAATGGCGCCGCTGTCGGCGGGAATAATACCCATAATCAGCTTGGCCAGGGTGGACTTTCCGCTTCCGTTACTGCCTATCATACCATGGATTTTCCCCGGTTCAAAGTAGGCGCTGTCAATTTTCAGCAGAAAATCCCCCTGCCGCCGGGTTAGGTCAGTAATTCTCATCCTCTCGCACCTCTTTCCGGAACCAGTCGGCCAGGGTCTGGACCACAAAGGCCATGAGCATCAAAATAACGCCTAGAAAGACCCCCTCATAGTAGTCCCCCGCCCCCTTCAGGGTGGAGATGGCGGTGGTCATGGTACGGGTAACATTTTTAATGTTGCCACCCACCAGGAACACGGCCCCCACCTCGCTGATGCTCCGGCCGTAGCCGGAAACCACGGAGAAATACACCTCGTTTCGGATCTCCCGAAGGATCAAAAGGTTGGTCTGCATCCGGCTGGCCCCCATGGTGTGGGCAAAGGCCCGGATTCTGGGGGCCTCCCGCACCAGGTAGGAGTAGACCATGCCGCAGATGATGGGGGTGATAATCAGCGTCTGGGCCGTCACCATGCCCTGGATGGTAAACACCCACCCCAAAAACCCCAGCGGCCCCCGCTTTCTCAGCAGCATGTAGGTCAAAAGGCCCATCACCACCGGCGGGGCCCCCATCAGCGTGCGGTTGACCCGCACCACCAGCCGCTTCATGGGAAACGTGTGCCGCTCCAGCAGGATGGCAAGGGAAACCCCCAGCACGGAGGAAATTAAGGTGGAGAAAAAGGACATGATAACGGTCACCCGGATGGAATCCAGCATCCCGATGGTGCCGAAAAATTCAGAGAAAACCGGTAGGTTCATGGAATCCCCCCATCTGACAAGGTTTGATCTGCCGGGACGCCGGGAAACAGGAGCCCGTCCCGCCGACAGTATAAAAGCGGCCTACCGGAGGGCGCGCTCCCTCCGGTAGGCCTGGGAATGAGGCGAAGTTACTTCGCGTTGGGGAAGAACAAAGGTTCACCGTACTCCTCCACACCGTACTGGCCGATGACCTCCTGGATCTCATCAGAGGTGATCCACTCAATAAAGGCATTGGCGCCGTCGATGTTGGTGTCGGGGTACTTCTCGGGGCTGACAGCAATCACGCCGTACTGGTTGAGCAGGTTGTCGTCGCCCTCACAGACAATGGACATCTGGGGGAAGTCGGCCTTCTTGGCCAGCCAGGTGCCCCGGTCGGTAAGGCAGTAGCCGCCCATCTCGTCGGCCATCACCAGGGTGTCGGCCATGCCGGCACCGGCGGAGACGTAGTTGGGATTGGACTCATAATCCTCCACACCGATGGCGGACCAAACGCCCAGCTCCTTGGTGTGGGTTCCGGAGTTGTCGCCCCGGGAGACAAAGGTCAGCTCGTCATTTCGGATCTGGGAGAAGGCAGCATTGACGTCCTCGGTATAGGCCACAGGACCATCGGTGGGGCCGACGATCACAAAGTCGTTGTACATAACCTCCACGCGCTCCACGCCGTAGCCGTCGTTGACGAAGGCCTCCTCCTTGGCCTTGGCGTGAACCAGCAGCACGCTGACCTCGCCGTCCATACCCTTCTGGATGGCGTCGCCGGTGCCCACTGCGGTCCACTGCAGCTCATAGCCAGTGTCTTCCTTGAACATGGGGGCCAGATAATCCAGCAGGCCGGTATCATCGGTGCTGGTGGTAGTGGCCATCAGCAGGATGGGATCCTCAGGGGTCTTGACTTCATTCTGCGAGCTGGAGCCGGACGCAGAGGACTGCTGGGACTGGGAGCCGGAAGTGGTGTCCCCGCCGCAGGCAACCAGAGACAGGGCCATAAGCGCAGCAAGAGACGCGGTAAGCAGCTTGTTCATCATTTCTTTCCTCCTACACAAATCTTTCTGTCAGGTGCCCGCGGGCACCCCATTGTGGTCTTGGAAAGACGGCGACAAGCACACCATATCCGCATCTCTTGGTAAAACGGCTATATAGTTCACTGTGTGCGTTTCTTTCCAAACGGGAGGCATATCCGTTTCCAGACATACCCTTTGTGCCGGGCCGCGCAATCCGACCTCTCGCACCGGAGCAAACGCCATACGGAACCGCCGATCTTGCAAAATGCCGGCTTTTCCGGTTAGATATTTGCCCTCGAAACCACATTCTCCCTGGTCGGGAGTATATCTGGATTGTATCACCCACAGCCTCCCCTGTCAATATAGATTGAATGGCCTATTTAATTTTGTGCAAGATGCTGTTTTTTATTTTATGAATTGCAATTCCTTCATGGTTGTAGTAGAATGATACCAGAAAAGACTAGAACGCAGTCTAGGCCACGGTCTAGTTTCAAAAACGTTCTGAAGGAATCGAGGTGCCCCGCGGTGGAGACGCCACTGATATTCAACATTCAAAAGTACTCCATACACGATGGAGACGGCATCCGCACCAGCATTTTCTTTAAAGGTTGTCCTCTGGACTGTGCCTGGTGCCACAACCCGGAGAGCCAGCGCTACTGCCACGAGCTGATGTTCTTCGACAGCCGGTGTACCGGCTGCGGCGCCTGCGTCGCCCGGTGTCCCCAGAAGGCCATCTCCATTGTGAACGGCAAGGCCGTAACCGACCGTAATCTGTGCAATGCCTGCGGCGTGTGCACCGACTGGTGCTGCAACAGCGCCCGGGAGGTGGCCGGCAAGACCTACACGGTGGATCAGCTGGTTAAGGAGGCCGAGAAGGACCGGATGTTCTACGAGAGCTCCGGCGGCGGCATCACCCTCTCCGGCGGCGAGGTCATGGATCAGAACATGGACTACGTGGAGCAGGTCTGCAAGGCTCTGTATGAGAAGGGCTACAGCGTGGACATCGACACCTGCGGCTATGCCCCCTACGAGAACTTCCAGCGGATTCTCCCCTACGTGGACACCTTCCTGTACGACATCAAGGCCATGGACCCCGAGGTCCACAAGGAGTACATCGGGACTGACAACCAGCTGATTCTGGAGAATCTGATTAAACTCAACCGGGACGGCGCGAAAATCAACATCCGCATCCCTGTTGTTCTCGGCGTCAATGCTGACGACGCTTTTATGCAGGATGTGATCTCCTTCCTGAAGGAGAACAACATCAGCGTGACTCAGGTGAATTTGCTGCCATATCACAACACCGGCATGCATAAGTATAAAAAGTTGGATCGGGCCTATCTCAGGGAAGAAGATATGGGCGTTCCGTCCGGTGAGCTGATGGAGCATTTTCAGGCACTATTTGTAGAGAACGGGTATTTGAACACAAAAATAGGAGGGTAAACGTTATGGCACAGGTATTTGATCCCGTCAAAGAGCGCGGCATGAATGACCGCATCAAGCGGCTGAGAAAGGAAAGCATGACCACTCAGCCCCACATCTACATGGAGCGCGCCATCCTGGAGACCGAGGCGTACAAGATGTACGAGGGCACCGTCTCCGTCCCCGAGCTGCGCGCCCTGGTTCTGAAGCACTTCTTCACCAACAAGACCATCTCCATCGGCCCCGATGAGCTGATCGTTGGCGAGAAGGGCGACGGCCCCCAGTCCGCCCCCACCTTCCCTGAGCTGTGCTGCCACACCCTGCAGGACATGCACAACATGAATGACCGCAAGATCGTCAACTTCACCGTCACCGACGAGGATCTGAAGGTCCAGGAGGAGATGATCATCCCCTTCTGGGAGAAGCGCTCCATGCGCAAGAAGATCCTGGACAGCATGACCGAGGAGTGGAAGGAGGCCTATGCCGCCGGTATCTTCACCGAGTTCATGGAGCAGCGCGGCCCCGGCCACACCGTGGGTTCCAGCAAGGCCTATGAGAAGGGCTATCTGGACTACAAGGCCGACATCCAGGAGTCCCTGGCCAAGCTGGACTTCATGCATGATCCCGAGGCCATTGACAAGCGCAACCAGCTCAACGCCATGAGCATCTGCTGCGACGCCATCATGATCCTGGGCGAGCGCTATGCCAAGCTGGCCCGCGAGATGGCCGCCAAGGAGACCGACGAGAAGCGTAAGGCCGAGCTGCTGCAGATCGCCGCCAACTGCGACGTGGTGCCCGCTCACAAGCCCCAGACCTTCTATCAGGCTGTCCAGGCCTACTGGTTCACCCACCTGGCCGTCACCACCGAGCTGAACCCCTGGGACGCTTATTCTCCCGGCCACTTCGACCAGCACCTGGGCCCCTTCTATGAGAGAGACACCAAGGCCGGTATCCTCAACCGAGACCAGGCCCAGGAGATCCTGGAGTGCCTGTGGGTGAAGTTCAACAACCAGCCTGCTCCTCCCAAGGTGGGCATCACCCTGAAGGAGAGCTCCACCTACACCGACTTCTGCAACATCAACACCGGCGGCGTGACCCCCGAGGGCGAGGACGGCGTGAACGAGGTGTCCTACATCATCCTGGACTGCATGGATGATATGCGCCTGGTTCAGCCCAACTCCAACGTGCAGATCAGCCGCAAGAACCCCCAGAAGTTCCTGAAGAGAGCCTGCGAGATCGCCCGTGAGGGTTGGGGCCAGCCCGCCTTCTACAACACCGAGGCCATTATCCAGGAGCTGCTGAATGCCGGCAAGACCATCGAGGATGCCCGCCGCGGCGGCTGCTCCGGCTGCGTTGAGACCGGCGCCTTCGGCAACGAGGCTTACATCCTCCAGGGTTACTTCAACCTGCCCAAGATCTTCGAGCTGACCCTGTTCAACGGCGTGGATCAGCGCACCGGCAAGCAGCTGGGCCTGCAGACCGGCAACGCCGAGGACTTCGAGACCTTTGAGCAGCTGTGGGATGCCTTCGCCACCCAGGTGAAGCACTTCGTGGACATCAAGGTCCAGGGCTCCAACGTCATTGAGGGCCTGTTCGCCCGCTATATGCCTGTGCCCTTCCTGTCCATCCTGACCAACGACTGCATCGAGCGCGGCAAGGACTACAACGCCGGCGGCGCCCGCTACAACGTCAACTACATCCAGGGCGTGGGCATCGGCACCATCACCGACAGCATCGCCGCTGTGAAGTACAACGTGTACGACAACAAGAAGTTCACCATGAAGGAGCTGCTGGATGCTCTGAAGGCCAACTTCGTGGGCTATGAGAACATCCTGAACCTGGTGAAGAACAAGACTCCCAAGTACGGCAACGACGACGATTACGCCGACGACCTGATGAAGAAGGTGTTCTACCTCTATCAGGAGGAGGTCACCGGCCGTCCCAACATGAAGGGCGGTACCTATCGTGTCGACATGCTGCCCACCACCTGCCACGTCTATTTCGGCAGCGTGATGATCGCCTCCCCCAACGGCCGTCTGGCTGAGAAGCCCGTTTCCGAGGGCATCTCCCCCGAGAAGGGCGCCGACATCAACGGCCCCACCGCCGTTATCAAGTCCTGCGCCAAGATGGACCACCTGAAGACCGGCGGCACCCTGCTGAACCAGAAGTTCACGCCCGACGTGCTGGCTGGCGAGAGCGGCCTGGACCACCTGGCCAACTACATCCGCTCCTACTTCAACATGGACGGACACCATGTCCAGTTCAACGTGGTCAACCGCGACCTGCTCATCGACGCTCAGAACAATCCCGAGGAGTACCGCGACCTGATCGTCCGCGTGGCCGGCTACAGCGACTACTTCCGTAACCTGGATCGTCCTCTGCAGGATGAGATCATCGAGAGAACCGAGCAGAGCTTCTAATCCGCGATACCGTCCGGCCTCGGAGCGTTGTCTCCTCCCGGCACCGGGAATCGTCCCTGTTTAGAACCTGACGACAACGAGGCCAGTGATTCGTCACTGGCCTCGTTGCGTTACTATACGCCAGTCTATTATTTTTTCAGTCAGGTTGACAAGGAGAAACGGTGCTGATATACTTTTCTTTAAGGTACAATGACGGATTGTCTGTCATTGCGTCCATTGATCCGCGGCCTTCGGCTTCCTGACGCGCAGGGAGGCCGGAGGGAAAGAAAGAAATCCAGAATGCTACAGGAATGAGGGGGAAGTAAGTTTGAAACGCTTAGTAAAAGATGAATCTCTGTGTATCGGCTGCCGCTCCTGTGAGCGGGCCTGTTCCACCGCCTATTATAAGGTAGACGACCGGGACAAGTCCTGCATCAAGATCAACGAGAAGCCCGAGGGCGGCTTTGAGATCAAGATCTGCACCCAGTGCGGGATCTGCTACCAGGTGTGCAACACCGGTGTGATTCAGCCCAACCCCAAGGGCGTGTACATGCTCAACAAGAAAGAGTGCGTAGGCTGCCTGATGTGCGTGGGCTACTGCCCCGAGCAGGTAATGGTGCAGGACGACAGCCGCTCCGAGCCCTCCAAGTGCACCGCCTGCGGGCTGTGCGTGAAGGCCTGCCCCACCGGCGCCATCAAGATCGAAGACTGCTGAGGAGGGATTTATCATGATTATGATGTGTGATGTGCCCCGTTATAAAGACGTGGACATGGAAGAAATCAACAAGATCCGCGACGCCCATGTTCTGCTGAACAAGGTGGAGTATGAGCCCAAGCAGATCTACCGCGGCTACACCGACAAGCTGCTGACCATCGACGTGTCCGACTCCTCCATCAAGATCTCCGACATCCCCGCCGAGGTCAAGGAGAAGTTCGTAGGCGGCAAGGGCTACTGCCTGCGCTACCTGTGGGACGCCACCAACCCCAACACCAAGTGGGACTCCCCCGAGAATGAGATCGTCATGTCCGCCGGCCCCATCGCCGGCATCACCCAGTACGCCGGCACCGGCAAGATGCTGGTGTGCACCATCTCTCCCCTGACCGGGATTCCCATTGACTCCAACGTGGGTGGCTTCTTCGGCCCCTACCTGAAGTTCTCCGGCTTTGACGCCCTGGAGCTGAAGGGCCAGGCTGAGGAGGACGTAATCATCGTCATCGACGGCAACAAGGGCACCATCGAGATTGACAAGGCTCCCCTGGAGCACCTGGATGCCCATGTGATCGGCGAGGAGCTCACCGCCATGTACGCCGACAACGAGAACGACCGCAAGCATGTGGCTGTGGTGTGCGCCGGCTCCGCCGCCGACCACTGCGACCTGTCCATGCTGAACTTCACCTTCTACGACCCCCGCCGCGGCGTGGTGCGTCTGAAGCAGGCTGGCCGCGGCGGCATCGGCCGTGTGTTCCGCCACAAGAGAGTCAAGGCCATCGTGTGTAAGTACCAGGGCATTAAGAACGACCTGAACCACGTGTACGACATCTCCATCATCAACAAGACCGGCGTGAAGTATCACCGGGAGATGGCCACCCAGGACCCCAAGCAGAACAACATGAGAAAGATTGGTACCGCCAATACCATGAAGATTCTCAACGACTACGATATTCTGCCCACCCACAACTTCAAGTACGGCGGCACCCCCAACATCAGCCAGATGGAGCCCAAGGTGTTCATCGAGAACTGGCTGACCCAGGGCGGCGCTGACGGCTGCTGGTACGGCTGCTCCATGGCCTGCGCCAAGGCTGCCGACCACTTCAAGCTGAAAACCGGCCCCTATGCAGGCAGCTGCGTGGTGGTTGACGGCCCCGAGTATGAGACCGCCGCCGGCGTCGGCCCCAACTGCGGCATCACCGACCCCCAGGTGATTCTGGAGATCAACTTCTACTGCGATACTTACGGCATCGACACCATCTCCTGGGGCACCATGGTGGCCTTCCTCATGGAGTGCTATGAAAACGGCATCCTGAACAAGGAGCGCACCGGCGGCCTGGAGCTGTACTTCGGCAACGCCGCCGCCGACCTGGAGCTGCTGCACATGACCGCCCGGAACGAGGGCTTCGGCAAGATCGCCGGCATGGGCGCGCACAAGCAGAAGGAATACTTCGCCGCTCAGGGCTGGGGCGACATGAAGTTCATGAACGATATCGCCATGGAGCAGAAGGGCCTGGAGTATTCCGAGTACGGCTCCAAGGAGTCCCTGGCTCAGCAGGGCGGCTACGGCCTGACCAACAAGGGCCCCCAGCACGACGAGGCCTGGCTGATCTTCATGGATCAGGTAAACAACCAGATTCCCACCTTCGACGACAAGGCTGAGGCTCTGTACTACTACCCCCGGTTCCGCACCTGGTTCGGCCTGGTGGGCCTGTGCAAGCTGCCCTGGAACGACGTGGTGCCGGAGAACAACGCCCTCACCGACGAGCCCGCCAAGGTGCCTGAGCACGTGGACAACTACCTGAACCTGTTCTACGGCGTCACCGGCCGGAAGATCGACCGGGAGGATCTGCTGGTCATGTCCGAGCGTGTGTACAACTTCCAGCGCATCTTCAACATCCGCCTGGGCAAGGGCCTGAGAAAGCACGACGCCATCCCCTACCGTTCCGTGGGCCCTGTCACCGAGGAGGAGTATCTCTCCCGTCAGGAGCGCTACGACGGCCAGCTGGTGGAGAAGGCCGGCTACACCAAGGAGCAGGTGGAGGCCATGTCCCTCCAGGAGAAGATGGCTGCCACCCGGAAGTACCGCGAGGGCGAGTACGAGAAGCTGATCGACGCTGTGTACCCCAAGCGCGGCTGGACCATGAACGGCGTGCCCAAGGTGGAGCACCTGAAGAAGATCGGCATGGACCTGCCCGAGCTGCTTGAGATTGTGGAGCCTCTGCAGGATCTGCAGCCCTAAGGAAAAAAGAGGTGAGCGTTTATGATGTTGAATGACCGTCCCTATCCCGATTGGCACGAGGGGCTGACCATCCAGGGTGTCATCGAGCACATGAATTTCACATGGCCGAAGCTGGTGACCAAGGTAAATGGACAGCTGGTCTGGCCGGAGGACTACCCCAACGTGGTGTTGGCGGAGGACGACGACCTGAAAATTCATCATCTGCTCGCCGGCGGATAAGAAACAACAGACACAGGCGATTACCCCCGTGGTAATCGCCTGTGTTTTATGTTATAATAACTGCAAAGCAGTTATTATTCTTCAATCCAACGCCCTTTTTCTCGCCCCTGACGGGGCAACCGAAAAAGCTGGCGATTATACCATTCCGGCGTTGCCGTTATGGTATAATAACCGCAAAGCAGTTATTA
>CASFCW010000021.1 GCA_949293165.1 uncultured bacterium
CTGGACATACTGTTTTTAGAGGTCATAATCATTATTACACCGATTAAAGCTAAAATTGGAGTGAATGATTCAGGCTTTAATAATCGCATAAAGAAATTATCACTGCTAATACCTGACAAACTTAAAATCCAAGACGTTATCGTTGTTCCGATATTCGACCCCATTATTACGCCTATTGCTTGGGATAACTTCATTATTCCTGAATTTACAAACCCAACAAGCATTACTGTTACTGCTGAAGAACTTTGCACTGCCATCGTAATTCCTACACCAAGAAGAAGCCCCTTCCAAGAACTTGATGTCATTTTTTCCAACATCTTTTCCATGCTCGCGCTCGTGCTGTACGGGTTGCCCGACGCCCTCGTCGTGGTGCTCGTGCGCACATTTTTGGGCAGCCTGTTCGCAGGGAACATCTCCATGATGCTCTACAGCACGACGGCGGGGCTGCTTTCCGTATGTGCATGCAGGCTGATGCTGCTGCTTGTGCCGCGCATCAGCTTTGTCGCCGTCAGCGTCACGGGCGCGGTGCTCCACAACCTCGTCCAGCTGTCCGTCTACTGCGCCCTTGCGGGAACAGCGCAGCTCTTCGGCTATGCCCCCTATCTCCCCCTGACGCTGAACGAGGTGGGGTACTACTACCTGTTTTCCCCTGAGGTGCTGGCCAGCTCCATGCCTGTGTTCAAGGTCGTGGAGGAGGCTGCGGCGGAATACACCCCCCGGGTGGCTCAGTTCGACGATATGAACTGGTCCAAGGAATATGTGGAGAAGGTGTACGCCTACGGCTGGATGGATGGCATGGGCGACGGGAAGTTCGCGCCCCAGGGCAACCTGACCATCGCCCAGGCGGTGACCCTGCTGGCCCGGATCAGCGCCGTTCAGACCGGCCGGGTGATTCCTGCGTCTGAGGGCGCCTGGTATCAGACCTATCTGGACTACTGCATGGATCATTACCTGCTGTATAACGTCACCGAGGATATCAACGCCATGGATGACGCAGCGCTCAACGCCTGGATGAATCAGGAGGCCACCCGCATGGACATGGTGCAGATCCTCAGCGGTGCGGCCAGCGTGCCCAGCCTGGACTGGGGGGAGGAGGAGACGGTGTCCGTCCCCGATGTCAGCAAGGATGAGCCTGGCGGCGGGCTGGTCTACGACTGGTACCGCAACGGGATTGTAGGCGGCGACGCCGGCACCGGCGCCTTCCGGCCGGACGACGGAATTACCCGCGGAGAGGTGGCCGTCATCCTCTGCAACCTGCTTGGCCTGTAAGCAAAACGCCTGGGATACTATCCCAGGCGTTTTTTAAAAAATTCTGGAAGCGGTGAAAGGATTTGGCCCCGCCGGACGTATGTTAGACAGCAGTACAAAATACCGCGCCGTGGCGGGACTGCCGTGGGGAAGCGGAGAATGTGGAGGGAAGAACGATGAAAAGATGGATGATGGGCGCCGCTGCCGCGGCTCTTGTGGTGACAATGGGCGTGGTTGGGGCGTCGGCGGCCCAGGCTGGGCAGGGATGCCGGCTTTGGCGAGCCGACCGGGGGACCGCCCAGACCTGGGAAGGGTGCCGCTACACGGACGCCGACGGGGACGGTGTGTGCGACAACCTGTACAGCGGGCTGTGTTCCGGGGGATGCCGGGGCTGGCGCGGCGCCGACGGGGACGGCCTGTGCGGCGGGCTGGGCCTCCGGATGGGAGGACAGGGCGGCCACCACGGGGGAAATTGGTAAAACGGACGGGATGATTTCATGCGCAGCGAGGAAGAAGTGGGCAGAGCCATCCAACAATACGCGGATATGGTGCGGCGGCTTTGCCTGCTCCACCTGAAAAACGAGGCCGATACGGAGGACATTTTTCAAACGGTATTTCTGAAATATGCCCTGTCCTCCACGGCCTTTGAAAGCCCGGAGCATGAAAAGGCCTGGCTGATCCGGGTGACCATCAACGGATGCAGGGACCTGCTGCGGCGCCTGCTGCGAAACAGGACGGTGCCGCTGGAACAGGCCGTCATGCAGGCGGGGGTGGAGGATGAGCAGCGCAGCCAGGTGCTGGAGGCGGTGCTCCGTCTGCCGGAGCAGTACCGCAGGGTGGTCTATCTCCACTACTATGAGGGCTATACCGCCTCCCAGGTGGCTGAGCTGCTGGGCAAGAACGTCAACACGGTATACACGCTCCTGGCCCGGGCCAGACAGAGGCTGAAGGCGGAGCTGGGAGGGGACGCGGATGGAACATGAGATCAGGCAGGCATTTCAGGCGGTTCGCGCAGAGGAAGGGCTGAAGGAGCGCACGTGGCAGGCGGTTCAGCGGGCCCGCCGGAAGAAGGCGGGCGGCAGGGGCCGTATGGCCCGGTTGGCGGCGGCGTGCTGCTGCCTGGCGCTGCTGGCAGGGGGATGGGGGATATATGTGACCCCTACCTCGGCCATCAGCTTTGACATGGACCCATCCCTGGAGCTGGAGATCAACCGCTTTGACCGGGTGGTCTCGGTCAGCGGGTACGGCCGGGAAGGGGAGACGCTGGCCCGGAGCCTGGATGTCCTCCATATGGGGTACCGCCAGGCCGTGGAGGAAATCCTGGGCTGCGACGCCGTGGGCCGCTGCCTGGAGGGGGATGGACAGCTTTCCGTATCCGTGGTTGGCTTCAGCGGCAGCCAGGGGGCGGAGGTGCTGGACTACGTGACCCAATGTACCGCCGGGATGGGCGGCGTCCGCTGCCGCCAGGCGGAGGCGGAGCAGCTCAGCCAGGCCCGCCAGTTGGGGCTGCCCTACGGGAAATACCAGGCCTATCTGGAGCTGGTGGAGCGGGATGTGGCCATCACGCCCCAGCAGGCGGGGGAGATGACCATGCGCCAGCTCCGGGCCCTGCTGGCGGAGGCCGGCCAGGAGCGGACGGCCCAGGGCCAGAACGGGCAGGGCCACCACGGCCAGGGGGCCGGCGGGTCCAAAGGAGGGANNNNCCCCCCGCCCCCCCCGCCGAAAACAAACGCGGCGCGCCGGGGTCCGGGCCCCCCCGCTTCTGTTTGTTGGGGACTTAGCCCTCGGAGATAGCACCCACGGGGCAAGTACCGGCGCAGGAACCACAATCCAGGCAGGCGCCAGCGTCGATCACATAGTGAGCATCACCCTGAGAAATGGCGCTCACGGGGCAGGACTCGGCGCAGGAACCGCAGCTGATGCAAGCATCGCTAATCACATAGGCCATTGGAAAAACACCTCCCTCTAAATGTAACCCTATTGTATCATAACTTTTCAAAATTGCAATGCTAAATTTAGAAAAAACGGGCATAGTACCTGTACGCTCCTTTTTTGGGAGACCGTGGAATGATCGGCGCAGGAGGAAGCACGTATGTCAGATACTCGGTTTACATCCACAGCCCTTGGGGCCATCCGTCTGGCCCAGGAAAATGCCGCCCGCCTGGGGCACAGCTATGTGGGCAGCGAGCATTTGCTGCTGGGCCTGGCCAGCCAGGAATACAGCCTGGCGGCCCGGTCCTTGCAGCAGGCGGGCGCCGACCGGCAGACCATCCAGGGAGCCATTGCCCAGCTGGTGGGCACCGGGGTGCCCAACCGGACGCTTTACCAGGGCCTGACCCCCAACTGCTGCAGCTGCATCCGCCAGGCGGTGGCGGAGAGCCGCAGGCTGGGCCAGCCCATGGTGGGCGGGGAGCACCTGCTGCTGGGGCTGCTGCTGGAGCAGTCCTGCGGCGCGGTGCGCCTGCTGAAGGACTGCCAGGTGGACAGCTGGCAGCTCTATCACAAGGTCTGTGCCTCCCTGGGCGGGGAGGACAACCCGGCCGGGCGGCTCATCCGCCGGGAGCCGGAGCGGGCGGCCGGGGACACCAGGCAGCTGGATCAGTGCGCCAGGGACCTGACCCATCTGGCCCGGGAGGGCAGGCTGGACCCGGTCATCGGCCGGGAGGAGGAGCTGGAACGGCTGGTACAGATCCTGTCCCGCCGGACGAAGAACAACCCCGCGCTCATCGGGGAGCCGGGTGTGGGCAAAACGGCGGTGGTGGAGGGGCTGGCCCTGAGCATCGCAGATGGGACCGCCCCATCCCACCTGCTGGGGAAGCGGGTCTGCGCTTTGGACCTGTCCGCCATGGTGGCGGGCACCAAATACCGGGGGGAGTTTGAGGAGAAGCTGAAGCATGTGCTCCAGGAGGTGCGCCGGGCAGGGAATATCATCCTGTTTATCGACGAGCTGCATACCATTGTGGGGGCGGGGTCGGCGGAGGGGGCCATCGACGCGGCCAATATCCTCAAGCCGGCCCTGTCCCGGGGGGAGCTGCAGGTGATCGGCGCCACCACCCTGGACGAGTACCGCCGGTATATTGAGAAGGATTCCGCCCTGGAGCGGCGCTTCCAGCCCATCACGGTGCGGGAGCCCACCCGGGAGCAGACCATGGCCATCCTCCGGGGGCTGCGGGGACGGTATGAGAGCCACCACCACCTGACCATTACCGACGAGGCCCTTGCCGCCGCAGTGGATCTGTCCATCCGGTACCTGCCCCAGCGGTTCCTGCCTGACAAGGCCATTGATCTGGTGGATGAGGCGGCGGCGCAGGCCCGCCTGGCCCAGAGGACCCTGCCCCCGGAGCTGCGGCAGCTGGAGCAGAAGGCGGCCCGGGCCGGCCAGCAGCTGGCCCAGGCCATCCGCAGCCAGAATTTTGAGCGGGCGGCCATGCTGCGGGACGCGGAGGGGGACTTCCGCCGGGAGCTGGAGACCGGCCGGCGCCAGTGGCAGCAGGGCCGGCCGGCACAGAAGGTGGAGGAGAGCCATATCCGGGGGGTGCTGTCCCAGTGGACGGGTATCCCCGTGGCCGACCTGACGGAGCGGGACCGCAGGGCGCTGGTTACCCTGGAGGCCGACCTGTCCCGGGAGCTGCTGGGCCAGGAGCAGGCGGTGCACGCCGTGGCCCAGGCCATCCGCCGGGGCAGGCTGGGGCTGAAGGACCCCAGAAGGCCGGTGGGCTGCTTCCTCCTCCTGGGGCCCAGCGGCGTGGGCAAGACCCAGCTGTGCCGCAGCCTGGCCAAGACCCTGTTCGGCAGCCAGGACGCCCTGCTGCGCTTCGACATGTCGGAGTATATGGAGGCCCACAGTGTCTCCCGCCTCATCGGCGCCCCTCCCGGCTATGTGGGCCACGACGAGGGGGGGCAGCTGACCGAGCGGGTGCGCCGCAACCCCTGGTCGGTGGTGCTGCTGGACGAGCTGGAAAAGGCCCATCGGGACGTGTGGTCGGTACTTCTCCAGGTGATGGAGGAGGGGGTGCTGACCGACGCCCAGGGACGGAAAACCGATTTCCGCAACACGGTGCTGGTCCTGACCTCCAACCTGGGGGCCCAGCTCTTTCAGCAGCGGCAGCCGCTGGGCTTCCTGTCCGGCGGGGAGGAGGATCGGAAGCGGCTGGAGCAGGGGGTGCTGGCCCAGGCCAGGAAAACCTTCTCCCCGGAATTCCTGAACCGCCTGGACCATATTCTGGTGTTCCATCCCCTGGACGAGAAGGCGCTGTCGGCCATCACCAGGCAGCTGCTGGAGCAGAGCCGCCAGCGCCTGTCCGCCATGGGGCTGGAGCTCCAGGTGGAGGATGGGGTGGTGCCCCTCCTGGTCAGGCGGGGCGCCAGCCGGGACTACGGCGCCCGCCCCCTCCGCCGGGCGGTCACCGCCCAGGTGGAGGACCCGGTGGCCGACCTGCTGCTGGCATCGGGCGAGTCACCCGCGGGGGTTGTCCGGGTCTGGGCGGAGGGAGAACGGGTACAGGTCAATCTGGTGAAGAGCTAAATGTGGTTTTTAATATTATTTTGTATAATTTTTTATATTGCATTTTGGGGGCGATGGGCATATACTGGTCACACAGAAAGGAGGCGCCCTATGGAACAGGTTTCTCAATGCGCTATCTCCACCCCCTCCTTCCGCCGCCGCGGGAGAGAGGTCCGGGACCCCTATGACGGGCTGCGGCCCTGGTCGGCTATTACCCACGGCATCGGCGCGGTTCTGGCTGTGGTGGGTACCCTTGTCCTGGTGGGCATTTCGGCGCTGGAGCGCAACTGGCTCCATGTGCTGGTCTTTACCATCTACGGCCTGTCCATGATCTGCCTGTACACGGCCAGCACCCTGTACCACTGTGTGCGGACGACGCCGGGCAGGCGGATTGCCCTGCGGAAGTACGACCATTGCTCCATTTATCTGCTGATTGCCGGCAGCTACACCCCCATCTGCCTCACGGTGCTCCGCCAGGACGGAGGGGTGCTGCTGTTCGCCGTGATCTGGGCCCTCGCGCTGGCCGGTGTGGTGCTTACCCTGGCTAAGCTGGACATCCCCCGCTGGCTGACCAGCGTGATCTACCTGTTTATGGGCTGGCTGGCGCTGACGGCCATTGTGCCCCTGTTTGATCTGCTGCCGCCCTACGGCATGGGGCTGCTGCTGGCAGGGGGGATTTTGTACTCCGTGGGCGGCGTGCTGTACGCGGTGAAGTGGCCGGGACGGAACAACCCCCGCTTCGGCTGCCATGAGATTTTCCATGTGTTTATCCTGCTGGGGTCGGTGTGCCATTACTGGCTGATGCTCCAGGTGATTGCCCTGTCATAAAGTGGGGATTTTTCAGGGTTTATCTGGTTTTCTGCATTTTTTGTTGCGTTTTATCCCTGTTTCAAGTATAATAGTGCTGTTTTCTCCCCAGGTATGGGCCTGTGGGGGAAAACAGCACTGTTTTTTGCCCCCAGGGGCAGAGACAAATGAGGAAGAAAGGAAGTACCCATTCCATGAATAAGGTATTGCGAAAGGGGTTGGGCGGGGCGGCCGCCCTGGCGCTGACCCTGAGCCTGGCCATCCCGGTTTGGGCGGCGGACCCGCAGGTGACCATTTACGCCGGGGAACACCGTGGGGTTCAGGAACTGCTGGAATTGGACCTGTACCAGCGGGACGGACAGGACGCGTTTCGGTTTGTGGAACGCATGGAGCTGGTCACGCCGGTGAACCGGGTGACCAAGGATATGGAATTTCAGCTGATCCCGGCGGGTGTACAGACCGCCTTAACGGTAAACTATCTCACGGACCTGGACGGGGACGGGGTATATGAGCTGCTCAGCGGCGAGGAGGAGCCGGTGGGCGACGCCCTGAGCGCCGACGGCCGGCTGACGCCGGGGGGTACGCCGGAGGCCCTGACGGCGGGCGCCGTCTATCGGATCACCGGCGAAGCCCTGCTGCAGCGGGGGGCGGCTGCCATAGAGCGGCGGAGCGCCCCTGGTTCAGACACCTACCTGTCGCAGGTGGCCGCGGATTCCGCCCAAACGGATGAGATGGTTTATATGATTACCGTGTCCAACCTGGCCGGGGAGGAGGAGCTGTGCTACTACTTCCGCCTGTACGACCAGCTGTCGGCTGTGGCCGGAATCCGGGACTATGTGGATGTGCCGGTGACCGCCTGGTACGCCGGGGCGGTGGACTATGTGCTCTCTGAGGGGCTGCTGTCCGGCACCTCCGACAGCCAGTTCAGCCCCTTTGCTACCCTGTCCCGGGGGATGCTGGCCCAGATTTTGTATAACTTGGCCGGACGGCCGGAGACGGGGGACAGCAGCTTTCAGGATGTGCCCCAGGACGCCTGGTATTACCAGGCGGTGACCTGGGCGGTGGAGGCGGGCGTGCTGTCCGGCGCCTCTGAAACCGCCTTCCTGCCCAACCAGGTGTGCTCCAGGGAGCAGACCGCCCTGGTGCTGCGCCAGTTTGCCAAGTATATGGGGGCGGATGTGAGCGCCCAGGCCGAGCTGGATGGCTTTGCCGATCAGCGGTCTGTCTCCCCCTGGGCCCGGGAGGCCGTGGAGTGGGCGGTAGCCTCCGGCCTTCTGGCGGGAACCGGCGGCTCCTCCCCCGCCCTGAACCCCGGCGGCGGGCTGAACCGGGCGGAATTTGCCACGATTCTGCGCACACTGTGCCAGACGGTGCTGCCGGACTAAATCCTTCCGCGGGCAAGGCGCGCGGGGCACGGCGGGCCCGGGATTCCGGGCCCGCCGTATTTTTTCCCTGCCAAGCCAATCTGTGGGTGGAATCCCGGTGAAAATTGTGATAAAATAACCAGGCATTCGCGAAAAGAAAGGAATTATCTGCCATGAAACATCTTCTGATCCTGCTGACAGCGGGGGCTATGCTTCTGTCCGGCTGCTCCGGCGCTCCTGCCTCCGGAAGTGGGAGCCAGCCCCAACAGAACGGGGAGGCGTTTTATACCTTCCAGGACGATTTGGGCCGTCAGGTTACCCTGGAACAGCGGCCGGAGCGGGTGGCGGCCCTGATGGGCAGCTATGCCGAGACCTGGCTCCTGGCAGGGGGCGAGGTGATCGCGGTGACCCAGGACGCCTATGATGAGCGGGGGCTGGCCCTGTCGGAGGAGACGGTGAACCTGGGCTCCAACCAGCAGCCCAACCTGGAGGCGCTGTTCGCGGCCGAGCCGGATTTTGTCATCCTGACCACCGACCTGGACGGTCAGCTTACGCTGGAGGCCAGCCTGGAGGAGGCGGGCATCCCCGCCGCGTGGTTCAAGGTGGAGTCCTTTGACGATTATCTGGACATGCTGAAAATCTGCACCGACCTGACCGGGCGGGCGGATCTGTACCAGGAAAACGGCCTGTCCGTTCAGGCGGACATTGACCGGGTGGTGGCCTCCATTCCGGAGGGGGAGGCGCCTACGGTGCTGCTGCTGCGGGCCTACTCCACCGGGGTGCGGGCCAAAAACAGCGACAACATCGCCGGGCAGATCATTGCCGGGCTGGGGGCGGTCAACATCGCCGACAGCGACGCCGGCCTGCTGGAGGATTTGCAGATGGAATCCATCCTGGCCGCCGACCCCGATTTCATCCTGGTGACCACCATGGGCTCCAGCCAGGAGGCGGCCCTGAAAAGCCTGGAGGAGCTGCTTGCCAGCGACCCCGCCTGGCAGACGCTGACCGCCGTGAAGGAGGACCGGGTGGAGATGCTGCCCAAGGACCTGTTCCACTACAAACCCAACGCCCGCTGGGGGGAGAGCTACGCCATGCTGGCGGAAATCCTCTATGGAGATGGGAATGAGCAGGCATAAGGGGCTGGTTCTGCTGCTGCTTCTGGCGGCGGCGGCCGCCGCGGCGCTGCTGAGCATGTGCTTCGGCTCCACCTGGCTGCCTGCCTCCCAGGTGCTGGAGGTGCTGGCAGGCGGCGGAGAGGCCGGAGCCCGGAACATTGTGCTCTATGCCCGGCTGCCCCGGATGCTGGCCGCCCTGCTGTGCGGCAGCGCCCTGGCGGTGGGCGGCGTGATTATCCAAGGGGTGCTGGGCAACCCCCTGGCCGGGCCCAACATCATCGGCGTCAATTCCGGCGCGGGGCTGGGGGCCATTCTGGCCTCCGTGGCGTTTCCGGCCTCCATGTTGGCGGTGCCTGTGGCCGCTTTTATCGGGGCGCTGGGCGCCTGTGTGCTGGTTTACACCCTGGCCCGGAAAACCGGCGCCAGCCGCATCACGCTGGTGCTGGCGGGCGTGGCCATCAGCAGCATTTTGTCCGCCGCCATCGACGGGGTATCCATCCTGTTTCCTGAAGCTGCCCTGGGGGCCAACGCCTTCATGGTGGGGCGGCTGGCGGGGGTGACCATCCGGTCGCTCACTGTGCCCGCCATCCTCACCCTGCTGGCGGTGGCGGCCTCCCTGGCTTTGAGCTATGAGCTGGATCTGCTCACCCTGGGGGACGAGGTGGCCCAGTCCGTGGGGCTGTCCACCCGCCTGGCCCGGAACCTGCTGCTGACCCTGGCGGCGGTTTTGTGCGGCGCGGCGGTGAGCTTTGCCGGGCTGGTGGGCTTTGTGGGCCTGCTGGTGCCCCACGCCGCCCGGTTTTTGGTGGGGCCGCAGAACAAATACCTGATCCTGGCCTCCATGCTGCTGGGAGCGCTGCTGGTGACGGTGTGCGACCTGGTGGGCCGGGTGGCCTTCGCCCCCTATGACCTGCCGGTGGGCATTTTGCTGTCCCTGCTGGGCGGGCCATTCTTCCTGTGGCTGCTGTTCCGTCAGAGAGGGGGGCGCCGTCCATGATGGAGGTACGAAATCTCACCGCCGGTTACGGGGCGGGAGATGTACTGAAAGGGGTGTCCCTGTCTGTGGCGACGGGGCAGGTCACAGTGCTGGTGGGGCCCAACGGCTGCGGGAAATCCACGCTGCTGCGGTGCTGCGCCCGGCTGATGACGCCCACCTCCGGCTGGGTGGGCCTGGACGGGCAGGACGTGTCCGGCTGGAGCAACCGGGAGTTTGCCAAAAAGGTGGCCCTGCTGCCCCAGTCCCGGCCGGTGCCGGAGATTACGGTGGGGGCCCTGGTGCTCCACGGCCGGTTCCCCTATCTGGGCTATCCCAGGCGCTATTCCCAGGGGGACCGACAGGCGGCCCGGGAGGCCATGGAGCAGACGGGGGTGCTGGAGCTGGCGGAGCAGTCGGTGGCCAATCTGTCAGGCGGCCAGCGGCAGAAGGTCTACCTGGCCATGGCCATTGCCCAGAGCACCCCGGTGCTGCTGCTGGACGAGCCCACCACCTACCTGGACGTGAATCACCAGCTGGAGCTGGCCCACCTCACCCGCACCCTGGCCCGGGGCGGTCGGGAGGTGGTCATGGTACTCCATGATCTGAACCTGGCGCTGGGCTGCGCCGACGCCATTGTGGTGATGGAGGATGGCCGCATCCGTGGGACGGGGACCCCGGCCCAGGTGTATGAAAGCGGGGTGCTGGAGGAGGTTTTCCATGTGAAGGCCCACCCGGTCACCCTGGAGGATGGGCATACCCATTATCTCTTTACCCGAAAGGGGCAGGAAGGAGAGCGTACATGAAAGAAGGTCTGATCGTCGTCAGCTTTGGCACCGCGGTGGAGCGGGCCCGGCAGGAGGAGATCCGGCCGGTGGAGGAGGCGCTGCTGGCCCAGGCCGCCGGGCTGTACGGGCTGACGGCCTACACCAGCCCCACTATCCGCCGGATTTTGGCCCGGCGGGGGGAATCTGTCCTCAGCCTGGAGGAGGCATTCCAGGCCCAGGCGGAGGCGGGGACTCAGCGGCTGTACCTGCTGCCCACCCACCTGCTCCCCGGCTGGGAGTACGACCGGATCTCCGCCGCGGCGGAGGAGGCACGGGGGCGGTTTGACCAGGTGATGCTGGCTCCGCCCCTGATGGGGGACACAGAATTTGTCCGTCTGCTGGCCGGCGGGGTGGCGGAGCGGTTTCCCCGCCAGCCCGGCCGGTCCGTGGTGCTGCTGGGCCATGGCACCGACCATCCGGGCAATTTGGTCTATCCCGCCCTCCAGTGCGTGCTGCACATGGCCGGTCGGGACGATATGCTGGTGGGCACAGTGGAGGGCTGGCCGGATCTGGACGCCGTTTTGGAGCAGCTGGCCAAGCGGGGGGACAGCCGTGTGCTGCTGGCGCCCCTGATGCTGACGGCGGGGGCCCACGCCCTGGAGGACATGGCCGGCTCGGGGCCGGACAGCTGGAAAAACCGGCTGGAGGCCGTCGGCTGTGGGGTGGAGACGGTGTTTCAGGGCCTTGGAGCCCTGCCCCGGGTCCAGGCGCTGTACCGGCAGCGGCTGGACCGTCTGCTGGGACGGGGCTGAGCCCATGGCTCTGGATTATTATATCTCCAGCGGAGGCCGCCGCCTGCGCTGCGGCTATACCACGGGCACCTGCGCCGCCCTGGCCGCGGCGGCGGCGGCCCGCCTGCTGCTCACCGGGCGGGCCCCGGAGCAGGTGGGGCTGCGCACGCCCAAAGGAATTGTGGTGGAGGTGCCGGTGGAGAATCCCCTGCTGGAAGGGGATACCGCCCGGTGTACCGTCACCAAGGACGGAGGGGACGATATGGACGCCACCCACGGCCTGGCTATTGTGGCCACGGTGACCCGGCGCCCTGGGGTGGAGCTGCGCCTGACCGGCGGGGAGGGGGTGGGGCGGGTCACCCGCCCCGGCCTGGACCAGCCGGTGGGGGAGTGGGCCATCAACCGGGTGCCCCGGGCCATGATCCTGGAAGCGGTGGACGGGGTGCGCCGGGAGCTGGACGAGCCGGGCGGACTGTCCATTGCCATCTCCGTCCCCGGGGGTCAGGAGGCGGCAAAGAAAACCTTCAACCCCCAGCTGGGGGTTGAGGGGGGAATCTCCATCCTGGGCACCTCCGGCATTGTGGAGCCTATGAGCATCCAGGCCATCGTGGATACCATGGCCCTGGAATTGAGGCAAAAGGCGGAAATGGGATTCCAAAAGGTAATATTAACCCCTGGAAATTACGGAATGGATTTTATCCAAGGGGGGAAACTCCCCCTTTCCAGGGCCCCCGTGGTGAAATGCTCCAACTTTATTGGGCAGGCGCTGGACCTGGCCGTGGAGGCGGGGTTTCAGGAGATCCTGCTGGTGGGGCATGTGGGGAAGCTGGTGAAGGTGGCCGGCGGGATTATGAACACCCACTCCCGGTGGGCGGACTGCCGCTGGGAGCTGTTCTGCGCCCACGCCGCCCTCCAGGGGGCCGGCAGGGAGACCCTGCGGGCCCTGATGGGCAGCGCCACCACTGACCGGTGCCTGGAGATTCTGCGAGAGCAGGGGCTGGAAAAGCCGGTGATGGCCTCCCTGCTGGAGGCCATCCAGAACCACCTGGAGCGGCGGGTGGCGGGCAGGGCAGCCGTGGGCGCCGTCCTGTTCAGCAATCAAATGGGCCTGCTGGGGATGACCCCGGGGGCCGGGGAGATGATCGACCGATGGAACGAGAGCATGTAGGAACCTTTTATGGCGTAAGTGTAGGCCCCGGTGATCCGGAGCTGATGACGATGAAGGCGGTGCGGGTGCTGGAGGCCTGCCCGGTGCTGGCGGCCCCCCAGACGGCGTCGGGGGAGATGACCGCCCTGGCCATCGCCAGGCAGGCCGCCCGCCTGGAGGACAAGACCGTCCTCCCCCTGTTTTTCACCATGTCCCGGGACAAGGAGGTCCTGCGGCAGGCCCACGTCCAGGCCGCCGCCCAGGTGCGTGCATATCTGGACCGGGGCCAGGACGTGGCCATGGCGATTTTGGGGGATGTGTCCATCTTCTCCACCTATACCTACCTGATGGAGCTGCTTCAGGGGGAGGGCTATCCCTGCGTGATGATTCCCGGCGTGCCCAGCTTCTGCGCGGTGGCTGCCCGGCTGGGCCGGAGCCTGACCACCATGGATCAGCCGCTGCACATTCTCCCCGGCGGGGGAAAGGGCCCAGGCGAGACGCTGGACCTGCCCGGAGCCAAGGTGCTGATGAAGTCGGGGAGGAATTACCCCCAGGTGCTGGAGGAGTTGGCGCGGCGGGGCCTGCTGGAGCAGGCGGCCATGGTGGAAAACTGCGGCTTGGAGGGGGAGCGGGTACACCACACCCTGGCCCACCGCCCCCAGTCCAGGGGATATTTCACCACCATTCTCATCCCGTAAGGAGGCGCGCGTATGGTTCATTTTGTAGGGGCGGGGCCGGGAGGCCCTGATCTGATTACCCTCCGGGGGGCGGAGCTGCTCCGCCGGGCGGGGTGCGTGATCTATGCCGGCAGCCTGGTCAATCCCGCCCTGCTGGGGCTGGTGGGGGAGGAAGTGCCCATTTACAACAGCGCCCATATGACTTTGGAACAGGTGATGGCTGTGGTGGAGGACGCCCACAGCCAGGGCAGGGAGATTGTGCGCCTGCACACCGGCGACCCCTGCCTGTACGGGGCCGTCCGGGAGCAGATGGACTGGCTGGACCGCCTGGGCATCCCATGGGACGTAACCCCTGGGGTGTCCTCCTTCTGCGGCGCGGCGGCGGCCCTGGGGGCGGAGTATACCCTCCCGGATGTGAGCCAGTCGGTGATCATCACCCGCATGGCCGGGCGGACGCCGGTGCCGGAGAAGGAGGGCATCGCCGCCCTGGCCGCCCATGGGGCCACCATGGTGATTTTCCTGTCCGCCGGGATGCTGGCCGGGCTGTCGGCGGAGCTGCTGAAGGGGGCCTATACGCCGGACACGCCGGCGGCGCTGGTATACAAAGCCACCTGGCCGGAGGAGCGGGTGGCCCGCTGTACCGTGGGTACCCTGGCCGAGACCGGGGCACGGGAGGGGATCTCCAAAACCGCCCTGGTGCTGGTGGGGGATTTCCTGGCCCATGACTACAGCCGCAGCTGCCTGTACCACCCCGGTTTTTCCACGGAATACCGGCAGGGGGACGGCGCCCGGGAGCCGGAGGGCGTATGAGGCTGGAGCTGATCGCCTTTACCCGCCGGGGGGAGGCCCTGGCGGAGGAGCTGGCCGGGCTGCTGTGCCGGGCCGGGCACCAGGCCGCCTGCACCCGGGAGGGGCTGCGGGTGGAGGACTGGGCTGTCCGGGCCTTCCAGCGGTCGGAGGGACTGGTTTTCGTAGGGGCGGCCGGCATTGCCGTCCGGGCCGTCGCCCCCTGTGTCCGCCACAAAAGCCTGGACCCGGCGGTGGTGGTGCTGGACGAGAGGGGGCGGTTTGTCATCCCTATCCTCTCCGGGCATCTGGGCGGGGCCAACGACCTGACCCGGGAAATCGCCGGGCTGCTGGGAGCCCAGGCGGTGATTACCACCGCCACAGACGTCAACGGGGTGTTCTCCGTGGATCAGTGGGCCAGAAGGCAGAACCTGGCGGTGTGCAACCCGGAACGGATTCTGGCGGTCTCTGCCGCCCTGCTGGCGGGGAAGCCGGTGACGGTGTGGAGCCGCTGGCCTGTTTCCGGGCATATACCGGACGGGCTGCGCCCCGCCGGCCGGGGGGAGGCTCAGGTGGTGGTGGACTGGGCCAGGCCGGAGGGGGAGGCCCTGTGGCTGTGCCCCAGGACCATCTGCCTGGGGATGGGCTGCCGCCGGGGAACACCGATGGAAACCCTGGAACAGGCCGCTCTGGCCGCCCTGGACCGGGCCTGCCTGCCCAGGCAGGGGGTTGCCCGGATCTGCACCATAGACCGGAAGGGGGACGAGCCCGGCCTGCTGGCCCTGTGCCGGGCCTGGAAGCTCCCCCTGACCACCTATTCGGAGGAGGAGCTTGCCGGCGTGCCGGGGATATTCCCCGCCTCTGAATTTGTCCGGCAGATCACCGGAGTGGACAACGTGTGCCAGCGGGCCGCCCTGGCCGAGGGCGGCGAGCTGCTGATGGAAAAACGGATTCTGGCCCACGGGGTGACGGCGGCGCTGGCCGCCTTTCCCCCCCGGCTGGCCTGGGAGGAGAGAATATGAAACAGCTGTATATCATCGGGATGGGCCCCGGCGGAGCGGAGCAGATGACGCCCCGGGCCCGGCGGGCTTTGGAGGCCTGCCAGGTGCTGTGCGGCTACACCGCCTATGTGGAGCTGGCCGGGGAACTGGCCCAGGGGAAGGAAATTGTATCCACCCCCATGACCCGGGAGCTGGAGCGGTGCCGCATGGCGTTGGAAAAGGCGGACCAGGGGCTGACCACCGCCATGATCTGCAGCGGGGACGGCGGCGTGTACGGCATGGCTGGGCCTATTTTGCAGATGGCGGAGGGCTACCCCCAGGTGGACATCGAGGTGATCCCCGGCATCACCGCCGCCCTGTCCGGCGCCGCCCTGCTGGGCGCGCCCCTGATGCACGACTTCGTGGTGGTCTCCCTGTCCGACCTGCTCACCCCCTGGGAGGTGATCGCCCGCAGGCTGGACTGCGCCGGAGCGGGGGATTTTGTCATCTGCCTGTACAATCCCATGAGCCGGAAGCGCCGGGATCATCTGGCCCGGGCCTGCCGCATTGTGAAACAGCACCGGTCGGGGGATACCCCCTGCGGCTGGGTGCGGAACGTGGGCCGGGAGGGGGAGGAGCGGCGGCTGCTCACCCTGGACCAGCTGGAAACCGAGGAAGTGGACATGTTCACCACCGTGTTTATCGGTTCCTCCTCCACCCAGCGCCTGGGGCGGTGGATGGTCACCCCCAGAGGCTACGAAGGAAAAGCATGAAGGTATTGATTTTCGGGGGCACCACGGAGGGGCGGCGGCTGGCGGAGGAGCTGTCCCGGCTGGGGATGTCGGCGGCCGTCAGCGTGGCCACCCCGCTGGGGGCGGAGGAGCTGGGCAGCCTGCCCGGCGTCACCGTCCTGGTGGGTCGGATGGAGGCGGAGGGGATGTCCGCCCTGCTGCCGGGTTATGACCGCTGTGTGGATGCCACCCACCCCTACGCCCGAATCGTCTCCCAAAATATCCGCCTGGCCTGCGCCCGGGCAGGTGTCCCCCTCCGCCGCCTGCTGAGACCGGCGGGAGGGGCCTTCCGGGGCGTGGTGACCGACAGCGCCGCGGGAGCGGCGGCCTTTCTGAAGGGGCGGGAGGGCCCCGTCCTGCTGGCCATCGGGGCCAAGGAGCTGGCCGCCTTTTCCCAGCTGCCGCCGGAGCGGCTGTACCCCCGGGTGCTGCCGGTGGCGGAGAGCCTGGAGATCTGCCGGGCCATGGGCATCCCCACCCGGAATATCCTGGCCCTTCACGGGCCCTTCTCCCAGGCGCTGAACCGGGCCATCCTGGAGCAGTACCACATCCGCTGGTTCGTCACCAAGGACGGCGGGGCGGAGGGTGGATTCCAGGAAAAGGTGGCCGCGGCGGAGGAAGCCGGGGCGGAGCTGGTGGTGATCCGCCGGCCGGAGGAGCGGGGAAGCGGTGTGCAGGAGATCCTGAATTGGTTGACAAAGGAGGGTGCGGAATGAAGGTGACGCTGGTGGGCATGGGGCCGGGTGCTTCCGCCTGCCTGACCGGGGAGGCGCGGACCGCCCTGGAGGAGGCCGACTGCCTGGTGGGCTCCCGGCGGCTGATGGAGCAGTGCCCGGTGCCTGGAAAGGGGCGCGGCCTGGTTTCCACAAAATCGGCGGAGATTGTGGAATACCTGTCCGCCTGCGGCTGCCGGCGGCCCTGCGTGCTGTACAGCGGGGACACCGGGCTGCATTCCGGGGCCCGGACCCTGATCCCCATGCTGGAGGAGCGGGGCATCCCCTGGCGGGTGATTCCCGGCCTGTCCAGTATGCAGTATCTGGCTGCCCGGCTGGGCCGCCCCTGGCAGCAGTGGCGGGTGGAGTCCGCCCACGGCCTGAGCTGCGACCCGGTGGGGGCGGTGCTGGCCGCCCGGGGGAAGCCGGTGTTTTTCCTCACTGGCGGGGCCGGCGGCGTGGGCACCCTGTGCGAAAAGCTGTCCCAGGCCGGCCTGGGTGACCTGGAGGTCACGGTGGGGGAGGCGCTGTCCTACCCGGAGGAGCGGATCTATCGCGGCTGTGCGTCGGAGCTGGCCGGGGTGGAAACCGCCCCCCTGGCCGTGCTGCTGGCGGAGGGGGTTGCCCCGGTGAGAAGGACCGTGACCCAGGGGATAGAGGACAGTGACTTCCTCCGGGACAAAACCCCCATGACTAAGCAGGAGGTGCGCGCCGCCGTCCTGGCCAAGCTGGCGCCCCGGGAGGGGGATATCTGCTGGGACGTAGGGGCGGGCACCGGCTCAGTGGCGGTGGAGCTGGCCCTGGCCAACCCAAAGGGCAAGGTATACGCCGTGGAGCGGGAGGAGGACGCCTGCCGCCTGATCCGGGCCAACCGGGAGCGGTTGGGCGCCTGGAACCTGGAGCTGGTCCCCGGCAGCGCCCCGGCGGCGTTGGAGGCCCTGCCCCGCCCGGACCGGGTGTTTGTGGGGGGCAGCGGCGGGCAGTTGTCCACCATCCTGGCCCTGGCAGTGGAGAAAAACCCCGCCGTCCGCCTGTGCGTGACCGCCATCGCTCTGGAGACCCTGGGGGCCGCCGCGGCGGCGCTGACCGGGCTGGGCATCCAGGCCCAGGTGACCCAGATCACCGCGGCGAGAAGCCGCCCGGTGGGGGGGCTGAACCTGATGATGGGACAAAATCCGGTGTGGATTATCACCGGGGAGAGGGAGGAAAACAAGTGACGGCACATACCGCTCCGGGGGAAATTGAACGGGAGAGCATGCGGATTATCTCGGCGCAGCTGGAGGAGATGGGCGTTGCCCTGCCGCCGGAGTGCCGGGAGGTGGTGCTGCGGGCCATCCATACCACGGCGGACTTTGACTACGCCCAAAACCTGGTCTTTACGCCGGGGGCGGCGGAGGCGGGGATTCAGGCCCTGAAACAGGGTGTCCCCATTGTCACCGACACCAACATGGCCCTGTCCGGAATCAACCAGGCGGCCTGCCGCCGGCTGGGGGTGGAGAGGTACTGCTACATGGCCGATCCCCGGGTAGCCCAACAGGCGGCGGAGACCGGCTCCACCCGGGCGGCCGCCGCGGTGGACCGCTGGGCGGCGGAGCACCCGGAGGCGGTGTTTGCTGTGGGCAACGCCCCCACCGCCCTGCTGCGCATGGCGGAGCGGATGGAGGCGGGGGAGCTTCGGCCCGCCCTGGTGATTGCGGTGCCGGTGGGCTTTGTCAACGTGGTGGAGAGCAAGGAGGAGATCCTGCGCCTCTGCCGGGAGAAGAACGTCCCCATCATCGCCGCCATGGGCCGCAAGGGGGGGTCCACCGTGGCGGCGGCCATCTGCAACGCCCTGCTGTATCAGGCCTCCCCAAGACCGATATAAAAAATCCGTACCTGCCGGATTCCGGCAGGTACGGATTTTTTATCATACGAACTTGTTTTGTTCGGGCTGATAGCGGTAGTCAATGGCTGCCAGGGTTTGGGTCAGCCAGGCCGGGTCAATGTCCTCGGCGGAGCAGAGCTCCTCCAGGGAGGGATACTCGTCCCGGAGCTTGGTGTTTACGTAGCTGAGCAGGATAACAGGGTCGTTGGGTACCATGGGCCGGCCTCCTTTTCATAGTCCCAGATGGTAAATCCGGTTGGCGTTTTGGAAAAATACGGCGTCCCAGTGCGCCTGGGGGACGATGTGCTGGATGTAGCGGATGTACTCGGCCAGATTGACAATGGGCCAGTCCGTGCCGTACATCACCCGGTCCCAGCAGCCCACATAGGACAGCCAGGTCTGGAGCAGGGACACGTAGCCGCCCCGCTCCACCCAGTACCGCTCCAAATCCACCCGGCCCTCCAGCAGACCGGACAGGTCGGTGCTCACGTTCCGGTTTTTTTCCAGCACGGCGGCGGCCTCCTGAAGGAAGGGGTTGCCGAAATGGCACATGACAAACTGGATTTTCCGGTGGCTGGCGGCGGCCTCGTCCAGGGCCAGGGGATGGCTGTACTTCAAAAAAGCCCTGGGGTGGGCGGTGAGGCCCATGTGGACGGCCACCGGCTTGTCATATCGCCGGGCCAGCTCGTAGATGGGCTGGTAAATGGGGTCGGTGAGCCAGATCTTGTTGTAGCCGGGGTAGAGCTTCACCCCGCAGCAGGCGTCCCGGCGCAGGTGCTCCTCCACCTGGTCGGGCAGGTCGGCGGGGATGGCCTCCCCTCCCTCCAGCACCAGGCTGTCCAGCCCCACGCAGTAGTGGAACAGGTCGGTAGGACAATTCTCCCCCTGCCGGGCCAGATCCCGGTTGCCCATGACCACGCCATGGACCATGTCCAGTTCCCGGTATACCTGACGGAGATGGTCAACGGAATTCTCGTGCCCCACCTCCCGGGCCATGGCGTCGGTGCCGGGGGAGGGGGGAAACAGATGCAGATGGGCGTCGATTATTTTCACGCTGGGCCTCCTATACCTGCTTCTTCTTCAGCAGGCGGATGTCGTCCCCGAAGAAATGGAGCACGTAATACTCCCCACCCAGGCGGGACGCGATCTGGGGGGTGTACCGGCGGCCTACCTCCTCCATGGTCAGGTTGGAGGAGATAACCGTGTGCTTGCCCCCTACCAGGCGGGTGTTAATCAGCTCGTACAGGGCGGACTGGACAAACTGGGTGGTCATCTCGCTGCCCAGGTCGTCCAGGATCAGCAGGTCGCAGTTGAGGTAGCGGCGGGTCTCGTCCAGGGCGCTCTGTACCCCCTGGCTGTCCCGCTGGAATTTCCGGGTCTCAAACTGAGAAAAAATGTTGGCCGCCGTGTCGTACACCACGGACACCCCCTGCTCCGACACGGTGCGGGCGATGCAGGCGGAGAGGAAGGTTTTGCCCAGCCCGGGCGCCCCGGACAGAAACAGGTTGCGGATGTAAAAGCGGCCGAACTTCTGGGCGTAATTCAGGCACACCTCGTAAACCAGATCCATGTTGTCCCGGGGGGAGGTGCCCCGGCCGGGCCAGATGGCCTGGCTGTAGTAGTCCAGGCGGAAGGCGTCGAAGGACTGCTCCCCCAGGTCCAGCAGCTTGGACAGCTCCTGGATCTGTTCCTCCGTGCACAGCTGCCGCAGGCACCGGCACATCTGGGCCCCACGCCAGCCGGTGTCGCCGCACAGGGGGCAGGCGGGCTTGGCGTCCAGGGCGTCCTCCGGCAGGCCCATGGCCCCCAGAAGCACCGCCCGCTCCCGCTGGATGTCCAAGTTTTGGTCCCGGATGGCCCGGACGGCCTCTCCGGCGTTTTCCCCACGGCGAAGGGAGGCGGCCACCAGCTGGGCCATGGTACCCTGGAGCCGTTTGTCCAGCTGGGCCAGGCGGGGCTCCCTGGCGTACACCTGGCGGCGGAGCAGCTCCTGCTCATCCTCCCGGCGGCGCTTCTCTGCCTCCAGCCGGGCGGTGGCCCGGCGCAGTACATTGGGATCGTATGCCATTGTGTCACTCCTCCATGCGCTTGAACTGGTCCATCAGGCGGCGCATCTGCTCCATGTCCTCCCGGGCCTGCCGCGCCTGCTGGGAGGCGGCGGCTCCGGGGGGCTGGGCGGCCTGGACGGGACGGGCGTCCCGGTCCCCCGCCTGGATGGCCTCCAGGGTGTGGAGACCCTTTTCGTGCCAGCGGCGGAGAATGCCGTTCATGTAGCTCCAGTCCATGGCCTGCTTCTTCATAATGGTCCGCTCATAGGCCGCCCGGATGGCCTGGTCGTCAAAGCCCATCTCATCCCAGGCGGCGATGTAATGCTTCTCCCGCTCCACCAGGGGCCGGGGCTGGATGTCCAGCAGCCGGAGCACCTGGTTGCCCCGGCCGCGGAGCCGGGTCAGGGATTGGAGGTGGGCTTCCGCCGCCTCCACGGTGTCGATGCCCTTCCGGGCCCAGATGAAGCCCTCCTTCCGGATCTGGGAGAGGAAGGGGCGGCGGCCGGGGCCGTATTTCCGCTCCATCTCCTCAATGCACCAGTTGACCAGCAGGAAGATGACCTCCGTGGGCAGAGCCAGGTGGTCGTACAGGGTGTATAGAATCCGCAGGTCGTTGGCTGACAGCTTCTTGCCCAGGCGGCGCTCCACCTCGTCGGCCAGGGCGGGGAAGGTGGAGGCGGGGTCGGCCAGGGCGGCGGTGATGTCCTCCAGGGCGTACTCCGGGGGCGTGGGCTCGGGGACAGGGGGCGGGGGTGCCTGGGAGGCCAGCAGATTCGCGGGGGCCATGCCCAGGGATTTCAGCTGCTCCAAGGCCCCTTGAATCCGTTCCTCCGGCCAGCGCAGGCCGTCCAGACCGCCGTGACGGAGCAGGTGGAGGTAGAGCAGGGCGGCGTCGCCGCTGTCCAGGCGGAGCAGCCGGTCTGCCGCCTGGTCCGGCATGGCGATGATGCTGCCGGGGGAGAGAAGCTGGGCCATGACGCGCCCTCCTTTCGTCAGTTTGTTCGCCTCCATTCTACCGCAAAATCCGCCGGGAGTAAACAGGAAATCCCTCGGGAGGGACGAGGGGGGGAGGGGTGGGGCATCCGTCGAAAAAAACCGGGGGAGAAGGGAAAAATTCATGGTAAATTTATTTTTCAAATGGGATAACTTATGCTATAATGACTCTGATTATAGAACCATGTGGGGCGTATGGGTGTTCCCCCGCCCCCTGAGAGATAGAAACGACGGGGAGGAATTGGGAATGAAGCAGAAAATTACCGTGACCATCGCCGGGCAGGAGTATACGCTGGTGGCGGAGGAATCCGAGGCGTATGTCACCCGCTGCGCCCAGCTGGTGGACAGCCAGCTGACCCAGGTTATGGACGGCGCCCGTCTGGGGCGGTCGGACGCGGCGGTGCTGGCCGCCATGAACCTGGCCGACCAGTTCTACCGGGAGCAGGAGGCGGGGGAGAATCTCCGGTTGCAGATCAAGAAAGGCCTGGATGAGAATGCCCGGCTGAAGATGGAGCTGTCCGAGGCCAAGCGGGAGATTTTCAAGCTCCAAAACCAGAAGTGACCTGAACGGGGCCCCCTTCCCCCCGCGGGGGCGGAGGGGGCGCCCTGTTCTGCTCCGGGGGCATGCTCCGGGAACCTGATACAAGGGAGGATACATCCATGCTGGAGCTCCTTGCTCCCGCCGGCTCCATGGAGTCGGTCTACGCCGCGGTTCAGAACGGCGCGGACGCCGTTTATCTGGGCTACGGTGATTTTAATGCCCGCCGCAACGCGAAGAACTTCACCCGGGAGGAGGTTGCGGCGGCGGTTTCTTACTGCCATCTTCGGGGCGCCAAGGTGCATCTGACCCTGAACACCCTGCTCACCGACCGGGAGCTGCCCGCCGCGGCGGAGCTGGCGGGGGAAATCAACGGGATGGGCGTGGACGCGGTGATTGTCCAGGATTTGGGCGTGGCCCGGATGCTGCGCCAGGTGGCGCCCGACCTGCACCTGCACGGCTCCACCCAGATGACGGTGCACAGCCTGGACGGCGTGAAGGAGTGCGCCGACCTGGGCATGACCCGGGTGGTGCTGTCCCGGGAGCTGAGCCGGGACCAGATCGACTACATCTGCGCCCGCTCCCCCATTGAAATTGAAGTGTTCGGGCACGGCGCGCTGTGCATGTGCTATTCCGGCCAGTGCTACCTCTCCTCCATCATCGGCGGGCGCAGCGGCAACCGGGGCCTGTGCGCCCAGCCCTGCCGGCTGCAATATGGGTGGGGTAACCGGGCGGACGGGTACCCCCTGTCCCTGAAAGACGTCTCCCTGGTGGGCTACCTGGGGGAGCTGAACCGGATGGGGGTGGCCTGCCTGAAGCTGGAGGGCCGGATGAAGCGGCCGGAGTATGTGGCCATTGTCACCGGGATTTACGCCAAGGCCAGGGACGAGGGGCGGGAGCCCACCGCCCAGGAGCTGGCCCGGCTGGAGGCGGCCTTTTCCCGCCAGGGCTTTACCCAGGGGTACTATCTGGACGAGAAGGGCAGCCAGATGTTCGGCACCCGGCAGGAGGGGCAGCCGCCCCAGGAGCTGTACGCCCAGGCCCGGGAAACCTATGAAAGCGGGGAAAACCGCAAGCTGCCGGTGCGGATGTATGCCCGCATCCGGGGCGGCCAGCCCGCCCAGGTGGCGGTGGAGGATGCCCAGGGCCGCGTGGCCCAGGCGGAGGGCCCGGTGCCCCAGGCGGCGGTCAACGTCCCCCTCACCCAGGAGAAGGTAGCCGGTCAGCTGACCCGTACCGGCGGCACGCCCTATCTCTGCACCAAGATAACCGCCCAGGTGGAGGAGGGGCTGTCCCTCCCCCTGTCGGCGCTGAACGCCATGCGCCGCCAGGCCCTGGAGGAGCTGAGTCGGCAGCGCGTCCAGCTGCCGGAGCGCCGCCGGGGAGAATTCCATCCCGGCGTCCGCTACGCCAACCCCAAATCGGCGCCGGAGCTTACCCTTTCCGTCCGCACGCCGGAGCAGATCACCCCGGAGCTGCTGCTGCGCAGGCCCGCTTTGCTCTACCTGCCTGCGGAGGAGGGCGCCGCCTGCCCTCAGGCGGTGGAGCGCTGTCTCCAGGCGGGGGTGGAGGTGGCAGCCCTGCTGCCCCGGATCTGCTGGGACCGGGAGCTGCCCGGCCTGGAAAAGGCGCTGGACACCCTGAAAGGGCTGGGTGTGACCCAGGCCATGGCCGGCACCCTGGATGGGGTGCGCCGGGCCAGGGAGCGGGGCTTCACCGTCCGGGGCGACTTTGGCCTGGGGGTCTACAACAGCCAGACCCTGAAGGAGCTGAAACGGCTGGGCCTGGTGTCCGCCACCGCCTCCTTCGAGCTGAAGCTGGCCCAGATCCGGGACCTGTCCAAGGCCATTCCCCTGGAAGCCATTGTCTACGGGCACCTGCCCGTCATGATTACGGAAAACTGCATCATCCACAACCACACCGGGGCCCACAGCTGCACCGGCCGGGAGCGGCTGGTGGACCGGAAGGGGGAGACCTTCCCCGTGGTGAAGGCCTTCGGCTGCCGCAACGAGATCCTCAACGGGAAAACCCTGTTCCTGGCGGACAAGGCGGGGGACTACCAGCGGCTGGGCCTGTGGGCGGCGCGGCTGATGTTTACCACCGAAACCCCGGAGGAATGCGTCCAGGTGCTGGACCGTTACAAGGGCAAGGGGCGGTACAGGCCGGGTGAGATGACCCGGGGCCTGTATTACCGGGACGTGGAGTGACCTGCCCGGCCCTTGCCGCCAATGAAACAAGTCAGGAGAATCCTATGAAGCTGAAAATCAAAGCCCTCTCCCCCAAAATCGGGACGGAGATTCCTACCCCCTTCTACGCCACCGCCGGCGCGGCCGCCATGGATCTGCACGCCTGCATCGACCAGGCGGTGACCATCCCCGCCGGCGGCCGCAAGGTGATCCCCACCGGCATCGCCATCGCCCTGCCATCGGCGGACTATGTGGCCCTGGTCTTTGCCCGCAGCGGCCTGGGGATCAAGCATGGCATCGCCCCGGCCAACTGCGTGGGGGTCATTGACAGTGATTACAGGGGTGAAATCATGGTTGGCCTTCAAAACTCCGGGGAATCGGATTATACCGTCCAGCCCGGGGACCGGATTGCCCAGCTGATGCTGACGCCTGTGGTTCAGGCGGAGCTGGAGCTGGTGGACGAGCTGGACGACACCGCCCGGGGCGCCGGCGGCTTTGGGTCCACCGGGGCCTGATGGGGGGAAGGGCATGGAGATCATACTGGCCTCCCAATCTCCCCGGCGCAGGGAGCTGCTGGCCCGCATGGGGCTGGAGGACTTTCAGGTGCGCCCCGCCCGGGGGGAGGAAGTGATGGACGATACCCTGCCCCCCTGGCAGCTGGTGGAGAACCTGTCCCGCCAGAAGGCGGAGGAGGTGGCCGCCGGCGTTGGGGACGGCGCCCTGGTGATTGCCGCCGACACGGTGGTGGCGGTGGACGGCCATGTGCTGGGCAAGCCGGTGGATGAGGCTGGGGCGGCGGAGATGCTGGCCCTGCTGTCCGGCCGGTCGCACACGGTGTACACCGGCGTGACGGTGTGCCTGGGTGGTCGGCAGGTGACCGAGCACGAGGCCACCCAGGTGCGGTTCCGGCCGCTGACGGAGGCGGAAATCCGTCAATACATCGCCACCGGCGAGCCTATGGACAAGGCGGGGGCCTATGGCATCCAGGGCTATGGCGCCCTTTTGGTAGAGGGCATTGAGGGGGATTATTTCAATGTGGTTGGCCTGCCGGTGTGCCGGCTGGGCCGGATTCTGGCCGGGCTGGGCGTGGATGTGCTGGCTATGGCCGGGGAAAGGAAGTAAGGCGTGAAGGATTTTCTCCGACACAACGGAATCTGGGTGCTGGCGGCGGCGCTGGTGCTCAGCGTGGCCGTGGGCGTCTCCTCCATGGCCTTGGGGGGCCAAAGCGGCCCGCTGTCCAACCTGGTGGGCACCATTACCGCCCCGGTGCGTTCCGGCGTGACCTGGGTGGCTGAGCGCCTGGACAGCGCCCGTGGCTTCCTGTTCCACTATGGGGAGCTGGAGGAGCAGGTGTCCCAGCTGGAGCAGGAGGTTGCCCAGCTGGAGGAGCAGCTGCGCCAAAGCGAGGCCGCCCTGGTGGAAAACGACCAGCTGCGGGAGCTGCTGAACCTCCAGGCCAAGCGCCGGGACTTTGTGTTTGAATCCGCCCGGATCACCGGGCGTTCCACCGACAACTGGCGCTCCACCCTGACCCTGAGCAAGGGCAGCGAGTGGGGCATTCAGGAGGGCAACTGCGTCATTACGGAGACCGGCGTGCTGGTGGGCGTGGTCAGCACGGTGGGGGACCATTTCGCCACGGTGACCACCATGATTGACGCCAGCATGGAGATGGGCGGGCTGATTACCCGCACCAACACCGCCGGCGTGCTGGAGGGGGAGTTCTCCCTGATGAAGGAGGGCAAGCTCCGCCTGAGCTATCTGTCTGACGACGCCCAGCTGGTGGCAGGCGACGAGGTGGTTACCTCCGGCAAGGGGAATGTCTACCCCTCCGGCCTGGTGGTGGGCACCGTGGAAGCCGTGTTTGACGAGCCCTCCGGCATGACCCGCTACGGCGTGGTAATCCCCTCCGCCGCACTGGACCAGCTGGTCAATGTGTTCGTCATCAAGGACTTTGATATTGTGGAATAGGCGGGAGAGAAGGTACCATGACACCGCAGCGAAATATATTCAAATGGATTTGCTATGCCCTGGCCCTGGCGCTGGTGTGGCTGCTGGACTCCCAGATTTTGAACCGGTTCCCCCTGTGGGGAACCATCCCCATGCTGCTGCCCCTGGCGGTGGTGGCGGTGGGGGTGCTGGAGGGCACGTACGGCGGCACCGGATTCGGCTTGGCTGTGGGGCTGTTGTGGGAGCTGGGCTACCCCGGCGGCTTCGGCGGGCTGATTTTCGGCATGGCCCTGGCCGGTATGGTGGTGGGGGCCGTGTCCCAGTATGCCTTGAGCCAGTCCTTTCTCAGCTGTCTGCTGTGTTCGGCGGGGGTGCTGGCGGTGCTGGACGGGCTGCGGATCTTCCGGGCGATCTTCATTCAAACGGAGCATTTGGACGTCTTGCTTCAGGTGGCGGCGGCGGAGGTGCTGCTGTCCCTGTGCTGGACACCGGTGGTCTATCTGCTGTTCCGCCGGGTGCACCGGAAGATGGGCGGCCATAAGCTGAGTTGAACGACAGGGAAAGGAGTTCCCAGTGAATAACATGCAATTTACCCGCCGGATTCTGGTGGTTGTGGTGGTGCTGGCGCTGTTGATGACGGTGCTGTGCTCCAACCTGTATACGCTGCAATATACCAACGGCGCCGAGTATGCCGCCCAGTCGGTGTCCCGCATCGCGGAGACGCAGACGGTGGCCGCCAGCCGGGGGCTGATCCTGGACCGCAACGGCACGGTGCTGGTGTCCAACAAGTCCTCCTATCAGGTGTCCCTGAACACCTCCCTGATGGGAAAGGACAATGAGGAGCGGTGCGCAAACCTGCTGTCCCTGATCCGGATTTCCCGGGAGGAGGGGGTGGAATGGGCGGACACCCTGCCCATCTCCAAGGAGGTCCCCTTCACCTTTACCACGGAGAACCCCTATTACACCACCGGCACGGACGAGGAGGGGAACGAGACCAAGACCCTCACCCGCCTGGGCAGCCTGGCGGTGAAGATGAAGTGGATTGAGGACCCCACCCAGGAGCCTGAGGAGGCGGGGACGGCGGAGCCGGAGGAGCCCAGCCTGTGGGAAAAGTTCCTCATTGCTCTGGGCCTGCGGGAGGAGCCTGAGGAGGCGGAGCCGGAGGAGCCCTACCGCCTGCCCACGGCGGAGGAGCTGCTGGGCCAGATGTGCCGGGACTTCGGCGTAAAGGGCCAGGGGGCCGTGGATGAGAAGGCGGCGAAGGCGGCGGGGAAGGAAATCCCCGTGCTGAATATCGGCGATATGAGCGCCACCGACGCCCGGGCGGTGGCCGGCGTGCTGTTTGAGCTGTATTACCGCTCCCGGGTGACCAACTGGCCCCTGTATGTCTATGCCCAGGATGTGAGCACCGACTTCATCACCCGGGTGAAGGAGGAGGGCGTCCAGGGGGTAGAGATTGAAACGGTGAGCGTCCGGCAGTATAATACCACCTATGCCGCCCATCTGCTGGGCCGGGTGGCCAGCATGGACGCCAGCGAGGCGGAATACTACCTGGGTCTGGACGCGGGCTATACCCTCAACGACAAGGTGGGCAAGGAGGGCGTGGAAAGCGCCTTTGAGAGCTACCTGCGGGGTGTGCCCGGCGTGCGCACGGTGGAGCGCAATGAGGAGGGGAAAATCGTCTCCTCCACCTGGCTGACCGATCCGGAGACAGGGGAGACCCAGCAGCCGGAGCCGGGAGGCAATGTGTTCCTCACCATTGACATTGAGCTGCAGAAGATGGTGGAGGACACCCTGGCCGGCGGCCTGGGCAATCTGAAAAGCGACGAGGTGGAAGGCGCCGCCTGCGTGGTGCTGGATGTGGATTCCGGCGACATCCTGGCCGCAGCCTCCTACCCCACCTTCTCCCTGGAAAATTACGCCCAGGACTTTGCCGAGAACAGCACCGACCCCCTGGAGCCCCTGTATAACCGGGCCTTCATGGAGATCTATCCCCCCGGCTCCACCTTCAAAATGATTACCTCCGTCGCCGGGCTGGAGGAGGGGATCATCACCCCCACCTCAGAGATCAACACCCTGGGCATCTACACCTACTGGCCTGACTGGCCCGCCATGTGCTGGTACTACCGCCAGTATGGAGGCCACCACGGGTATATCAATGTCACCGAGGCCATTGAGGTGTCCTGCAACTACTTCTTCTTCGATGTGGGCCGCCGCCTGGGCATTGAGGTGCTGGACGAATACGCCTCCCGCTTCGGCCTGGGTCAGAAAACCGGCGTGGAGCTGCCGGAGGCTACCGGGCACATCGCCGGGCCGGAATATTCCAAATCCGTTGGCATGACCTGGTATGAGGGCAACATCCTCTCCGCCGCCATCGGGCAGGAGAATACCATGGTGACGCCCATCCAGCTGGCCAACTATGTGGCTACCCTGGTCAACGGCGGCACCCGCTACTCCACCCATCTGCTCAAGTCGGTGAAGTCCAGCGACTTCTCCCAGGTGGAGTACGTCTATGAGCCTCAGGTGCTCAGCACCATCGACATCAAGGAGGAAAACCTGACGGCGGTGAAGGAGGGCATGAAGCGGGTGGTGGACACCAGCTCCGCCTTCCGGAACCTGCCGGTGGAGGCCGGCGGCAAGACGGGCTCCGCCCAGATCAGCGCGGCCACCCAGTCCAACGCCGTGTTCGTGGCTTTCGCCCCCTATGACGATCCCCAGATTGCCATCGCCATGGTGGTGGAGCACGGCGGCAGCGGCGGCACCCTGACCACCATGGTCTCCCAGATTCTCACCTACTACTTCACGCCTGAGGAGAATCAGGGCCAGCTGCCCCTGGAAAATGTGCTCATTCCCTGAGCGAATTTGAATTTGGTTTTACCTGCATTGCAGTTGAAACGCAGCCCCGCCCCCAGGCGGGGACGAAGAAAGGAGACAGACCAATGTCTGAATGTACCCATAATTGTTCTACCTGCAGCTCCTCGGACTGCAGCTCCCGGGACATGCGGGCTCCGGCCAACGCCAAGTCCAGCATCAAGCGGGTGATTGCTGTGGTCAGCGGAAAGGGCGGCGTGGGCAAAAGCACCGTCACCGCATCCCTGGCTGTGGCTATGGCCCGCCGGGGCCACAAGGTAGCCATCCTGGACGCCGACATCACCGGCCCCTCCATGCCCACCGCCTTCGGCATCCACCAGCGGGCTATGGCTACCGACGACGGCCTGCAGCCCGCCGTCACCAACGGCGGCATCAAGATCATGTCCCTCAACCTGCTCACCGCCCATGAAACTGACCCGGTGATCTGGCGCGGCCCGGTGATTGCCGGCGTGGTTACCCAGTTCTGGACGGATGTGGAGTGGGGCGACGTGGACTATATGTTCGTGGATATGCCTCCCGGAACCGGCGACGTGCCCCTGACGGTGTTCCAGTCCCTGCCTGTGGACGGTATCCTGGTGGTGACCTCCCCTCAGGATCTGGTGTCTATGATTGTGACCAAGGCGGTGCATATGGCTCAGATGATGTCCGTGCCGGTGCTGGGCCTGGTGGAGAATTACAGCTACTTCCAGTGCCCCGACTGCGGCAAGCGCCATGCCATCTTCGGGGAGAGCAACCTGGAGCAGGAGGCCATGAAGCTGGGCCTGCCCCTGCTGGCTCAGCTGCCCATCGACCCCAGCCTGGCCGCCGCCTTCGACGCCGGCAAGCTGGAGGAGGTCCAGACCAATTACCTGGAGCCTGTGGCCGCCCAGCTGGACGCCCCGCTTTCCTGAACACCCTACTTTCTTGAAAGAAAGTAGGCAAAGAACGTTCGCGGAAAGCTGACGCTTTCCTTCGGCTGCGCCCCCAGTTTGAACAGGACGGAAAACGTCCCACGCAGGAAATCAATCTTGCGTGGGATCTTTATATCCAACTTGCGGAGAGAAGCAGGCAAAGAACGTTCGCGGAAAGCTGACGCTTTCCTTCGGCTGCGCCCCCAGTTTGAACAGGGCAGAAAACGTCCCACGCAGGAAATCATTCCTGCGTGGGACTGAGACTGTCGAAAAAGTGGCGCAGCCACTTTTTCGAGAAGGGCTGCACGCAAGATGGGCCTCGATTCCTTGCGGAAAAGTCGGCCCATCCTGCGCGAGA